>NZ_LT630450.1:217500-517500 GCF_900116045.1 Desulfovibrio piger
ACGCCAGTATGGGGGGAGGCAACGTTGAAATACCACCCTTGTTTGTTCAGGTCCCTAACTCTTCGTCGTTACCCGGTAAGAGGACAGTGTCTGGTGGGTAGTTTGACTGGGGCGGTCGCCTCCCAAAATGTAACGGAGGCATGCAAAGGTTCCCTCAGGCTGATTGGAAACCAGCCGTCGAGTGCAAACGCAGAAGGGAGCTTGACTGCAAGAGAGACATCTCGAGCAGGTACGAAAGTAGGTGTTAGTGATCCGGTGATCCCGAATGGAAGGGTCATCGCTCATTGGATAAAAGGTACGCCGGGGATAACAGGCTGATCGCATCCAAGAGTTCACATCGACGATGCGGTTTGGCACCTCGATGTCGGCTCATCACATCCTGGGGCTGAAGCAGGTCCCAAGGGTACGGCTGTTCGCCGTTTAAAGTGGTACGCGAGCTGGGTTTAAAACGTCGTGAGACAGTTTGGTCCCTATCTTCTGTGGGCGTAGGAGAATTGAAAGGGCCTGTCCCTAGTACGAGAGGACCGGGATGGACACACCACTGGTGGACCTGTTGTCGTGCCAACGGCACAGCAGGGTAGCTATGTGTGGAAGGGATAACCGCTGAAAGCATCTAAGCGGGAAGCCTGCCTTAAGATAAGTTCTCCCTGACGCAAGTCCTGAAGGGCCGAGGTAGACGACCTCGTCGATAGGCTGGAGGTGGAAGCCCTGTGAGGGGTGGAGCTGACCAGTACTAATAGCCCGTGCGTCTTGTTTCTCGAAAAACCTTCCATCCCTGTTTCAATATTTTGACAAATTTCTTTGGTAGCCATAGAGGAGAGGGTACACCCGACCCCATTCCGAACTCGGAAGTTAAGCTCTCCATCGCCGATGATACTGCATAACGTCATGTGGGAAAGTAGGCCGCTGCCAAAGATCGTTCGAGACCCCCTTGCCGCTTTCAGCGCGAGGGGGTCTTTTTTGCATGGCGCCAGCCACGCGGCGCGCGCCTGCCCGATCCCCCAGCGGCCGGACCTTCCCTCCGCAATTTTGCCGGTGGGGTCCCTGGTTGTCCCCGGTACAGGCCGGAGAGCTTTGGCTGTGGGGGAAAGATGTAAGGAAAGCTCGGCGGGCAGGCAGACGTTGCGGCGCCTCCGCGGCTGTCCTGGCTGGGATGGCGACTTATGAAAAATTGCACTTGCGGAAAATATTTTTTGTGTATATTAAAGATAATAATTATTAAATTTGATAAGGAGGCTCCATGAAAAAAGTCGTTCTGGGGATCACCCTGAGCATATTGTGTATCGGGCTTTGCGCAGGGCTTGCCGCAGCGGCGGACACGAGCCCGCTTGCCACTGCCATCGCCAGGCAGCTTGAAACGGCGCCGCAGTCCATCGACATGCAGGCGGTTCCCGGTTATCTCGGTATCCCCGGCGGGCCGCAGACCAATATGCTGCTGGCCTTCGGCTGGGCCCTGTGGGTGGGCTGGATCTTCTCCACAGTGGGGGCCTTTGGTGGTGTCATGGCCGGTGTGGGGCACATGAGCGTGCACGGTCTGGGGGCTTATGCCAAGTCGTTTGGGCAGACCCCCCTCAACAAGTCCATCACCGACTCCGTGCGGGCCTCCAACCAGATGCTGGCCGGGCTTTCCGCAGCCCTGAGCACCTTCAGCTATTATCGTCTGAAGCGCATCGTGCTGCCGCTGGGCATCGCCCTGGGCCTGGGATCCATCGTGGGTGCCTTCATGGCTGTCAAGCTGACGGCCGGCAAGCTGAATTTTTCCTCGTACCAGGGGTATTTTGGCCTCTTCGTCCTGCTGCTGGGCTGCTACCTGATGTGGGAGACCTCGCCGGCCGGACAGCGTTCCAAGGCCAAGGCCAAGGAAGCTGCCAAAGCTTTTGAGGCATCGGTCAAAAACAGGAAGCCCGGTGAAGCCGTGGAGACGGGTGTCCGCCTGCGCAGCTTCAGCCTGGGGCGCTGTGTCTTCACCTTCTGCGGCGTGGAGTTTGCCTTCAATCCCGTGCTGCCCTTCGTGGGCGGTATCGTCATCTCTTCCATTGCCGCCTTCCTGGGCGTGGGCGGTGGTTTCCTGCTGGTACCCTTCCTGACCAGCATCACCCAGCTGCCCATGTATCTGGCCGCCGGGACGTCGGCGCTGGCCGTGCTGGTGAGCATGATCACGGGCATCACGACCCTGCTGCTGCACGGCGTGACCGTGGACTGGTCCCTGGTGGGGCTTGAGCTGGTGGGCATCGCGGTGGGCTCGCTCATCGGCCCCTATACCTCCCGCTTTTTCTCCGACATCTGGCTGAAGCGCCTCTTCATCGTCCTTGCCTTGTATGTGGGCACGGATTACGTCTTGCGCGGCTTTTTCAATTACCGTATTTTCGGCTAGCCGCTGAAGGGCAGGGTTTTTCCCTGCCCTGTTTTGTGATGGGCATGGAAAGTTTTTTGTTGTGGATAGATCCCTGGTGCATAGCTCCGTACCGCTGGTTCCCCGGGCTGCCGGCATGGGGCTACATGGTGGGGACATGCCTGCTGGCAGCCCAGACCGTGGTGCTGGGCCTGCTGACCCTGCGGCTCGGGCAGCGTATGCATGCGGCCCGGCTCAAGGAGTTGCGCAGCGAGATGCGGCATTATCACAGGCTGAGTGAGCGTGCGCTGCGCGAGAGCGGCAAGGAGGCCTACAAGGCTGTCAATCGCCAGGGGCATGAAGCCTTTGGGTATTATTTTTCCCTCAACGGTGCCCTGTGGGTAGCGTCGCTGTGGCCGGTCCCGCTGGCTCTTGCCTGGATGCAGGCCCGCTTCGGCCTGGTCAGTCCCCCCCTTCCTTTTTCTTTGCCTCTGCTGGGCCCTGAGCCGGGCTTCGTCTTCTGGTTCGTGCTGGCCTACATCCCCCTGCGCCTGCTGCTGGGACGTGTGCTGTGTCCCGCCGAGCAGGACGGACAGGGGACGATCATCGACTGATAGACGCCCGCCCTGCGGGCAGGAGTCCCTCTATGGCGTCATCCATCGTCTACTCCCTGTGCGGCATGTGCAATACGCGCTGCCCGGTGGAGATCCATTGTGAAAACGGCGTGCCGCGCTGGATATGCGGCAACAGCCACAGCGCTTCCGGGGCGGCCCTGTGCCCCCGGGGCGCCGCGTCCCTGGCCCTGTACGCTGATGACGAACGTCCGCAGGGGCCGCTGATCCGTGCCGGAGCGCGCGGCGCAGGCCAGTGGCGTTCCGTGAGCTGGGACGAGGCCCTGGACTATGTGGCGGAACGCTTGAAAACCATCATGGCCACCTACGGGCCGCGCAGCGTGCTCTGGTCCGAGCGGCCAGGGCCGTTTTCCGACATGAGCAAGGCCCTGATGCGCGGCCTGGGGTCACCCAATTACTGCACCCATGATGACGCCTGCGCCCATAACGTCAATCAGGCCTCCTATTCCCTGACAGGCCACGGGCGCGGCAAATGGATCTATGATTTCAAGAACTGCCGTCATATCGTGGTGCAGGGCCGCAACCTGCTGGAATCCCTCAAGGTCGGGGAGCTCAATCAGGTGCTGGATGCTCTGGACAAGGGCTGCCGCCTGACCTGTGTGGACGTCCGCCCCACGGTGACGGGCCTCAAGGCGCAGCAGAACATCTGCATCCGTCCCGGCACGGATCTGGCCCTCAACCTGGCGGTGCTGCATATCCTGATCGAAGAAAAGCTTTACGATGCCGCCTATGTGGAGCGTCATGTCCAGGATTTCGAAGCGCTGGCGGACTTCGTGCGCCCCTATTCGCCGCAATGGGCCGAGAGCCGGTGCGACATCCCCGCGGATGTCATGGTGGAGCTGGCGCGTTCCCTGGCCGCTGCGGCGCCGCAGGTCATCTGGCATGGCGGCTGGATGAGCACGCGCTATCCCCAGTCCTTCATGGTCTGCCGCACGGCCTACCTCATCAATGCGCTGCTAGGTTCTTTCGGCAGCAAGGGGGGCCTGCTGCTGGCGGCGGGCCCCAGGGATGCCGGGCGCAAGGGGCTGCGTTCCTTCACCTCGCTTTATGCTGCTCCCGAAGAAAAGAGGGCGGACGGCGTCGGCTGGGCGGAACCGGCTTTTGCCCCCGGCAGCAGCCTGCTGCACAAGGCTTTCCGGGCCGTGGAAAGCGGGGAGCCGTATCCCGTCAAGGCATACTTCACCCTCAAGCACGACCCCCTGTCCGCCATGCCGGATCCTGAACGGCAAAAGGCCCAGCTGGCCGGGCTGGAACTCATGGTCTCGCTGACTTTTTCCTGGTCGGATACGGCCTGGTTCAGTGATGTGGTGCTGCCCATGCCGTCCTTTGTGGAGCGGGGCTCCCTGCTCCAGGTCAAGAGCGGCAGCAAGCCTGCCTTCATCATGCGCAGCCCGGCCGCGGAGGTCCGTTTCGATACCCGGCCGGACTGGTGGATCCTGGGGCAGCTGGCCAGCCGTCTGGGGCTGGAGGATCTGGCCTGCGGGACGCTGGAAGATGTCTGGCGCTTCCAGCTGGAAGGCACGGGCGTCACCGTGGAGGATTTCCGTCACGGTTCCGCGCCCCTCACGGACGCTCCCGTCGATCCGGGCCCCCGCTTCGCGACGCCCTCCGGCAAGATAGAGGTCCTTTTCGGCCCCTGGCAGGAGGCCGGCCTGCCTTCGCTCACCCCCTGGCAGGACGTGCCCCGGCCGGGGAAGGGACAGTTCCGCCTGATCGTGGGACGCAATGCGCGCCACACCCATTCGCACACCCAGAACAATCCCCTGCTGCATGACAGCCTGCCGGAGAACCGGGCCTGGATCGCCCCTGAACGGGCCCGGGAACTGGGCGTGGAGGATGGGGACACCGTCCGCATGGAACGTATGGACGGCAAGGGTGGCGAGATCCGGGTACGGGTGATCCCCGGCATGCATCCCGACGCCGTGTTCATGCTGCACGGTTTCGGGCATCGCCTGCCGGTGGAGAGCCGGGCCCGCGGCATGGGGCTGGCGGACCAGGAGTTCATGCCGGGCGGGCTGGACAGGGAAGATGTCATGGTCCACGGCCTTGCCCTGCAGGAGCATTTTGTGACCTTGCGCCCTGTCCGCAACGATCATGCCCGGGAGGGAAAACGATGAGCACTTCCACCTGTATCGCCTTTGACGAGCACCGCTGCGTCAACTGCAAGGCCTGCGAGATCCACTGCCGCCAGTGGCATGGGATCTCCGTGCCCCTGTGTCGCCAGCTGGGCGGCATGCCCGCTCTGGCAGAGGGCAAGGTCCGCCTGCCCCTGGGCTTCGTGACCTGTGTGCACTGTACGCATCCTGCCTGCCTTCGTGCCTGTGCGCATGAGGCCATGTGGCTGGACGAGGAGAACATCGTCCATATCGATGCCGACCGCTGCACGGGCTGCGGCGCCTGCGTGACGGCCTGCCCCTACCGTGTGCCCCATCTGGATGCCGTTACCGGCAAGGCCTGCAAATGTGATCTGTGCCATGACCGGCGCAAGGCCGGGCTGGAGCCCGTCTGTGTGGCCGGTTGCCTGGCCCGGGCCCTGCATGTGAGCAATGACGAGGACATGCACCGCAAAATGAGCCGTCAGACCATCCGCTGGATCAAGGAGCTGGCAGTAAGTCCGCAGGAATAGACCATACGGCCATCCAGGTCGGTCCACAGAGGATCAAGACAGCAGGGAGGCTTTGCCGCGGCAGTGGCAGACCTTGTGCACTGGAAATGCCCAAGGACGCCGTTTCTCTCGTCAGGGCCCTTGGCGGCGGCTGGACAGGCGAAGACATGGCGCAACGCTGAGGGAAGAAGAGCCCTGCCGGAGAACGGCGGGGCTCTTTCATATGGATGGACCGGACGTATCTCAGTTGGCCACTTCCTTTTCTTCCACCACAGGTGGGGTATCCTCGTCCAGCGTCACGACGAAATAGCGTCGTCCGCTGGTCTCCTTGCCCAGATGCTGCTGCAAAACGGGCAGCATGGCCTGCAACAGGGTGCGGAAATCATCATCCTGTCCCGTACAGCGGATCTCTGTCCGCCAGAGGTTCTTGCCGCGGCCGCCGTCCGGTGCCCGCGTGCAGCCTTCCAGCAGCAGCCCGGCATGGAAAAAGACCTTGGTCCGCGTCTCTTCCTCGCGCACCCACCGGGTATGGCGAAAATGTCCCCGTCCCCAGGTGTAGGGCACATAGCTGACCGTGGTGTAGATGCGCACGTCGGGCTCGCTGATGCCGAAGCTGATGAAGACCAGGTTGTCGCTTTTGTCCTGCGTCTGTTCGTCCAGTTTCAGGGTGTAGCCCCGGGCCGTGAAGCAGGGCTCCAGCTGTGCGGCCACATTCCGGAACAGCAGGTCGTCCTCGGCCATGCCTTCCACGCCGGGGCGGGGCACATAGATGGTACCGGCGCTGTCGGCCTGGGGACCGCGCAGGGAATCCACGCTCACGCCGTACTGGGGAGCGCAGGCGCCCAGCCAGGGCAGGAGCAGCAGACAGAACAAAATCAGGGGGCAGGAGCGGGGACGGATCATGGAGCACCCTCCCGGGACAGGTTGAGGCTCAGGGAAGGCCGGCAGATGCAAAGGACCGGCCGTGACGTGTCTCAGGGAAACAAAGGACCGGGGCCCTGCCTTGCGGACATCGGCAATGCTGCGCCCGGATGATGGCCGGTATTCCTGCCCCTGCACTGCGGGCATTGCCCGCAACGGTCCGCAGTGCGCCGCATGACCTGTGTCCGCCTGGCGTGGCCGCCATCCGCGGGCGGTACGGGCAAGGGCGGCTGGCCCCCGGCGGGACGGCAGGAGAGGCCTGTCCGTCCCCGTTTGGGGCGACACTTTCCCTACAGGGTGGCGCCAAGGGCGGCCAGGCAGGAAACGCCGGTCAGCAGGACGGCCAGCAGCAGGGTCAGCAGCTTGCCGCCGGTGGAGATGCGGCGCGGGGCCACGCACATCTTCAGGGCCACCATGCCCTGGAGGATGCGCTGCAGGGGCCAGAGCACGCTCAGCAGGAGGCCGCCGGCGCAGATGAGGATCATGCCCTTGACGCCCTGGACTTCCAGCAGCTGGACGAAGGCGTCCTTCCAGGGCATCTGCTGCCGGCTCATGGCGGTGCTGATCTCGTTGATGCGCTGCTGGGACTCCGCTCCGATCAGGGTCGAGCTGGCGGTGGCCATGCCGCCGATGAGCAGGAAGACCAGCAGGAGGAAGAGCCCGGCCGAGCCCATGATCCAGGAGGCATGCCGGGCCTCGTCCTCGAAGCCTTCCTTGCGGGCGCTGTTGCGGACCGTCAGGGCCAGCAGGGGGACGATGATCCAGAGCAGGAAACTCAGGTTGGACAGGGGCGTGGCGAACATGGCCACGAGCAGCAGGAAATACAATCCCCAGAGCGGCAGGGGATTGCGGATGGCAGCAGACATGGCGGATCCTTGCAAGGGGTTAGACGGTCTGTCCGTCACGGACAGGGGTTCCTCATTTCGGGATAGCATGATGCCTGCCGTCCTGCCAGAGGAAAAACGGCCGTCCGCCGTCCAGAGGTGCTGGCGCGGACGTGTGGTCTCAGGCCTGTGCCGCCGTGCCCCCGTGCGGCGGGAAGATGCGGGCCAGCTCTTCCGGCGGGAAGGGGCCACGGGCATGGCCTTCCTCAAAAAGCAGCAGACGGGCCGCCAGACGGCGGGCCTGGCTGATCCCGTGCGAGACGAGGATGATGGCGTAGCGCTCCGACAGGTGCCGGAGCAGGTCCTCGATGCGGCGGGTACTGGCCGGATCGAGGGACGCCGTGGGCTCGTCCAGCAGGAGGATCTGCGGCTCCAGGGCCAGGGTGCGGGCCAGGCAGAGGCGCTGCTGCTGGCCGCCGGAAAGGGAGGCGGCAGGCTCGCCCAGCCTGTCGTGGACCTCCGGCCACAGGCCCACGTCTTCCAGGCTGCGCCGGGCCCGGGAGCGGGCCTCGTCCATATCCAGCCCGGCAGCCAGTTGCAGGGGCAGCAGCAGGTTCTGTCCGATGCTGGCCGGCAGCACGTTGGGGGTCTGGAAGACCATGCCCACCTGACGCCGCAGGCGGGAGAGGGCCTCTTCGCCCTGCAGGCGGCTGATGTCCTGCATCGTCCCGTCCAGCAAAAGTTCTATTTTCCCCTGCATGCGGCTGTCCCTGGTGCAGTCGTGCAGGCGGTTCAGGCAGCGCAGGAAACTGGTCTTGCCGGAACCGGAGCGCCCCAGCAGGACGCTGATGCCGTGGCGCGGCAGTTCAAGATCCACATGATGCAGGATGGCACGGCCGTTGAGGTGCAGGCACAGGTCACGGATGCGGACAAGAGGGGTCATTGCGGTCCTCCCGAAAACGTCAGGGGCGTCATGTCCGGCTGCCGTTCCTGGCGGAAACGTTCATGCAGCCACCAGGCCAGCAGGAGCAGGCCGCCGGAAAGGGCCAGCAGGGTCAGGGCGGCTCCGAAGCCCCGTTGCAGTTCTTCCGGTGTCTGGTATTGGGCAGCCGTGTAATAGATGAAAAAGGGCAGGGCTTCGAAGCGCAGGCCCAGCCCGGCGGGGAGCCCGGCGTTGGCCACCACGCCGGTGAGCAGGATGACGGCCGTGTCCTCGGCGGAACGGCCCAGGGCCAGCATGACGCCGCTCAGGATGCCGCGGCTGGCCTGGGGCAGCAGCAGGTGCCGCACGGTCTGGCCGTGGCGCAGGCCCAGGGCGGCCCCGCAGAGGCGCAGGGAGGTGGGCAGGCTCTCCAGGGCCGTGCGCGTGGTCACCACCAGCGCCGGCAGGACCAGCAGGGCCAGGCAGCCCCCGGCCAGCAGCAGGCCGGAGCTGGCGCCGGCAAAGCCCAGGCGGTGCAGGAACAGGATGAGGGTGAAGCCGAAGATGCCCATCACGATGGACGGGACGCCGGACAGGATGTCCATCAGGCTGTTGAGCAGGCGCTGCATGCGGGGCGGGGCGTATTCCGCCAGATAGATGCCGCAGCCGATGCCGGGCACAAGGGCCAGGGCCATGGTGATGCCCAGCAGGCAGAGGGTGCCCAGACAGGCGGGCCAGATGCCGTCCCAGATGGGGAAGCGGCCCAGCAGTGCGGGCCAGAACGGTGCGTCGCCCACCAGAAGGGCGGCATCCAGCACCGGCAGCCCCCGCCAGAGCAAAAAGCCCAGCAGCGCGAGGACACAGGCGCTGCACAGGATGCCGGCACCGCGCGCCAGCAGGTGCAGGCCCGCAGGAGCGAGACGGCGCCAGAAGGCGGGCACGGGCGGCAGGAGCACATCCTGCTTTTTTTCCAGACGCCGCAGCACCAGGCTGACGCCGGTGCTGATGCAGAGCAAAAGCCCCCCGGCCACGAACAGGGAGTTGTAGGCCGGGCCGCCCACGTCCGTGGCCGTGACCAGGCCCATGTGGGCGGTCAGGGTCCGCAGCCCGGCGAACAGGTTGTGCGGGACGTTGGGTGCGTTGCCGCTGAGCATGAGCGGGATGAGGGTGTCCCCGATGGCCCGGCCGAAGCCCAGCAGCCCGGCGGTCAGCAGCCAGCGGCGGACGGCGGGCAGGGCAAGGCAGGCAAGGACGGTATTCCTGCCCATGCCTAGGGAAAGGGCGGGCAGGAGCAGGCGGCGCATCTGTTCGCGCAGGGCCACATCCATGACCAGCACCATGGTGGGGCTGATGAGCAGGGCCAGGACACAGGCGGCGGAGAGCCAGCACAGGCCGGAGCCCCCGGCGGCCTCCCTGACCAGGGGCGTGAGCAGGAACACGGCGGCAAAGCCGTAGACCACCGTGGGGATGGCGGTCATGAAACGGATGAGGCCCGTGAGCCATTTTTGCCAGCATGCCGGGGCGGGATCCTGCAGGGCGCAGGCCAGCCCCAGGGACAGGGGCCAGGCCAGCAGCAGGGCGGAAAAGGACAGGATGAGGGAGCCCGCCAGCATGGGCAGGATGCCGAAGTCCGTGGGGGGACGCCACGACCAGGAGAAGATCAGGCCGCCCTGGGCGCTCCAGAGCACCGGCAGGGCAAAGCAGCCCACCAGGGCGAACAGGGCGCCTGTGGCAAGGATGACGAGCAGGCCGCACAGACGGGGCAGGGTCCCGCTGCGCCGCAGGAAAGGAAATGCCATGTTCAGGATCCCGGCGGGGCGGCATGGCCGCCCCGCATAGTGTGATGACGGATTACTTGCGGCCGGTGGGGATGTAGCCGCTCTTTTCGATGATGGCGCTGCCTTCAGGCGAGTAGATGTAGTCGATGAAGGCCTTGGTCAGGCCGGAGGGCGCCCCCTTGGTGTTCATGTAGAGCAGGCGGGTCAGGGTGTAGGCGCCGGAGGCGGCGTTTTCCTGCGAGGGGATCATCTTGTCGAAGGTCAGGGCGGCCACGCTCTTGTCCACATGGCCGATGCCCACATAGCCGATGCCCAGCTTGTCCTGGCCGATGGCCGTCTTCATGGCGCCGTTGGAGTTCACCACGTTGGCGGAAGCCACGATGGGGCCTTTTTTCAGGGCCTTTTCCACAAAGACTTCGCGGGTGCCGCTGCCGTCTTCGCGGGTGTAGACCGTGATGGGAGCATCAGCGCCGCCCAGGGCCTTCCAGTTGGTGATCTTGCCGGCAAAGATGTCCTGGGCCTGCCGGGCCGTGATGGCCCGCACCTTGTTGGCGGGGTTGACCACCAGGGCCACGCCGTCGATGGCGAAGGGGAAGCTCTGCAGGCCGTACTTGGCGATCTCCTTTTCCTTGAGGGCGCGGCCGGTATTGCCGATCTGCACCAGGCCTTCGCCCACCTGCTGCACGCCCACACCGGAACCGCCGCCGGCCACGGTGATGCGGATGTCGGGATTGGCGGTCATGATGTTTTTGGCAGCGCCTTTCATGACCGGGATGTGGGCCGTGCCGCCGGCGATATCAAGCGTGCCGGAAAGGCCCTTGAAGCTGTCCAGGGGGGCGGCATGGGACGTCATGGCAAAGATCAGGCCCGCCATCAGGGCGGGCAGCAGGAAACGGCAGGTTTTCATGATGACCTCTCGCATGGAAAATGTGGGCTGTTGCGGGAACAGCGGGAAACGCGCCGGGCGCGTCGCCTCGAACCGGGAACACCGGCAGAGGACGGGCGTATGTCCGTGGTCCGGGACCACGGCAGCACGCCCCGGGAGCATATCGGGACACATTATCCAGGAAAGGTGCAGGAAAGCGGCAGGCGGGCGAGGATGGGCCGCATCTTAGCCCGGAGGCATCGCCCGGAAAGGTCTTGCGCTGTCTGGGAGCCGCCAGGACCGTCCGTTTCCGGCACACATGCCTGAACGCACAGATCTCCCCACGGGAGTCCGGCGCATGCGTCAGCAGAAACGGATATGCATGGAGACCTCCAGCCAGTGCCGCCCGAAGGCGGCGGTGTTCACAAGAATGCCCCAGTGTAAGAAGAAAGGAAGGCGGGGTCAATACGGTGCACGTCATACGTCAACGCCTGCTTGCCTTGGAGCGGGGAGCATGACTATAGTCTGTCCCCGTTGCCGCAAGGCGCGGAGCGGCAGGACAACTGCGGAACATGCGGGGAGGTGCATCATGGCGGTAGGCTGGGCGGGCGACAATGCCGTGCAGGATCAGATCCGGGATTCCATCGCCGACGAGGTGAGGCGGGCCAGGGCCTGCCTGCCCCGGGGCGAGAGCCGTGCCTTTTGTGAGGAATGCGGCGAACCCATCCCCGAGGCCCGACGGCGGGCCCTGCCCGGTGTGCGGCTGTGCCTGGAATGCCAGCAGGAAGCCGACCAAGAGCAGCACGCCGTGCATCCGTACAACCGCAAAGGCAGCAAGGACAGCCAGCTGCGCTGATCCTGCCCATGAAAGAGGAAGAGCTTATGCCGGGCTTGCTGGCGCGCCTGCGGGCGCGCATCCCCCTGGAGGAAGGATCGCTGGTCCTGATCACCATGATCTGGGGCGCCACCTTCATCATCATCCGCAGTGCCCTGGAGGCCACGGGGCCCTTCTTTTTCGTGGGCGTGCGTTTCGCCTTTGCCGCTCTGGCCCTGGTCCTGTTCTCCCTGCCGCTGCTCAGGGACTTCACCTGGCGGGAAGTCTGGGCGGGCATGAGCATCGGCCTGTGCATCTTTGGCGGCTATGCCTTGCAGACCTGCGGCCTGCAGACCATCACGGCCAGCAAGTCGGCCTTCATCACGGCCTTCTATGTGCCGCTGGTGCCCCTGCTGCAATGGCTGGTCATGAAGCGCCCGCCGCATGTGATGGCCTGGGTGGGCATCGCGCTGGCCTTTCCCGGCGTCCTGCTGCTGTCCGGTCCCGATGACAGCGGCGCGGGCTTCGGCCGGGGCGAGATGCTGACGGCCGTCAGCGCGCTGGCCATCGCCATGGAGATCATCCTCATCGGTCTGGTGGCCCGCAGCGTCAATGCCCGGCGGGTCACCATCGTGCAGGTGCTCATGGCTTCCCTGCTCAGTTTCGCCGCCATGCCCCTGGCGGGCGAAAGCGTGCCGCCGCCTTCCTGGCTGGTGCTGGGCAGCGCCTTTGCCCTGGGTGTTTCCACCGCGGGCATCCAGTACGCCATCAACTGGGCGCAGAAAAAAGTCTCTCCCACCCGTGCCACGCTCATCTATTCCTGTGAGCCGGTCTGGGCGGGCATCTTCGGCCGCATGGCCGGGGAGCGCCTGCCGGGGCTGGCGCTGCTGGGCGGGGCCATGATCCTGGCCGGGGTGCTGGTCAGCGAGCTGAGACCGGGCAGCCGGAAACAAAGGAGGGACGCGGCGCAGCAAAAAGAGCAGACGGACCGCACGCCCTGAGCAGCCATGCCGCCTCCGGGCCCTGAAGGAGGCAGAGGGCTCTCGCCTTGCGGGGCGAAAGCGGGTAGCATACGGACGGAGCGTTGGATGCCTGGCGGCTCCAGCCCGCGCAGTGCCAGAATCCGGCCCGGGCTGCTTCGCGCGCACGGGCGCAGATTGCGGAGCGGCCGCGGTCCTGCGTCGTCTTTGGGGGAGCCGGGCCCGGGAAAAGGGGCCACTTCCGGAATGGCGGCACAGGGAGGACACAGATGCAGCATGCCTCTTTGACAGATGATGCGAAGAAACGGAAGATCGTAGAACTGACACGCCTTTTCCTGCACAGGCACTATGGCGAGAACGATACGGAGCTCCTGCTCTCCTGCCTTGATGATGTGTTCAGCTGGTTCGGTGCCGGGGAACATGAGTATGCCGCCGATCCGGCCACCGTCATCAGGACGTTCCGAGCCTTCGCAGGCAGGGTGCCCCGGTGCGAGATCGGCGAAGAGCAGTATGACGTCATCCGGCCCATGCCGGAAATGTTCATCTGCACGGGCAGGTTCCGGGTCGCCACCGCGCCGGATTCCGGCATCTGCCTGCGCACACGCCAGCGCATCACCACTGTTTTCCGCTGGACAGCGCAGGGCCCCCGCTGCTGCCATCTCCACCTTTCCAATCCCTATAGCGAAATGGAGGCGGGTGACACAGGTTTTCCTGAAAAAATGGCTGTCGAGTCCCGCAAATATCTCCAGGAGCAGATCGAGCTCCAGAAACGGAAGATCACCGAGCAGCACGACGTCATCGCCCAGATGTACGTGGAGGATCTTTCTACCGGACTCTATAACAGAAACAGGTACAACCAGGTCTGTGAGTCTCTGTCCGGGAAGGATTGCGGCAGCCTGGGCATCGCCTACTTCGATCTGAACGGCCTGAAGAAGGTCAATGACCTCCAGGGACATCAGGCCGGAGATGCCCTCATTCGCCGTACAGCAGACTGTCTCCTCCGGGCCTTTGGCAAAAAGGTCTACCGCACAGGCGGTGACGAGTTCATCGTCATCGACCGCGAATCCGGCCGGGAGGACTTCCATGCCTGTGTCCGTGACGCGCTCTGGGCCATGCAGGAAGAGCATATCGCCATCGCCTGCGGTATTTCCTGGCGTGACCGGCACGGCGATATTGACGAGCAGGTCAACGAGGCCGACCGGGAAATGTACCTGGACAAGCAGGCTTTCCATGCCTGCCTGGAACATGATCGCCGGCATTGCAGGCCGGAGCGGGGCTGACCTGCGGCTCATTCGCGCCGGGCGCGGGGCAGAGCTGACCAGAAGGAGCGCCGTCATGTTTGGGGGCATGGTGGTGGATGCGTCTTTTTCGGCATCCTGCCATGTTTTTGAAAAAATCCCTTGCTAAACGCTTGACTCCGTGAGCTGTTTTCTATACATAGCTTTTCACGACGCGCTCGTAGCTCAGCTGGATAGAGCAACAGGCTACGAACCTGTAGGCCAGGAGTTCGAATCTCTTCGGGCGCACCATGCAAATTCAGGCGACCAGTTTTACTGGCCGCCTTTTTTGCTGTGTACGGGGCTACTTCCGGTGGCCTGCATCAGTGTCTCCGCCCTGTCGCAGCGCGACATGCGCGAAGGGGCCTTCGGGCCTCCTGCCGGACATCTTTTCAGGCCGCGGGCTCTGTGCTACAAGGCGGGCTCTGGTGCGGGCCTGCCCTTTCGGACAGGTCCGGCCTTCGGCCCAGCCCCCCGTAACGTGCCCATGCACATCTCAAGGAGGAAAACAGCCCGTGGAAAACAAGGTACTGGAAGTCCTGGTCAATGCCGGCAAGCCCCTGCGCCCTGGTGACATCGCCAAGGAACTGGGTGTGGATTCCAAGGAAGTCAGCAAGGCCATTGCCGAACTGAAGAAGGAAGGCAAGGTCATGTCGCCCAAGCGTTGCTACTACGCTCCGGCGGAATAATCGCTCGCAGCGCCGGGCATGGAAAAGGGCGGGCCCGCAAGGGTCCGCCCTTTGTGTACCGCTTTCTCCGGCCGCAGCGGGCCGCAAGGTCAGGCGTTGACGCCGTCCTCCCTGCGCCAGCGGGCCAGCTGGGAGGCGATGAAATCACAGATGAAGGCCTGCTCGTCACGGCCGTTGCCGTGGATGTCCAGGGGCGCGGCGAACTTGAAGCGCACCGGCAGGCCGCTCTTGATGGGGCCCAGTTCCTTGAGCCTTTTTCCCGTGCCCCAGGCATCGGTCTTGAGGGCCAGCGGCACCACGGGCACGCCCGCCTTGCGGGCCAGCTTGACGCCGATGGTGTTGAAGTGGTGGGGATCGAAATCGGGGGTGCGGGTGCTTTGGGGGAAGACGATGATGGAGATGCCTTTCTTCAGGCGCTCCACGCCGCCTTCCAGCACGGCGCCCAGGTCTTCGCGGGGATTGGTGCGGCCCACCACGATGGGGTTGCGGGAGCGCATGACCGCCCCGAAGAAGGGCAGGCCGACCAGGCTTTTCTTCACCACGAAGGTCACGGCACGATGGGGCCGGATGATGCCGGGCAGCATGAAGGTCTCCAGCGTGCTCATGTGGTTGGCCACGAAGACGCAGGGGCCGAGCGTGGCGGAGATGTTCTCCATGCCTTCGATGCTCACCGGGCAGCCCACGCGTTCGATGAGTTCCGTCACGCGCAGGCTGGCGTGGACCCAGGCGCTGTCGTCGCACAGGCCTTTGGCGGCCTTGCGGCACAGCCAGATCACGGGGCCCGCCAGCAGGCGGCCATAGAATTTCAGGGCCGGGAAGCGGGCAGGGGCCCCCAGGCGCGGGGCCGTGCTGACATAGGTGGAAAGATCGCCGAACGGGGCCTCCACGACCCCTTCTTGATACTGCTGCATCAGGATTCTTCCGTTTTTCTGATTTTATGGATCTTGCGCCACCACTGGCTCAGGCGGGCTTCGTCGCCCATGTCGCGGGGCTGGTAAAAGCGTCGTCCCACGAGCTCGGCGGGCAGGTAGTCCTGCTCCACCCAGCCCTCGGGATAGTTGTGGGGATATTTGTATTCCTTGCCGTAGCCCCATTCCTTTTGCAGCTGCGTGCTGGCATTGCGCAGGTGCAGGGGCACGGGCCGCGCCCCGTTGTATTTGACCTCGCGGGCGGCGGTCAGATAGGCGGCATAGCTGCTGTTGCTCTTGCGGGCCAGGGCCAGATAGACCACCGTCTCGGCCAGGGGGATGAAGCCTTCGGGCATGCCCACGAATTCCACGGCCTGCTGGCAGGAAACGGCTAGGGGCAGGGCGTTGGGATCGGCCAGGCCCACATCCTCCGAGGCGGAGAGGATGAGGCGGCGGCAGATGAAGCGCGGGTCTTCGCCGCCTTCCAGCAGGCAGGCCAGGTAATACAGGGCCGCGTCGGGATCGCTGCCGCGGATGGATTTGATGAGGGCCGAGGCCAGCTCGTAATGGCTGTCCCCGTCCTTGTCATGACGCATCATGACTTCGGGCAGGGCGGACCTGAGCTGCTCGGGCGCGCGCATCTCTTCGGGCAGGGAGGCGGCGTATTCCACCAGGTTGAGCAGGGTGCGGGCATCCCCGTGGGCCGCGGCGGTGAGGATGTCCAGTACCTCGTCGGCCAGCGTCACGCCCGTCTGCTCGGCGCCGCGCCGGGCCAGTTCCATCAGTTCGGAGCGTCCCAGGGGACGCAGGCGCAGCACATGCAGGCGCGAGAGCAGCTGCCGGGTGACGCTGAACGACGGGTTTTCCGTGGTGGTGGCCAGCAGGGTCAGCTCGCCCGATTCCACCAGCGGCAGGAAAAAGTCCTGCTGCGCCTTGGAAAAGCGGTGCAGCTCGTCGAGCACCAGGATCTCGATGCCGTTGAGGGAGCGGCGCAGGTGCTGCAAGCCTGCTTCCGGCGCGCTGAGGCGCAGATAGGGGCGCTTGCGGGAACGCGCCAGCAGCAGGGCCAGCGTGGACTTGCCGCAGCCAGGCGGGCCAAAGAACAGCAGGCTGGGCAGGCGCTCCGCCGCCATGAGCGACCTGAGGCGGCCCGCCAGATGGCTCTGCCCGAGAAAATGGTCGGGATCGTCGGGGCGCATGCGCTCCGGCAGGGGTTTCTGTGCGGTCATGGCCGGCTCCTTAGTCCGCCGGATCCGTCAGATGGGAGGCCCACCAGTGCAGGCCCAGGCACAGGGTCGCGGCGGTCTCGCAGCGCAGCACGCGGGCGCCCAGGCTGACGAAGGTGAACTGCGCCGCCCGCAGGCTGTCCAGCTCCCGCCGGGAAAAGCCGCCTTCAGGGCCGATGACGTACACGGTGGTGCCGGGACGCCCGGCCAGCCGGGGCGTGAGCATGCTCACGGTGTCCTGCATCTCCCAGGGCAGGATGCGGCGGTCGGCCGCGGCGGCACGGCGGACCAGTTCGTCCACACCGCCGGTCAGGGCTTCCACCTGCGGCAGCCAGGGGTTGCCGCACTGCTTGGCCCCGGCGATGAGCTGCCCCCGGCAGGCCTCGGCGGCGTCGGCGGGCAGTTTGCCCTGGCTGTGGTCGCCCTGCCAGAGCCAGACGGCATGGGCGCCCAGCTCCACGGCCTTTTCCATGAAAAAGCCGCGGCGCACGGCCTTGCTGAAGGCCAGCGCCATGATGGCACGGGATTGGGGCGCGGGCGCCGTCTGTTCTTCCAGCAGGACAAGACGGGCCTTTTTCTTGCCTGTCTCGGCGATGGCGAAACGGCCGCTGCGGCCCCGGCCGTCGAGCAGCAGGACTTCCTCGCCCGGGGCCAGCCGCAGCACCTGGACCAGGTGCCTGGCTTCCTGTCCTTCCAGCCAGAGGTCATGGGCCCATTGATCGGGAGGAAGATAAAAACGGTGCAGACTCATGATGCGTTGGATCCTTTTGCCGTCCGCGCGCGGCGCACGGCCTTGAAGCCGTCCTGCAGCGAGACGAGACGGCCGTAATTCTTGCGTATCTCCAGACCGGCCCTGGTCAGCCGGGATTCGGGAGGTTCCATGTAGGTGCGGCGCAGGTAGGTGTCGGAAAGGATGCGTTCCACGCTGTCCACGATGCCGTCCACCAGTGCCGGGAAAAAGTTGACGATCTCGAATTTCAGGTCCGTCAGCAGCTCGACAGCCTCGCGCATCATCTGGCGGTAGCCCATGCGGCCCACCTTGCCCTTGCGCTGGGCCAGGTCCTCGAGGATGCGGACGCGCCGTGCCTGCTGGATGTAGCTGAAGCGGGTGCAGACATCGCGGTGCAGTTCGCGCATGTTGCTGAAGGCATCGTCATTGTCCGGCGAGTAGAGGTAGCCGTTGAGCACGCGGCTGACCTTGGAGAAGAAGTCGTCGCTGTAGCCTATCATGCGCCGCTGGTGCTTGGTGAGCCAGGCGTAGAGGAATTTGAGGCGCTTCTCGTCGGTATCGGTGTTCTCCACGATTTCCGTGCGCTTGAAGACGATGCGGCCGGTATACTCGCCGCGCACGATGTCGTTGAGGCGCAGGAACATGTTGGAGGTGTCCTTGATGATGTTCAGGCCTGACAGGGGCGCGCCCGTGAGCGGATGCAGGATCTCCTGGCAGGCCACGGACAGGGCGCGGTCCTGCTGCACGTTGCTGGCATCGAAGCGGTGCTGCCGGTAGGTGACGCGGATGATGACGACCCGGCGGTCACGGTCCAGGAAGTAGCCGCCCTTTTCCAGCGTTTCGAGGGCTTCCTCCTGGTCCTCGTCCACGGAGATGAGGGCGATCTTTTCCAGCAGGGGGTAGCGGGTGCTCTGGCCCGTGGACGTGTAGGTGGTGATGGTGCGGTCCGTCTGGCCCAGGACGCGCAGCATGAAATGCTCGCCCAGCTTGTGCAGCTTGCGGGCAAAGAGCGCGCTGGAGGTGCGGCGCTCCGAGACGATGGGGAAGCCGTAGAGCTCCATCAGGTACTGGTAGACGAACATGCGGTTGCGTTCGTAGATCTCGCTGTCGCCGTAGACGAATTTGCCGATGCGCATGCCGAAGCGCTTGAGCTCGCTGTCGATGTCCGACGGGAAGGAGGCGAAGACCCCGGCCAGATGGAACTGGCGGTCCGCGTCGAGGGCGAGCACCTGGGCCCTGTCCATGACCAGCAGATAGGGCATGAGCGAGGGGTAGTTGTCCAGGATCACGGTATCGGCATTGGCGAACTGCTGGCGGAAGATGTCCTGGTGCATGCGCGGCAGGCGGGAGGCCAGGGTCTGCACGTTGCGGGCAAGCACCTGGTTCTCCAGCGGGCAGCAGGCGCCGTCGGCCTCCATGACGATGGGGTGCAGCTTGTCGAACTGGAAGGTCTCGGAAAAATAGTCCAGCTGGCGGGCAAAGGCCACCATGGAAAAGCCCGGCAGGTCCTTGTATTCGAACATGTCGTTGTCGAACGAGGGCAAAAGCTCGCGGCCTTCCACCAGCGGGTAGCTTTTGTGCTCCTGATAGGGCTTGACCAGACAGAAGCGGATATGCACGGCGTCGAGGAAGCGCTTGAGCTCGTCAAGGCGCGCGATGGCCACCGGCCCGGATGTCGTATAGGCATCCTGCCAGTGAAAGCCGTCCTTGCTGAAGATCTCCTGCCACTTGATCATATGCAACCTGCAACCTTGCCCGATTCTTCCGTAAAGAATAACTGCTTTTGCGGGGAATTTCCAGAGGCGCCCTCCGGGATCCGCCGTTTTTGCCCGCCGGGCCGCCGGTACCGGGCGAAAAGCTGTTGCGGGCGGTATGCGGCTTTGTTACACTTTCGTGCGTCAGTCCCGGGCCTGTGGCCCGGGCCCACCATCAAACGCGTACCGACATGACTGCCAATACTCTTGAAAAACATATCCTCAGCATCGTCTGCAGTGTTTTCGATGCCTATTCCGCCGTCCTGTTCCTGCCCTCTGAAAACGGCGAGGAGCACTATCTCGCGGCCTCCTTCAGTCTTGGCGAAGGGGTGGAGCAGGGGGCCATGCTTTCTTCGGGGAGCCTGGTAGACTGGATCATCCGCAACCGCCAGCAGATGCTGGTCCCCAATTTCGACCAGCACAAGCACAAGCTCGGCTATTACCGGGAAGGCGAGGAAGCCGGCATCAAGGCATTCATGGGCTGTCCCGTGCCCACGGGCGGCGCCCTGTGCGTGGACAGCAAGCGGCAGTATTCCTTCACTGACAGAGACTACAAGCTGCTGCAGCTTTTTGCCGAGCTGGTCTCCCGCCAGCAGGCCAGCAAGGGCCGGCAGGAGATGGCCGGCGACATCCCCCGCTACTTCGCCGAGCTGGCCGTGATCCAGGAGCTGCGCTTCCGTTACCGCCGCTGGTCGCAGTTCATCCAGAACTATGTGCGCACCATGGTCGATGCCACGGGCTTCGACTACTGCGCCTTCGCCTCGGTGGACGTCCCGGGCGAGAGCTATTGCGTGGAATGCGAATCCGCCCGTCTGGTGCTGGAGAACGGCGAGCCCCTGGTCCTGCCCGTGGGCAGCGGCATCGCCGGCTGGGTCTTCAGCAACGACCAGCCCGTCATCAACGAAGGGCTGGAAGGCGCCCCTTCCACCATGCTGTTCGGCAAACTGCCGGGCATGCCCGATTTCCAGGCCATCATCTGCCTGCCGGTACAGATCAACAAGAGCACGCGCGGCGTGCTGTGCCTGGCGCATACCTCCACGCGCAGCATCGACGAGTCCCTGCGCTCCTTCGTGCGTCAGGCCGTGGACCATCTGGCCCTGTTCCTGGAGAATCTGTACCTCAGGGTACGTCTGCGCTCCCTGCTGCCGCAGGGGACGATCCACAGCCGGGGCCCCCGCCGCTACGATCCTGATACCGCTCCGGTGCCGCCCGTCAAGAATTCCTAGCCATGCTGTCCCGATTTTTCAGCAGGTTCCTGACCCAGGACATTGCCATGGATCTTGGTACGGCCAATACGCTGCTGTACACCAGGAAGCATGGCATTTTCATCAATGAGCCTTCGGTGGTGGCCGTCGATGCGGCCAGCCGCAAGGTGCTGGCCGTGGGCGCCGCCGCCAAGGAATACCTGGGCCGCACGCCCCGGAGCATCTGCGCCATACGCCCCATGAAGGACGGCGTCATCGCCGACTTCGACATCACCCGCGAGATGATCGCCCATTTCGTGGGCAAGTGCATCTCCGGCCTGCGTCTGGTCAAGCCGTCCATGGTGATCTGTATCCCCACGGGCATCACCCAGGTGGAGAAAAAGGCCGTCATCGACGCGGCCCTGCTTTCGGGCGCGCGCACGGTGTCCCTGGTGGAAGAACCCATGGCCGCGGCCATCGGGGCGGGCATGCCCGTGCAGGAGCCCCTGGGCAGTCTGGTGCTGGACATCGGCGGCGGCACCAGTGAGGTGGCGCTCATCAGCATGGCGGGCGTAGCGGTCTCGCAGTCGGTACGCGTGGCCGGTGACGCCATGAATCTGGCCGTGCAGCATTATCTGCGTGAGGTCTTCCGGCTCGAAGTGGGCGAGAACACGGCGGAAAACGTCAAGAAGATCCTTGGTGCGGCCCTGCCCCAGAACAATGGCCTGCGGCTGGAAGTGTCCGGCAAGGACCTGGTCTACGGCGGCCCCCGGGTGGTGACCGTGACCGAGGGCGACATCTGCGAGGCCCTGCACGATCCTGTCCAGGCCGTGGTGGAGACCGTGCTGCGCACCCTGGAACAGGCGCCGCCGGCACTGGCGGCCGACGTTTACGACAACGGTCTGCTCATGGCCGGAGGCGGTGCCCTGCTGCGCGGCCTGGACCAGTGCATCGCCCGGGCGACGCACCTCAAGGTGGCGGTGGACAAGGATCCCCTGACCACGGTGCTGCGCGGGACGGCACAGGCCATGCTGTACCGCCGGGAATACGAAGGGATTTTCATCAATTAGGGCGGGGGAGGCCGGTCTGTCCCGGGTCTTCGGGCATGGTGCGGTGCCATGCCCGAAAGGGACAGGCACGGCACCCGGCCGGGACGGCCGCCGTGCCCCCCTGTCCGCGCAACCGCCGCGTTCCCCTGCCGGGCAGGGGGGGCGGCCCTGGGACATTGTTTCATGCTGACAGCCCGATTTTTGCAGGATGTGGTGGACGTCGTGCGCGAGAGCGGCGGCATCATCCGCCGCCAGTGGGAAAAAACGCATGCCATCAGGCACAAGGGCAGCATCGACCTGGTGACGGAAACGGACGTGGCCGTGGAGGCCTTTCTCAAGGAGCGTCTGGGAGAACTGCTGCCGCAGGCGGAGTTTCTGGCCGAGGAAAGCTGCGTGGCCGGGCAGGAGCCGTCGCCCCTGTGCTGGATCATCGACCCCGTGGACGGCACCACCAATTTCGTGCACCGCATCCCCCAGGTGGGGACGTCCGTGGCCCTCTGGGCGGACGGCCATGTGGTGCTGGGCGTGGTGAACGTGCCCATGATGGAGGAATGTTTCTGGGCCGGTCTGGGCATGGGGGCCTTTCGCAACGGCGAGCCCATCCATGTGAGCCCGGCCGGGGCCCTGGCCGATGCCGTGGTGGCCACGGGCTTTCCCTATGCCATCGCCGAGCGCCTGGACGACGTGCTGGCCCGTCTGGCCCTGGTGCTGCCCAGGGCCCAGGGCGTGCGCCGCATCGGGGCGGCCTCGGTGGATCTGGCCTATGTGGCCGCCGGGCGGCAGGACGCCTTCTACGAGATGCTGCTCAAGCCCTGGGACGTGGCCGCCGGCTGGCTGCTGGTGGAAGAGGCCGGCGGGCGTGTCACGGCGCTGGATGGCCGTCCGTATGCCTTCGGGGACGAGATCATGGCCAGCAACGGCCTGGTGCACAAGGAACTGCGGCATCTGCTGGCCGCCGTGACGCCCGTGCAGGCGGCAAGGCGCCCCGCATGAACCTGCCTGCCGGGGATACGCCCCCCCGCCGCCTGGCGGCCGGGGACGCTGCCGCCATGCAGGCACTGGAGGCCGCCTGTTTTTCCCTGCCGTGGAGCAGGGAGCAATGCCGTGCCGCCTTCGACCAGCAGGCCTTTGTGGCCTACGGGCTGGAGGAGGCGGGCGTGCTGCAGGGCTATATCTCGCTCTACCGGGCGGCGGACGAGCTGGAAGTGCTCAACCTGGCCGTCTTGCCCGCTGTTCGGCGGCGGGGACTGGGCGAACGGCTTTTGCGCACAGCCTTGCAAGAAGCTGAAAAAACAGGTATCAACAGGGCTTTGCTTGAAGTCCGTACCGGGAATGCCCCGGCCATCGCCTTATATGAGAAATGCGGCTTCGTCCGGGTGGGCAAACGGCCCCGCTATTATGCCGATACCGGCGAGGATGCCCTGATCTATCAGTGTGACCTGGTGCCGCAGGACTGACAGAGAGGATATTTCCATGCAGAAGATCATCGCTGCCAACTGGAAAATGTACAAGACGCGGCAGGAGGCCCGCGAAACGGCCGCTGCCGTGGCCGCCGCCCTGAACGAACAGCCGGCCCCGCACGAGGTGGTGGTGTTCGCTCCCTTCACGGCCATAGCCGAAGTGGCGGATGCCTTTGCCGCCTCGCCGGCGCAGGCCGGCGCGCAGGACGTCTGGCCCGCCGTGGAAGGGGCCTTCACCGGCGAGATCTCGCCGCGCATGCTGCTGGACGCCGGTGCGGTCTGGGTGCTGACCGGACATTCCGAGCGCCGCCATGTGCTGGGCGAATCCGATGAACTGGTGGGCCGCAAGACGGCCTTCGCCCTGGAGCAGGGCCTCAAGGTCATGCTCTGCATCGGGGAAAAACTGGAAGAGCGCGAAGCCGGCCGGCTGGAAGCCGTGCTGCGCCGCCAGCTGGACAGCGGCCTGCCCGCCGGGGAAAATGCGCTGGAAGGCCGTTTTGCCGTGGCCTATGAGCCCGTGTGGGCCATCGGCACCGGCAAGGTGGCCGGTCCCGACGAAGTGCTGGCCACCCACGCCGTGGTGCGCCGCCTGCTGTGCGAGCGCCTGGGCGAGGCCGGCAACGGGATCCCGATCCTGTATGGTGGGAGCGTCAAACCGGCCAATGCCGGCAGCCTTATCGGACTTGACAATGTGGATGGTCTTCTGATAGGTGGCGCTTCTTTGGACGCGCAAAGTTTTGTGCAGATTATCCGCCGGGCCTAGGCCTGAAGTTCTTCATTTACGTCGTGCCCCTGGGAGGCTCTTGTGCAGACCCTTATTCTGACGCTTCATATCATTGTTTGTGTGGTGCTCGTCATTCTCATTCTCTTGCAGGCCGGCAAGGAAGGTATGGGCGTCATTTTCGGTGGCGGCAATACCTCTGTGTTCGGCAGCAGCGGTGCCGGCGGCATGCTGGCCAAGATGACCGCCTTCATGGCCGTGGTCTTCGTGGTGACCTCGCTGAGCTACACCTATGTGACCAGCTCGCGCCCCAGCGATGAGTCCGCCGTGCTCAATGTGGAACCCCTGACCATCGAAGATGTGCCTGCCAAGCCCGCCGCCGCTCCTGAAGCCGCCGCCCCGGCCCAGCCCGCCACGACCGGCGAAGCGCCCGCGGCTCCCGAAGCCGCCCCGGCCGGTGCTGCCGCTCCTGCGGCTCCCGCCGCCGAGGCGCCTGCTGCGGACGCTCCTGCGGCCCAGCCTGCCCAGCAGTAGACGTTTTTTTGACCCAACGGGAAAAGCCGCGGCCTTGCCGCGGCTTTTTTTTCAGCAACAGGGAGCTCCCATGACCGACGACAGCAGCTTCAAGAACAATCCTTTCAAGGTCCTGGAAAAAGGACGTTTTCCGCAGCAGAAAAAAACAGGTGCCCCGGCGGCGCCGGAAAAGCGCGGCAAGCGCATCGCACGTCAGGCTGCCGTGCCTGCGGACGACGAGGACGCCTCCCTGTTCCTGGCCGCCATGGGCAATGTGGAGCGCCAGCCGGCGCATGGCGGATCGGCCCGCGGTCAGGGAACAGGGCAGGGCGGATTTGCCATGGAAGAACAGTGCGCCATGCCGCAGGTGAAGAAGCTCAAGGAAAAGAAGAAGGGCAGTGCTCCCCGCAGGGAGAGCGGAGCCGCGGCCCCGGCCGCGCCCGCTGCCGTCGCTCCGCCCGCCGGCACGGCGGAGGATGCGGCAGCCGGTCTGGAAGCCGTGGTGGCGGCTTCGGAGGAAGACGACTTTTTGCTGGCCATGAAACAGGTGACGCCCCTGCAGGGCAGGGGCCGGGACGTGCCGCCCGCGGTGGCGCAGAGCAGCCCGCCGCCGTCCGCGGATACCAGCCTGCAGGACTTCCTGGACGGCAAGCTGGAATTCGCCCTGTCCATGACCGATGAATACATGGAAGGCCATGTGGTAGGCCTGGACCAGATGATCATGAACAAGCTGCGCGCCGGCGGCCTGAGCCCCGAGGCCCATCTCGACCTGCACGGCCTCAACGCCCAGCAGGCGTTCGAGACCCTGCGCGGCTTCATGCGCGGCAGCTGGTACAAGGGCCTGCGGACCATCCTGGTGGTGCCCGGTCGCGGCAAGAATTCCCCGGACGGCGTGGGCGTGCTGCGCGGCAAGCTGCAGTCCTGGCTCACCCAGGATCCCTTCAAGCGTGTGGTGCTGGCCTTCTGCACGGCCCAGCCGCACGACGGCGGCCCCGGCAGCGTCTATGTGCTGCTGCGCAAATACAAGAAAAAGGGCCGCGTCTACTGGGAGCGGATGCCCGCCGACGCGGATCTGTACGAGTAGGGGGACCGCCGGACAGCCGGGGGCGACACCGTGCTCCCTTGCCGGCGGAGGCAAGGACTCCCCGGCCATGACAGCTGCAAAAGGACGTCTTCGGACGTCCTTTTTTTATGCCGTTTTCCCGGCTTGCAGGGCGGGCGGTGCCGGACGCCTCGGCGCCGGGCTGTCCGGTACGCACATGGAGCATGCGGATTCCCCGGCATGGCTGCAAGGCCGGAGGGAGCGGCCCGTGCGTGCGGGCATGGACAGCGCGGGGGCCTGCCGTTCCGGCGGGAGAGCATGGCCCGGAGAGGCGGGACTTTTAGCCCTGCTTCCGGGGCGCGCCGTCTTCCAGCAGGGCGGCCGCATCTCCGAAGCTGCGCACCCAGGCGCGCAGTTCCGGCTCGCTGCGGGTGGTCAGGGTCAGGATGAGGCCGCCATCATCGCTGTCTTCGATGCGCTGGTTGGCGGCCCAGACGCGTTCCCGCACATAGTCGGCGGCGCTGGGGGCCACATGGATGCGGAAGGTGCGCGGTTCGTGCCAGGGCAGGCCGAAGCCGCCGTGCCCGTCGTCTTCCAGCTCATACCGGGCATGGTCTTCCGTCAGCTCCACGCTCTGGATGCGGTGGACGGCCAGGGTGCAGGGATGTTCGACCTCGGGCCCGTCCTCTCCCAGATGGCCGCCCAGCACGTACAGGGCATTGTTCATGGCGGCCATGCGCACGGGGATGAAACGGTGGAGCCTCGGCTCCGTCTTGCCCACGGCCTTGTAACGGATCCGGCAGACGGTCTGGCAGCGGGCCGCCTGGACAAGGCGCTCGATGGCATCCGCAAAGGGCGTATAATTGATGCGTCCCTTGATGTAGAAGGCAAAATCGTCCTGATCCTGGAAGTGCGGGTCCGCCATGTGCAGGGCCAGGCGCTGGATGGTCCTGTCCACACGCTGCAGGGTCTGTTCCGGCAGGATGCCCGCTGCCATGCGGCGGCACAGGGTCAGGAAGCGCAGCTCCTCGAAGTCGAGGCCCAGATGCCCCTTTTCCCCCGGGTTCAGGCGATACCAGCGGCGGCGCTGTTCCATCCCCATTTCCAGGGCGATGCCCACGGCGTTTTCTATCTGCTCCATAAGGCGGATGACCGTCTGGGGGGAGCAGTTGAGCTCCCGGGCCAGATCCTGCTGGAAATGGCGCCTGTTGTCGAAAAGCAGCTTGCGGAAAAGACGCAGCAGTTTGTCGCCGGTACGGGCATCGGGATCCAGTTTGCTGGGCATGGCGCACCTCCTGGCCGTTCATGCTAGATGCTGCCATGCCGTGATGCAAGGCCAATATTGCACAGGCAGGTGTTTTTTTGTAGGTTCGGGCTGTTTTTTGCGAGCTGCGCCGGCCATGCGGAATAGTGTGGCAAATAAAAGACAATCATTCCTCTTTGTTACAGAACCGTCACAATAGCGTGGTAGAAGATCTGCCACATGGCAAGGGCTGTTCCTGCGAGTGCAGCATGAGCGTGATGGGAAAAGCGCTCTCCTTCTTGCAGGGATCGGGAAACAATGGTGGAGAGTTTATGAAAAAAACGGGTGATACCTACATCTATCTTTCAGAATTCCTGGGCACGTTCATTTTCCTGTTGTGCGGCATCGGCTGCGTGGGCGCGCTCAGGCTGGCGGGGGCCGGCTTCGGCCAGTGGGAGATCAGCATCGTCTGGGGCCTTGCCGTGGCCATGGGCGTCTATGTTTGCGGCGGCGTGTGCGGTGCGCACCTCAACCCGTCCGTGACCATCGCCCTGGCCCTGTTCGGGGATTTCGACAGGCGCAAGGTCGTGCCCTACATCCTGGTCCAGATGCTGGCCGGTTTCTGCGCCGCGGCGCTGGCCTATGCCATGTATTACAACCTGTTCGCCGATGCCGTGGCCGCCACGGCGGGCGATCCCGCCGGGATGACGGCCCTGGCCGGGATCTTTTGTACGTTTCCCCATCCCAAGATCACCTTTTTCCAGGCTTTTTTCGTGGAGCTGGTCATCACGGCCGTGCTCATGTGCCTGATCTATGCCCTGGTGGACGGGCGCAATGCCGCCCCCAAGGGCAATCTGGGCGGCCTGCTCATCGGTCTGCTGGTGGCGCTCATCGGGGCCAGCTTCGGCCCGCTGACCGGCTTTGCCATGAATGCCGCGCGTGACTTCGGCCCGCGCCTGTTCGCCGCCCTGGCGGGCTGGGGCACGGATGTCATGACCGGCTATCCGCTCAACGGCAACCTGAGCCTGCCGTACTTCCTGGTGCCGCTCATCGCGCCCGTCATCGGTGCCTGTATCGGCGGCTGGATCTACAAGCGCATCATCGTGGCGGCCCTGGACCGCAACGCGGCCGCCGGGGACAAGGCCTGAGGGCCCCTGGCGGAAGGGCCGATGGACAGGCGCCGCATCCTGCGGTTATCCTGCCGGGCAGGCCGGTGCCTGCCGGTCCCCTTTGAACATCACTGGAGAAGAGCTATGCAAGGCAAATATATCGTCGCCCTGGACCAGGGTACCACCAGCTCCCGCACCGTCGTGCTGGATCAGGACGTCAATATCGTGGCTGTGGTGCAGCGCGAATTTCCCCAGATCTATCCCCGTCCGGGCTGGGTGGAGCATGATCCCCGCCAGATCTGGGCCACCCAGAGTTCCACGCTGACCGAAGCCCTGGCCAGTGTGGGCATCTCGTCGGACGAGGTGGCCGCCATCGGCATCACCAACCAGCGCGAGACCACGGTGGTCTGGGAGAAGGATACGGGCAAGCCCGTGTACAACGCCATCGTCTGGCAGTGCCGCCGCACCGCGCAGATCTGCGACGAACTGCGCAAGAACGAAGGCTTTGAGGAATACGTGCGGGAAAATACCGGCCTGCTGCTGGACCCCTATTTCTCCGGCACCAAGATCAAGTGGATTCTGGACAATGTGCCCGGCGCCCGTGAAAAGGCGGAGCAGGGGCAGCTGCTGTTCGGGACCATCGACACCTGGCTGATCTGGAACATGACCCAGGGCCGCGTGCATGTGACCGACTACACCAATGCCTCGCGCACCATGCTTTTCAACATCCACAAGCTGGCATGGGACGAACACATCCTGTCCATGCTGGGCATCCCGCGTTCCATGCTGCCCGAAGTCAAGCCCTCCTCCACGGTCTATGGCCAGACCAACATCGGCGGCAAGGGCGGCACGCGCATCCCCATCGCGGGCATCGCCGGCGACCAGCAGGCGGCCCTGTTCGGGCACCTGTGCGTGGAAAACGGCATGGCCAAGAATACTTACGGCACCGGCTGCTTCATGCTCATGAACACCGGCAGGACCGCCGTCAGCTCCAAGAACGGCCTCATCACCACCCTGGCCTGCGGTCCCCGCGGCGAGGCCTGCTACGCCCTGGAAGGCTCCATTTTCGTGGGCGGCTCCGCCATCCAGTGGCTGCGGGACGAGCTGAAGATCGTCAACGATGCCCGGGATACGGAATACTTCGCCAACAAGGCGGAGACCTCCAACGATGTCTATGTGATCCCGGCCTTTACCGGCCTGGGCGCTCCCTACTGGGATCCCTATGCCCGCGGCGCCATCGTGGGCCTGACCCGCGGCACCAACGCCAGCCACATCATCCGTGCCACGCTGGAGTCCATCGCCTACCAGAGCAAGGATGTCATCGAGGCCATGCAGGCCGATTCCGGCATCCCCCTGCAGGCCTTGCGCGTGGACGGCGGTGCCAGCGCCAACAACTTCCTGATGCAGTTCCAGGCCGACATCCTGGGCGTCGATGTGGAACGGCCCGCCACGCTGGAAGTGACGGCTCTGGGGGCCGCCTTCCTGGCCGGTCTGGCCGTGGGCTACTGGAGCGGCCTGGACGACGTGCGCAACCGTCTGCACATCGAACGTGTTTTCGAGCCCTCCGCGGACAAGGAAAAGCAGGTGCAGCGCTACAAGGGCTGGAAGAAGGCCGTGTCCCGCGCCCTGCAGTGGATCGACGTGGAGGATTAGGCGCAGCCCGCAGGCAGCGTTTGTGATGCGCGGCGATCGCCGCGCCGGACCAAACAGGAGGAAGGGAAGCCGTGGCTTTCCTTCCTCTCCGTTTTTCAGGGACAGACAGGGAAGGCCCGGAACAGGGGCGGTCCGGGGGCGTGCGATTTGCCCCGGCCCGGGGACGTGACGGGTCCGGGCCCGCCTTTCCGACGGGCCGCGGTGAGGCATGTGCTGGCGGCGGTCTTGCCTGGCCGGAGCCGGGGGGCGGGAGCGATGGGCCGGTCACAACGGGCCCGTCCGCATCGGGAAAGGCCTGCCGGCAGGGGGCGGCGGTCATGGGGGACGATGCGCACAAAAAAAGCCCTTGCGGTTCTCCGCAAGGGCGAAATATGGTGGGCCATCAGGGACTCGAACCCCGAACCAACTGATTAAGAGTCAGCTGCTCTACCAATTGAGCTAATGACCCGCACGTGTCACTGTATGTGATTTTCAGGATGGTGGGCCATCAGGGACTCGAACCCCGAACCAACTGATTAAGAGTCAGCTGCTCTACCAATTGAGCTAATGACCCACAAGCGTGGCACTGTATGCGATTTTCAGGATGGTGGGCCATCAGGGACTCGAACCCCGAACCAACTGATTAAGAGTCAGCTGCTCTACCAATTGAGCTAATGACCCACAAGCGTGGTACTGTATGCGATTTTCAGGATGGTGGGCCATCAGGGACTCGAACCCCGAACCAACTGATTAAGAGTCAGCTGCTCTACCAATTGAGCTAATGACCCATCCGCGAAAAAGAGACCTACCCTTTTGCTCCCCTGCTGTCAACACTTTTAAAAGAAAAAAAAAGATTTTATAATGCCTTCCCAGAGGTATTTGATGAAAAAATCACGGAACTTTGCCGCCCTCACCGGGGTGCTTGTTTTATTTTTGCTTATATTCCAGTTTGATACCAGGATGCCTGCCGCAGCGGACATCGTGTCCGTGCAGCCGCATTTCGCCGAGGGCGCTGACGGCATCGTCATGGCCCTGGAGCTGGGCTTCCCTCAGGGCTACCATGCCTATGCCCATGAAGCGGGGGATGCCGGGCGCCCGACCACGCTGTCCATCCGCCTGGATGACGGCAGCGGCCTGCCCGTATGGTATCCCCAGGGGTTCATGCAGCGGGATTTCTTCGACCCCGATGCGACCGTCCATGTCTACGAGAGTCCCACGACCCTCTTTGTCCTTCTGCCGCACGAGGCCCGGCATGCCGGCTTTGACGCTGTCCTGAGCATGCTGCTGTGTTCCTCGCGCAATTGCCTCCCGGTCTCGCAGACCATCAGCGGCCAGGTGCCGGATACCCTGCCCGGGCTGGAGGCGGTGCCCTGGAAGGCCCTCTGGGACGAGCTGCGGCGCGTGCCGCCCGTGCTCTCGAAGGCGGCCCCCTCCGCTCCCGGGCTGCCCTTTGCCGTCGGCGAGGATGGGGCAGGCGGCCTGAGCCCCGTCACGGACCCCGCTCAGGATCCGCTGGCCGCCCCGCAGGATGCCGGCAGCGAAAAGCCCCTGCCGCCCCCGGACGGTTTCGCCCTGGAGCTGACGCCCCAGTATGCCGACGGCTCCGTGGAGATATCGGGGTTCGGCATGGCGCTTGCCGTGGGCATACTGGCGGGCCTGCTGCTCAACGCCATGCCCTGCGTGCTGCCGGTGCTGACTTTCAAGATCAGCGGCCTGCTGCTCATGGGCGGCAGGGGAGACAGGGAAAGCCTGCGGCGTTTCCGCGAGCACAACCTCTTTTTCTCCGCGGGCATCATGACCCTGTTCACCGTGCTGGCCCTGGTGCTGGGGGCCGCGGACATGATCTGGGGGCAGCTCTACCAGCAGCAGAGCCTGCTGCTGGGGCTGGTGATGCTGGTCTTTCTTATGGGCCTTTCCATGCTGGGGGTCTTCACCCTGCCGGTCATCGACCTCAAAGCCGGCGCCAACAGCAGGAATCCCCGGCTGCAACCCTACCTGACCGGCCTGGTCTCCACCTTCCTGGCCACGCCGTGCAGCGGCCCGCTGCTGGGCGGCGTGCTGGGATGGGCCTTCACCCAGCCGCTGCTGGTCCTGATGGTGGTCTTCTGGGCTGTGGGCCTGGGCATGGCCCTGCCGTACATCCTGTTCAGCATCTGGCCCCAGCTGGCCCGCATCCTGCCGCGTCCGGGCAACTGGATGAAAGTCTTTGAACGCATCCTGGGCTTCTGCCTGCTGGGCACGGCCCTGTACCTGCTCTCCATCCTGCCGGTGGAAAAGCACATGCAGGTCCTGTGCGTGCTGCTGGTGCTTTCGCTGGTGGCCTGGCTCTGGGGCCAGTTCTGCGGCCCCGCGTCCCCCCGTCTGCGCTGCCGCATCATCGGGGCCCTGACGGTGCTGATCCTGGCGGGCTCCTTCATCTGGGTCCTGCGGCCTGCCGCGCCGCTGGTGCACTGGCGGGAATTCAGTCCCGGGCAGTTCCAGGCCGAGCTCGGCCACAAGGCCATGCTGCTGGAGTTCACGGCGGATTCCTGCCCCAACTGCAAGGTCCTGGAAGCCACGGTGCTGACCGACGAACGGATGCGCAAGCTGCGTGCACGCTACGGCATGGAACTGATCCGGGTGGATCTGACGGGCGTCAATGCCTATGGCATCCGCCTGCTGGAGGCCCTGGGCAGCAAGAGCATCCCGCTGACGGCCCTGTTCCCGGCAGGGGAGCAGGCATCGTCCCCGCTGGTGCTGCGCGATGTCTACACCGCAGGCACCCTGGAAGACGCGCTGGAGAAGGCCTTCGGCGACTAGCCGCCAGCGCGGCCCGGCCTGGGCTCTCCATGCCCGCATGGGGTGCCCAGGATGCCCGTTTCGGCGCCTTCTTTCCTGATGCCGGGCCTGATGCCGGGACGGTTGCCGGGGGAAAGAGCCCGGCATGGGCGCGGCCCCGCGTCCTCCCGGGGGATGGCGGGAAGGGGCCCCCGGCCGAATGACCGGAGGATACCGGAAAAAAGGGTCCGTGACGCCGTCACAGGCCCTTTTCATGCGTCTTCGGCCTGCGGGCGGCCTGAGCGCGCTCATGCCTCCTGGTCCCGCTCCTCCAGCGCGGTATCCCGGCGCAGGAAATGCAGCATCCAGGAAAGACCCAGCAGGTCCGCGCAACCGCCCGGGCTGATGTTGCCGGCCACGAGCCAGGCATCGAGTTCCCGCAGCCGGGCCCGGGAGGGGGCCTCGTCAGCGGCCAGGATGCCCTGCAGCCTGTCCTGGAGGGCATACTGATCCCTCAGGCTGCTCCGGGAGATGATGTTGGTATCGAAGACCTTGGCCATCAGCCTGATGAGGGTGAGCGCCCCCGCCCTGTCGATGGACGCGCCGGCCGCCAGTTCCCGCTCCAGGCTGGGCAGTCCGTAGCGGAGCACGGAAGAAAAGCCGCTGGCCGCTTCGCCGCGTGCACCGTGGATGCCCTTGCCGTACAGCCGCAGGCCGTTGGTCAGCGGCACGTTCGGCGGGACGTTCCGGCACTCGGCCAGCACGCCGGAGGTCATGGCGGCGGAGGTGGCGCTGATGGCGGCGGGGGTCAGCCTTTCCTGCCGGCCCAGCAGCCTGCCCGCCGCGGCGCAGACGATGCCGAGGGAAAAGATGGCCCCCTTGTGGGTATTGACGTTTCCCGTGGCCCGGTGCATGGCATCCTCGGCGTCCATGCCCGGACAGCGCAGCCTGTCGAACAGGGCGTCCGGCGCCAGGCCGTGTTCCCGCAGGCCCAGCAGGGCGCAGTGCCGGAAGTAGGGGAAGAGCACGCTGCTGCTGTCCATGAAGGTGAAGATGTCCATATCGTCATGGGCGCCGTTGCTGACGCGGTCCACCAGGCCGGGCTTGGGGGTCACGCAGACTTCATACAGCAGGCTGCGCAGGGCGTAACCGGCCAGGATGTCCGCTTTCTGTTCCTGAAAATGCCGTTCCATGAGACGCAGGGTATGGCGCCGCACCTCTTCCAGGGCATGGGCCCGGCTGCGGGCACAGCCGGCTGCGGCGGCGTCGCACAGCAGGCAGCGGCGGGGGGGCAGGCCGAGATCTTTCCGGGAAAGGTGGCGTCCGTCTGCATCCAGCACGTCCAGGTCGAACAGACGGGCGACGGGCCGGCTCTCCTCCAGCGCGACCATGCCCCGCTTCAGGCTGGTGGCGTCCCTGCCGTCGACGGCAAAGCAGCCCTCGCTGCCGCTCCTGGCATGGACCTCCTCGGCGCCGATGACGCAGGCCCCCATGCGCTCCAGGTGCCGGTGCATCATCCTGCTTGCTTCGGCATATGTCTTTTGGGCCAGGGGGAACTGCTTGAGCGCACCGGCAATATTGAGGGACAGCGAGATGAGCGGCCTCCGGTACCGTCGCAGCAGGCGCTGCTGCCGGTGTTGCCGTTCTTCCCGGGCCCGGAGGATTTCTTCCAGAAGGGCGGGCTGGGGGATGTCTGCGCTGTGCGTCTGCATGGTCACCTCCTGCTGTCAGGCTCGCCGGAGCCGTCGCCATAATGTGGAGCGCGAGATCCCCAGGCGGCTGGCGGCAAGCGAAGCGTTGCCCCCGCAGGCCGCCAGCATCTCCTCGCTTTCCTTTTTCTGCGCCAGGTGCCTGGCCTGTCTGGGGTCGAAATTCAGATGCCGCGTCTCAAGCCACAGGGGCGAGTCGGGCTGGATGACCTGGCGCAGGTCCTTGCTTTCGATATGGGTGGTCTTCAGGATGGCCAGAAGACGTTCCGCGATGTTGCAGACTTCGCGGATGTTGCCCGGCCAGGAGTAGGACTGCAAAAGCTCGCAGGCTTCCCTGGATATGGTCACCTTGTTCTTTTTCAGAAAATTGTTCTTGTTCAGATAATGCAGCAGGATGGGGATGATGTCGCACTTCCGGCTGCGCAGCGGCGGTATTTCCAGCGAAAGGACGTTAAGGCGAAAGAAAAGGTCTTCCCGGAATTTGCCTTCCCTGACCATCTGGGGCAGATCCTTGTTGGTGGCCGCGATGATCCGGCAGTTGATGTTGATGGGCCTGTGGCTGCCCAGGCGGATGACATAACGTTCCTGGACAACGCGCAGCAGGTTGACCTGGGTGTTGTAGTCCATCTCGGCGATCTCATCGAGAAAGACCGTGCCGTAATTGGCGATCTCGAACAGGCCGGGCTTGCCCTTGCGTGATGCGCCGGTGAACGCGCCTTCCACATAGCCGAAAAGCTCGCTGGGCAGGATGTCGCGCGGGAAGGCCGCACAGTTGATGGCCACGAAAGGATTGCGCTTGCGCTGGCTGGCATTATGGATGCTTTGGGCGAAGAGCTCCTTGCCTGTGCCGGACTCACCGGTGATGAGGATGTTGGAATTGGTCGAGGCGTATTTCTTGGACGTATAGATGATGCGCCGGATGGCATCCGATTCGCCGATGACGTCGGAGAACTTGTAGCGGGCATTATGCTCGTTGACGTAGCTTTCCACGCGCACGGTGTGCTCCATCCGTTCGACGTTGCTCTTTTCGTACAGGGTGAAGATGCCGCCGCAGATCTTGCTGTCTTCCAGGATGGGCGTCTGGATGCAGACGTAATCCGTCTGGTTGAGCCTGATGACGGATTCTTCACGCGTGATCTTGAATTCTTCCCAGAAGGCTTCGGGAAGGTTCCTGACGCTCTTGTTGAGGAGCTCGCGGCGCGGGGAGCAGATGATCTTTTCCGCTGCCCTGTTGATGGCCGTCACTTTATTGTCGGCATCCACGGAGATGACGCCTTCGATGAGGTTGTCCAGCAGCTGGCCCCAGTAATTTTGGCGCGACTCTTCAAACTGGATGGCATCCTGCACCTGGTGGACCTTGTCGAGGGCGGCCTGCATGCACTCCGGGCCGATGGGCACCACATGGATGGGAACGCCCATCCTTTTGCCCACGATGTTGGAGAGTGTCCCGCCGATGATGACGCTGGCCCCCTGGGCCAGACATTCCCGGATCCGGGCCTCGATGCCTTCCAGGGGCGTGTAGGTATAGTCGAGGATCTTGACGCCCAGGACCTTGGAGACCAGCTCCAGGCCGCTGATGTTCATGCGGACCGTGATGAGGCCGATGGTCTTGCCCCAGAATTTCCTGTCGATGATGAGGCGCAGGACATCGTATGCCGTGATGTTGAAGTTGATGACGTAGATGTTGGGCAGGAGCTTGCGCAGCTCGTCGGCCGTATTGCCGCGCGCCACGACGATGTCGAAGCCTTCCTGGGCGATCTTTTCCGCCTCGCTGTACTTGGAGATGGGATCCAGCGAGCGGAAAACGATCTCGGGGTATTGGCGGCTGTATTCCCGGATGTGCCTTTTCAGCATGGCGCCCTTGGGCAGGAGGAAGAGGGTGCGTCTGCTGCGTGCGAGTGGCGGCTGGTTGTCCATGGCTTTCCCGTCCTGTGCGTTGGCGGCGGCATGTCTGCCGTCGTTATGCGGAGCGTGGGGGGCGCTGTGACGGCGTTGTCCGGCACGGCCTGCCGGCAGGAGACCGGACGTGTTCGCAGGGGGGCGCCGCAGCGGGATGGTCCGACCGGCGGACAGCGGGAGCGTTCTGCCGCCGGTCGGCGTGGTTCCCCGCCCCCGCAGGTGCGCAGGGGTGACAGGGGGGGCGGGCCGTTTCCCCATAATGCAAACTATCCTGGCGCCTTCCACGCCATGGGGAAACTGTAGCAAAGTCCTGCGTAATCAAAAAGTGCGCCAGAGCGCCCTAAACGAAAACCAGCGGTACCAGCAGCCAGACCAGCAGGGTGATGATCACGCCGCTGGCCAGCGTCAGGGCGAATCCCGCACGCAGCATGTCGGGAATGGTCAGGGCGCCGCTGCGGAAAACGATGGCATTGGGCGGCGTGCTCACGGGCAGCATGAAGGCGCAGCTGGCGGCCAGGGCGGCGGGGATGGCATAGATGGCGGGCTCGATCCCCTGGGCGACGGCCATGATGCCCACCAGCGGGAGAAAAGCCGCCGAGGTCGCCGTATTGGACGTGAACTCCGTCATGATCTGGACCGTGATGACGAGGATGAAGGTCATCAGGATGAAGGGGATCCCTTGCAGGGAGCCCAGCACATTGGCCATCCAGGAGGCCAGACCGGTGGAGTTGATGGCCCCGGCCAGCGAGAGCCCCCCGCCAAAAAGCAGCAGGATGCCCCAGGGCAGCTTGCGGGCCTCCTGCCAGTTCATGAGGAACTGGCGTTTGCCCATATCCACCGGCATGACGAAGAGCAGCAGGCCGAAGCACATGGCGATGAAGGTGTCATCCACAAAAGGCAGGGCCCTGGAGATGATCGGCTGCAGGACCCAGCAGAGGGCGGCGCAGCCGAAGAGGCACGCCGTCATGGCTTCTTCACGGCTGACGGGCCCCAGGGCCTCCAGTTCCTGCCGGATCTTTTCGTGGACGGTGTTCCCTGCAAAGTTGAAGGGCTTGCGGGTCAGCCACCACCAGGTGAACAGGCTGAGGGCAACGGCCACGGGGACCCCCAGCAGCATCCACTGCCCGAAGCCGATATGGATATGGTAGTGCTCGGCCAGGAAGGCGCGCAAGAGCGCATTGGGCGGCGTGCCGATAAGGGTGCCCATGCCGCCGATGCTGGAGGAATAGGCGATGGCGAGCATCAGCGCGCAGGAAAAGCGCTTGGCTTCCCCGGCATCCTGCCCCTGGGTGACGACGGACGCCACGGAGATGCCGATGGGCAGCATCATGATGGCCGTGGCCGTATTGCTGACCCACATGCTGATGAAGCCGGTGGCGAACATGAAGCCCGCGATCTGCATCCTGGGACAGGAGCCGACCTTGCTCAGGATGAGCAGGGCGATGCGCTTGTGCAGGTTGCATTTTTCCATGGCCAGGCCCAGCAGGAAGCCGCCGAAGAAAAGATAGATGGTGGGGTGCGCGTAGGGGGCCGTGGAAGCCTTGACGTTGCAGAGCCCGAGCATGGGCAGGAAGATGATGGGCAGCAGGGCGGTCACCGGCAGGGGAACAGCTTCGGTGGCCCACCAGACAGCCATGAGCAGCACCAGGCCAAGACAGTGCCAGGCCGTGGGCGGCAGGCCGAACCAGGGATCTGCAAAGACCGTAAACAGCAGGAGCAGCGTGCCGCCAAGAAGGCCAAACCATCGTTCTACATTATACAGCGTGAAAAGTGCGGACAGCTTTCCTGGCATGGCAAACATGGTTTTTTCCTCCTGGTAAACGTTGCTGGAAAGAAAACGATGGACGAAACTCCTTAAAATGCGGATATCGGCATAGTGCGAAAGAAAGTGCGGATGTTGAGGTGCCGGTCCCGTTGCGGCAGGGGAGAGGACAGGGCCGGAGCAGGAGCGGGGTCTCGCGCTCCGGCCCTGCCGGAAGGCCTGCCTATGGCTTCAGGCTTCGGGCAACGGTTTCTCCAAACCTGCCCAACTCATGGATGATGGTGACCCCGGCGGATTCCAGCGCCTTGATCTTGTCCTCGCCGCGCCCCTTGGAGCCGCTGATAATGGCGCCGGCGTGGCCCATGCGTTTGCCCTTGGGGGCCGTCAGCCCGGCGATGAAGCCAAAGACGGGCTTGGGATACCGGCTCTCCCTGATGTAGGCGGCGGCGCGTTCTTCCCCGTCCCCTCCGATCTCGCCGATCAGGCACACGGCCTCCGTCTGGGGATCGTCCCGGAAGAGCTCGAGGATCTCCGTGAAGTAGAGGCCGGGAACAGGGTCGCCGCCGATGCCCACACAGGTGCTCTGTCCGAGCCCCTGGCAGGTGAGCTGGTAGGTGGCCTCATAGGTCAGGGTGCCGGAACGGCTCACCAGACCGATGGGGCCGGGTTTGAATATGTAGCCGGGCATGATGCCCAGCTTGCAGGCCCCGGGCGTGATGATGCCGGGGCAGTTGGGGCCGATGAGCCTGGTGCCGTGGGCGTTGAGGAATGCCTTGGCCCGCACCATGTCCAGCACGGGGATGTGCTCGGTGATCAGCACCACCAGCTTGATGCCCGCCGCCGCAGCGGCACAGGCGGAGTCGGCGGCCGCCGCCGAAGGCACGAAGATGATGCTGACATCGGCCCCCGTGGCTTTGACGGCCTCGGCGCAGGTGTTGAAAACCGGCACGCCCAGGACTTCCATGCCGCCCTTGCCGGGGGTGCAGCCCGCCACGATGTTGGTCCCGTAGTCCAGCATCTGCCTGGCGTGGAACTGCCCCTCGCGTCCGGTCAGGCCCTGCACGAGGATGCGCGAATCGGCGTTTACCAGGATGCTCATGACCGCACCTCCTTCGTCAGCCCGGCGATACGCTGTGCGGCCTCAGCCATACTGGCCGCGGTCTCGAACTTCAGGCCGCTTTCCCGGAGGATGCGCCTGCCTTCTTCCACGTTGGTCCCCTCAAGGCGCACTACCAGCGGCAGCTGGAGGTTGACCTTTCTGGCGGCGTTGACCACCCCCTGGGCCACGATGTCGCAGCGCAGGATCCCGCCGAAGATGTTGATGAGGATGCCGCGGACCCTGGGGTCCGACAGCATGATGGAAAAGCCGGCCGCCACCGTTTCCTCGCTGGCGCCGCCGCCGGCATCCAGAAAGTTGGCCGGCAGCGCTCCGGCCTGCTTGATGGCGTCCATGGTGGCCATGGCCAGGCCGGCACCGTTGACCATGGTGCCCACATAGCCGTCGAGGCGCACATAATTGACGCCCATTTCCTGGCCCTTGCGCTCCAGGGGATCGCCTTCCTCGGGGTCTTCCAGGGCGGCGATGTCGGGGTTGCGCTTCAGGCCGCTCTCGTCAAAGTTCATCTTGGCATCCAGGGCTACCAGATGCCCGTCACCGGTCACGGCCAGCGGGTTGATCTCCACCAGCGTGGCGTCCTTGGCCGCGGCCAGTTCCACCAGCCCCTGCAGCAGCTTCACCCCTTCGCCCACCTGGGCCTGGGTGAGCCCGCAGCCAAAGAAAAGGCTCTGGGCCTGATAGGGCCAGACGCGCAGGCAGCCGTCCAGCCGGGTGGTGAAGATGCGCTCCGGCGTTTTTTCGGCCACGGCCTCGATATCCATGCCGCCGTCGGGCGAGGCCATGACGGTCAGGCATGCGGCGGCGCGGTCCAGGACCACGGACAGGTAGAGTTCGCGGGCGATGTCGGTGCCCTGTTCCACCCAGACCTTGTGCACCTTCTTGCCCTCGGGGCCGGTCTGGTGGGTCACGAGCTGCATGCCCAGGATGGCCCGGGCAGCCTCTTCCACGGCATCGGGGCTTTTGCAGACCTTGACGCCGCCGCCCTTGCCGCGGCCACCGGCATGGATCTGCGCTTTCACCACCCACACGGGGCCCGGAAGGCTTTCGGCCACGGCGCGTGCTTCCTGCGGGGTGACGGCCAGGCCGCCCTGCGGCACGGGGACGCCGAATTCTTTCAGCAGACCTTTGGCTTGGTATTCATGAATGTTCATAGCGTGCTCCGTAGGAGGTTGCGGGGCTCGTTCAGACCAGCGGGCGGGCCAGTTCGGCACCCAGTTCCAGGGCGGCGTTATTGGCCGCGTGGAAGGCGGGCCTGAAGCGGTCGGCCAGCATCTTCTGGATGGATTCCATCCTGATGGCGCCGGTCAGGGTGATGAGGGCGCCCAGCACACAGATATTCAGGGTATTGGCCTTGCCCACTTTCTCCATGACCTTGCGGTACATGGGCAGGCCCTTCAGGTCGGCATCCAGGCGTTGCGAGGGCTGGACCAGGTCGCTGTCATAGAGGCAGAGACCGCCGGGACGCAGCAGGGGCATGTACTTGCCGGCGGCCTCATTGGTCAGGGCCACCAGCACATTGGGCTGCGTCACCTTGGGGAAGAGGATCTCGCTGTCGGAGATGATCACGTCGGAACGGGTGGCTCCGCCGCGGGCTTCGGGCCCGTAGGACTGCGACTGCACGGCGATACGCTTTTCATAGAGGACGGCGGCCCCGGCCAGCAGGATGGCCATGGTGATCACCCCCTGGCCGCCGGAACCGGACAGAAGAAAGCGGTACTTTTCCATCGTGTTACTCCTTGTTTGCCCTCTTGATGATGTTGGCGTATTCGTCGCAGTATTCGGGCGCGTCCTTGTCCACAAAGACGCCTCTGGGGATGAGCTGGGGATTTTCTTCCAGCTTCTTGGACCCCAGGGGCGCGGTATTGTCGCGATACCACTGGAGCATCTCCACAGCGCCACCGAGCTTGTTCTTGCGGCCGAAATAGGTGGGGCACTGGCTGAGGACTTCCACCACAGAAAAGCCCTTGTGCTGGTAGGCCTTCTTGATGAGCTGCGAGATCTCCTTGACATGGAAGGCCGTGGTGCGGGCCACGAAGGTGGCGCCCGCGCCGATGGCCAGATCCACCGTGTTGAAGGCCCGGTCGATGTTGCTGTACGGGGCGGTGGTGGCCACGATCCCGCGGCCGGAGAGCGGCGAGTACTGGCCGCCGGTCATGCCGTAGATGCGGTTGTTCATGACGATGGCCACCATGTCGATGTTGCGGCGGCAGGCATGGATGAAATGGTTGCCGCCGATGGCCGTGGCATCACCGTCGCCCATGGGGACAAAGACGTTGAGCCCGGGCCGGGTCAGCTTCAGGCCGGTGGCGAAGGCCAGGGCGCGCCCGTGCAGGGTGTGCATGCTGTGGAAGTCCACATAGCCGGAGATGCGCGAGGAACAGCCGATGCCCGAGACCATGCACAGGCTGCACTGATCGAGACCGAGCTCGTTCACTGCGCGCAGCAAACCGTTCAGAATGATGCCGTGGCCGCATCCCGGGCACCAGAGATGGGGGAAGAAACGCTTGCGGATAAGGTGACGAACAGACATCCTAGTACCCCCTTCCTTCAATGACGCGCATGATCTGGCCGATATCCGTGGGCGTTACCAGCTTGCCGTCCATACGGTTGACAAGGAACACGCGATCGGGATTGGCCACGACGTTCTTCACCTGGGCGCATATCTGGCCCATATTCATTTCCACGACGAAGACGCTCTTGGCATGGGCCGTTTTTTCCCGTACCAGCTGGGCCGGGAAGGGCCAGAGTGTCTGCAGTTCGAGCAGGCCGATGCGGTCGCCCTTGGCGCGGCGGCCTTCCACCAGATGGCGGGCACTGCGGGCCGACGAGCCGTAGGAGACGAGGATCTGCTCCGCATCCTCAAGGAAGTATTCCTTCCAGCGGGCCAGGATGTGGGCGCGGTTTTCGATCTTGTCGTAAAGGTGGTAGTTGAGCTTGACGATCTGGGTGGCGTTCTGGGTGGGGAAGCCCCAGATGTCGTGATGCAGGCCCGTGACGTTGTAGCGGTGCACGCCGCCAAAGTCGGACATGGGCAGGCGGCCGTCCTCACGGGGCAGGTAGGGATGGTAGTTCACCCCTTCCGGCACGTCGGTATGGAGGCGTTCCACCACGGGCAGGACGTCGGGGGCCGGGATCTCCAGCTTTTCGCGCATGTGACCGATGACTTCGTCGAACAGCAGGACCACCGGGGTGCGGTAGGTCTCGGCCAGATTGAAGGCTTCCACCGTCATGCTGAAGACGTCCTGGATGGAGGATGCCGTGAGGGCGATGATGGCGTGGTCGCCATGGGCCCCCCAGCGCGCCTGCATCACGTCGCCCTGGGAGCATTCCGTGGGCAGGCCCGTGGAGGGGCCGCCGCGCTGCACATCGACGATGACGCAGGGGATCTCGGCCATGATGGCGTAGCCCAGGGCCTCCTGCTTCAGGGAAAAGCCGGGGCCGGACGTGGCTGTCATGGCTTTGGAGCCGGCCAGGGAGGCGCCGCAGACGGCGCACATGGAGGCAATCTCGTCTTCCATCTGCACGAAGCGCCCGCCCACGCGGGGCAGTTCTTCGGACAGGTGTTCGGCGATCTCAGTGGACGGCGTGATGGGGTAGCCGGCAAAAAAACGTACGCCAGCGTAGAGCGCCCCGCGAACGCAGGCCTCGTTACCTTGCACAAAACGAATTTCTCCGCTCATTGCTGCACCTCGTTTTCCTTGCCTTCCTCCGGCATTTCTATGGCCAGATCAGGGCAGTAGAGTTCGCACAAACCGCACTGCACGCACTTTTCCTCATCGCACACCGCTTTTTCCTGGGCATCCAGGTGCAGAGCCTTCTTGGGGCAAAACGCCACACATACGCCGCAGCCCTTGCACCATTGACGGGTTATGAGAATCATTGGGCCTCCTAGTTGGTTGGATTGTGACCACGACCAGACCGTTATCGCCGGGGGCGCGCTGCGCCGGGGTCAGCGCTCGTCGCGCTTGACCTGGCGGATGACGTCGATGACCGTGCCGTCGCGGAACTCCACGAGGCAGACGATCTTGTCCGTGCACTGGATGGGCTTGGGCACACCGGTGATGTCCTCCGCGATACGGCGCAATTCCTCGATATCGACCAGCTTGAGGTTGCTCTTTTCCAGGTTCTCCCTGAGCCGGGCGTAGTTGCGGTGCCGGGGATTGAGGGCGATGCCCGCCTCGGTGACCACCGCAGCGACGGTTTCGCCGGGGGTGCAGACCGTGAAGACCTTCTTGACGATGGAGGGAGTCCTGCCGCGCACCACGGGCAGGGTGACGATGGAGACTTCCGCGCCGGCGGCCACGTCGGGGCCGCCGCCCAGACCGCCCATCATTTCACCGCTGGAGCCGGTGAGGATGTTGACGTTGAAGTCCACGTCCACTTCCAGCGCGCCCAGGATGCCGAAGTCCAGCTTGTTGACCATGGCCCCCTTGTTGTGGGGGTTGGCATAGAGGCTGTTGTCGATCTCCACGATGTTGGGATCGCTGGTCATGGCATGGGCGGCCACGGAGTCGAAGCACTGGCTGCACTGGATGGTGCGCACCAGGCCGCGTTTGAACATCTCCACGATGGCCGCGGTGGAGCCGCCCAGCGAGAAGGACGCCCGGATGCCCTTTTCGGCCGTGAGGTCGGCCAGAAAGTTGGTGCAGGCTATGCTGATGGCCCCGGCGCCGGTCTGGAAGGAATAGCCGTCCCTGAACCAGCCGGATTCGGCGATGAGCCGGGCCGCCCGTTCGGCGATGAGCAGGTCGCGCGGGTTCTTGGTGACCCGCGCCGCGCCCTTGCCGATCTTGGCGCTGTCGCCGATCTGCTCCACCCTGACCACATAGTCCACGTTGTCCTGCGAGATGCTGGCCGGCACGCAGGGGTAGGGCACCAGATGATCGGTGATGATGACCACGGTACGCGCCGACCTGGCGTCGATGAAGGAATAGCCCAGCGAACCGCAGGTGTTGGGACCGGTCAGGCCGGTGGCGTTGCCGTATTCGTCGGCCGAGGACGCGCCGATGAAGGCCACGTCGATTTCCAGTTCGCCGGCCTCGATGGCCCGTGGCCGCGCCCCGTGCGGCCGCAGCACCACCGGATTGTCCATCAGGCCGTCGATGACGGCATCGCCCAGTTCGCCGCGGATGCCGCTGGCCTCGATGCGGTTGATGGTGCCCTTGCGGACGAAGTCCACGATGGAGGGGGCCTTGATGTTCACCACGGCACTGGGCGCGAAGCGCAGGCCCTTGATGCCCAGTTCGCTGATGGCCGTGAGCACCTGGCCGATGATCATGTCCCCTTCGCGGAAACTGTGGTGGAAGGAAATGGTCATGCCGTCCTTGAGGCCGCTGGCCTTGATGGCCTCGGCCAGGGAGGAGAGCAGCTTGGACTCGCCGGGGACGACCAGCTTCTGCCGGCGTGCCGAGCGCACGGGCTGGTCTGCGGGCGGGGTGGTGAAGGCGCCCCGGAAAGGTCTCAGCACGCGCCCGTTCACTTCTTGAGGGATCTCACGGCCAACACTGTTAACGCTCATCGTACTTCCCTCCGATCTTGATGCCCGCGGCCCTGGCGAGGGCAATGACGTTCTCGGCCCGGATGACCATGGGCATGTCCAGCATGCTGCCATCGAGGGTCACGGCGCCCTTGTTGCGCTTTTTGCCTTCCTCGATGGCGTCCAGCACCCGGATGGCGTGGTTGATTTCTTTCTGTGTGGGGGTGAACAGGGCGTTCACCGTATCGATCTGGCGCGGATGCACCACGGTCTTGCCGTCGAAGCCCAGCGTCTTGGTGATCTCTGCGTCGGCCTGAAGGCCCTCGGCGTCATTGATGTCGGAGAAGACGGCGTCCACGCAGCCCTTGCCGGCGGCGCGGCAGGCCATCAGCACGGCGTTGCGGGCATAAAAGATCTCCCAGCCGGCCTTGGTGCGGCGGGCGTGCATGCTCGCCGTAAAGTCCTCGGCCCCCAGGGCCAGGACCACCACGCGCGGATCGGCTTCGGCGATTTCCCGGGCGTTCAGGACCCCGATATGGGATTCGATGTTGCACCAGAGCTTTGTCTCGCCTTCGGGGATGCCGGCCGCCTGCTCGATGCGGGCCACCCTGGCCACGATGTCGTGCACCTCCCGGGCGTACTCGACCTTGGGGATGCGCAGGGCATCGGGCCTGGCGCGCACGGCGGCTTCCAGGTCCTCGTCGAAGAATTCGGAATAGATGCCGTTGACGCGGATCAGGACGTACTTGTCCCTGGGGCGCTTCAGGCGGACCATGTTGCAGACGAGGAAACGCGCGCTGTCCTTTTCCGTCAGGGGCACGGAATCTTCCAGGTCATAGACCATGCAGTCCTGGTTGTAGAAAACGGCCTGGATCATGTTCACGGGCGACGCGCCGCTGGCATAGAGCGATGTCCTGATGAGCTTAGTGCTGGCCATGGGGATCCTCCTTCGCCCAGTCGTAGGCGATCGCGGCGGCCCGGCAGATGGCCGCCTGCATCCGTGACATGATCACGATGTCGATGGCCCCCTTGTCGTTGAGGCGCACAACGGCGTCCTGCACATCGAATTCATCCAGGACGCGATGCACTGTCGCCAGGATCGATTCCCCGAACTGCATCCTGACGACGCTCTGCAACTCGATCTTGCGTCCTCCTTCCTCGTTCGGCGCAATGGATACCTGCACATCGCTGGACTCCAATGTCCCGGCTATGGCCGCCTTTTTGAGTTTCAGCATAAGGACTCCTGAAGATGGCTTGATGGTGTCGTTATGTGGTTCCGTTTCCAGTAACGCATCCGCGCGCCGGGGCTTCCGGGGAACGGCGACGGATCTTTTCCATGACCGGCCCGGCTTCGTCGCTGCGCAGCCAGGACAGCGTCGTTTGCGGGAGCAGGGATTCCAGCAGGGGATGGTCCGGGCCCTGGTCCCTGATGATCTTGCGCACCAGCGACGCGCTGATGGGCACGCCGCCGACTTCTTTGCGGAAGATCTCGTAGACCATGATCCCCTTGGCGGGCAGCTGGCTTTTCATGGCCTCGTTATAGAACTGGGTGACGGCACACAGGGGTTCGCTGCCCACGAAACGCGACCTGATATGGAAATACGGTGCGATGACATCGGCGAATATCTTCAGGTCGAGCTCCGTATAGATACCGCTCACCATCCCCTTGTCTTTGATGAAATAGGTCGGGAACGTGGCCGCCGAGATCATGTAGGGCCCGGAATCGCAGACCGCGACGTTCTCCAGGTCGCGGGTCCCTTCGATGACGAGCTGCTTCCGCACCTGGAACGGGAAGTCGGAGCTGTCTTCCTCCACCACGAACACATAGAGCAGCTCGCACAGCCCGGCGGCCTTTTCCACCAGCCAGCGGTGCCCCAGGGTGAAGGGGTTGGCGTTCATCACGATGGCCCCGGCCTTCTTGTCCCGTGCCTTTTTGACGGTCCACTTGCGGGCATAGTAGAGGGGGCCGCTGTGGCGGTTCTCCAGCAGGGCCACCTGCTGGGTGGCCGCCACGGGATAGAAGGCGTTCTGCTGGAAAAACGGCATGTTCTCCGGCTTGGTGAAGACGAAAAGACGTTCCACGCCACGTTCGTACTGCCGCTGCATCAACCGTGACAGGATGGCTCCCAGAAAGTTGTTGCCGCGATGGTCGCCATCCACGGCGAACTGTTTCAGCACGTTGCCCGCGCAGCAGCCGCAGGCCAGCAGGGTATCGTCGTGGTCAAAAACGCCCACGGCGCATTCGGTGTCCTGTTCAAAGCCCAGATGATGCCTGTCCAGGAAGGCATGGAGCATCTCCCGTTCCAGGGGGGAGGGGAGATAGATGTCCCGTATGGTATAGATGCCGTCCATATGTGTTCCATTCCTGTCGGTGAGACGTGCTGGCAGGCTGCCCCGTACGGTGCTGCGGTGCCGGCCGGCTACTGCCGGTCTGGACGGAGCAGGTCCGTCAGTTCAGTGACGTGTTCCAGTTCTTCCAGATGGGCGATGCGTTCCAGGATGGCCCGCTGGCGCGGCCCGCTCCAGACATCACGGGACAGATCCATGAACTTTTGCCGGTAGCGTTCCGCCGGAGCGGGGTTTTCCGGTTCGCCCACGGGCAGGGGCACGCGGATGGAGGCCCTGGTGCCATCCTTGCAGATGATCTCCATCTCGGCGCCGCGGACGTTGTTCTTTATCGAATCCAGCGCGGGGTCTTCCCGGTACCGGATCTTGCTGAACATGGCCGCGATCAGGGGATCCGCCGCCTTTTCGGCACAGAAGTCGGACATGCTCACCTTTCCCTGCGCCAGGGCCAGGGCCACGCCAAAGCCCATGTTGAAGCGGGTGGAGGCCGCATCGGCGGGCAGCGTGTCCTTGGCCGTGAGCGAGATGGCGGTGGGATAGGTGGTGATGATGATCTTTTCCACATCGTCCAGGACCACCTTGTCGCGCAGGGCCAGGGCGGCGTCGATGGGCGCGTGGGTGTAGCGGCAGGCCGGATAGAATTTGATGTACGAGCCTTCGACGGCAAAGGGGGAGCCTAGAGGGGCCAGCAGCACGGCGGGATCGGCTTCCTGGCCGGAATAGGCCTGGAAGAAACCGTCCTTGCCTTCCAGGATGTCATCGGCCCCCGCAAGGCCCAGGGCGACCATCTCCGCGGCGACAACGCCGTTATAGGCCGCGCGGCCGGCGCTGAAGGGCTTGAGTTCGCAGGCCTTGCGCAGCGAGATGCACAGCCCCGAGGCGCAGAGGCCGGCGATGCCCAGGGCCCCCAGCATGGCGTCCGTGTCGAAGCCGCGCACGCTGGACACGGCCAGGGCTGCGGCCAGAGCGCCCGCCGTGCCGGTGGAATGGTAGCCCCGGCGGAGCATGCCGGGATTGGCCGCCTGGCCGATGCGCACATAGGCTTCGTAACCGATGGTCATGGCCAGCAAAAAATCCTTGCCGCTGGCCCGCAGGGCCTCGGCCACGGGAAAGAGCGCCGAAAGGACCACCACGCCGGGATGCCCGTAGGAGCGGCGGTCGCCGTCATCCAGCTCCAGGGTATGGCCCGTGATGCCGTTGAGCAGGGCCGCCGTGGCGCAGGGGGCCCGCAGGGGCGTGGCCAGCACGGAGCTCTCCGGGGGCGAGCAGGGGGCAGCCGCCTGCGCGCGCAGCATGGGCCGGGCCAGCGGGCCGTTGATGCCGCCGGCCAGAGCGCCCAGATAATCCATGCAGCGGGCCTTGGCCGCCTCGATGGCTGCGCCGCTGAGCGCGTCATACGTCAGGGACTTGTGCAAGCGTACGAATTCGTGTGACAGTGTCATGGTTACCCCCTGCTCACGGTAAGGTTGAGGATGGCTAATACAGGCCGATGATCTTCCACCAGATGGCGCCTACGCCGAACCAGACCACGATGTGGACCAGCGAGACCAAGAAGCCGACCCGCAGCCAGTCTCCCGAGGGGATGTAGCCCGTGGAGTAGAAGATGGGCGCGGAGCCGCCGCTGTAGTAGGTGAGGCAGGCTTGCAGGTTGATGAAGATGGCGATGATCATGGCGCCCAGTTCCGGCGGTACGCCGTTGGCAAGGGCGATGGTCAGGTAAGCCGCGTAGACGGCGCTCACCATGGCCGTGGAGCTGGCAAAGCAGTACGCCAGATACATGGAGCTCATGGCCAGGACGAAAATGACCACGGGCCAGGGAAGCCCGGCCAGCATGCCGCTCATGCCGCCGGTGATCCACTTGATGACGCCCAGCTTGTTCAGGTAGCTGGCCATCATGATCAGGCCGGCGAACCAGATCAGGCAGTCATAGGCGCCGCGTTCGGACAGCACGTCCTTCCAGGTCAGCACGCCCACCAGGACCAGGAACATGATGCCCACAAAGGCGGCGATGGTGGCATGCACGCCCAGCATGGTGCCGAACACCCAGAGGCTGAGCAGGATGATGAAGGCGCAGAGCATCATCTTTTCGGGCAGGGACATGGGGCCCATTTCCGCCAGCTTTTGCCGGGCCATCTCGCGGGCCTCGGGGCTCTTCTTGATCTCGGGGGGATAGAAGACATACAGGGCCAGCGGGACGGAGCAGATGCTCACCAGCGCGGGCACCAGGGCGGCGATGAACCAGGACAGCCAGGTGATCTGCACGCCCAGGTCGGCCGCCATGCTGGCGGCAAGGGTATTGCCGGCCATGGCGGTCATGAAGGCCGCGCCCACGGGATAGTTGGTCTGGAAGGCCGTGAACAGCAGATAGGAGCCGATCTTGCGTTCCGTGCCGGTGGCCGGGTCACTGCCGTAGGCCTTGGCCACGGCGATGGTCAGCGGGCATACCGTGCCCCCCGAGCGGGCGGTACTGGACGGCATGGCCGGGGCCAGGCAGTAGTTGGTGAAGCCGATGGCGTAGGCCAGGCCCAGCGTGGTGTTGCCCAGCAGCTTGATGAAGGTATAGCCGATGCGCCGGCCCAGGCCTGTCTTGGCGAAGCCCCGGGAGATGAAGAAGGCCATGACGATCAGCCAGACGCTGTGGTTGCCGAAGCCGCTCAGGGTCTGCGGCACGGTGAGGGTCCGCGTGCCGGCCAGGACGGTGAGGGCCAGCATGACGATGGCCCCGAGCGGCAGCGGCTTGGTGAGAAAGCCCAGAATGGTGCAGACGAAGGTGACGAACACATGCCAGGCCTGGAGCGTCAGGCCTGGCGGGGGCGGGCAGAACCAGAGCGCCAGGAAAACGACCAGCACGGCGAGGCCAGGCTTGGGCTTCAACTGGAACTCCAGTGATTTCATGGTGATTTCAGAAGACATAGGTACCTCCTTGCACGCATCGCTGCATGCAAATTTCCTCATGGTGTTGCCAGCTGTAAGGAGTCAGCGTTCTGTCAGGCTGCCCCGCGAGTCGTTTCCGCGGGGCAGCCCCATGCGGAAGGAGCTACGACGACTTCTTCTGATCGTATATGAACGGGTAGTGGAATGTGCCGGTTTTCTTCCAGCTCTTGTACATGTCGGCCGTTGTTCTGATCAGGAAGCGCAGTAACTTGAAGTAAAGATGGGTGATGATGAGCAGGTCGGTACAGAGAGCGACCAGGGAATGGATGGCGTAGAATACCGCCCATCCTCCTTCGCCGGGCATGGTCGGTGAGAAGAAGTTGATGATGCCCGTGACGGCCAGCAGCGGTATGGCCACGCAAAGGTAACATACCCAGAACTTGTGATAGGGGTTGAATTCGCGCCAGTGGGGCAGGACCTTGCCCACAGGGTGGCGCAAGAAGGCCTTGAACTCTTCCCACCAGGCCTTGTCGGCTTCCCTGTTCCACTGCCAGGAGTTTTTCAGGAGCCGCCTGAACTGCCCGTTGGCCATCTTCCAGTACAGGATGGGCACCAGCATCAGCAGCACGCCGGCCAGGGTATGCAGCCAGCCCAGCAGGCCCGCGTCAAAGGTCGGGATGTCCGCCCGGTAGTGATAGAGGAAGATGCCCGTGGCCATAAGGGTGAAGATGGAGCCGGCCAGCAGCACATGGATGAACTTTTCCGTGCGCCGGAAGCCGAAGACGTATTCCTTGGTATCCTTGCTGACCTGGGGGCAGCTGCGCACGCAGCGGTAGCAGCGGCGGCAGTCGTCACCCACGATGGCTTCCAGCGCCATGGAGGTGCGCTTGTTCTGCTGCCACTGGAAACGCTCCTTCTCCCGCACCACCGGACAGGCGTCGATGCAGTTGCCGCAGGCCAGACAGCCCTTGTCGGCCGCGGCCAGACCGTACCGGGAGAGGCGGTTGTTGGGTTGCACCCCCCGTGAAAAAAGACGCATCCTGGCCACGGGGCTGAAATTTTCGCCCAGGATGTCGGACAACAGCTTTGATTTGATGAACTTTGCAGGCTGATTCATAACTCTCATCCGTGGTTAGACGTTCGGTTCTCAGCCCAGTACGATCTTGCCGACGCGCGGTTCCATGGTGCAGCAGGGGCGGGCGCAGACAATGCGCACGCCGCTGGCCCGGATGGGGCCGACCTTCAGGAAACAGCCCATGGCCGTACATTTGCCGCCAAGGCCCAGCGGGCCCACGTTGGTATTGTTGATGGCGTCGGTGATTTTCTTTTCCCACTCGTTCTGGACGTCCAGCGTGCCGTCGGCCATGGCCTCCAGCATCATGGCCGAGGCTTCCACCTGCGAACGGCCGATGCCCACGGCCGCGATCAGCGGCGTACACCCCAGGACGCCGGCTTCTTCACACAGCCACTGGGAGACTTCGCCGATGACCTTTTCCATGCTGCGCTTGTGGAAGATGCGCCGCGTCCGGGCGCGGATCTCGGGGCCGCCGCCCAGCATCAGCACCACGATCTCCACCTTGTCGCCCGGCACGGGCACGATGCGGAAGGGCGCGGGCTCCAGGGCCTCGGATTCGGCATACAGCCCCAGGGACTGCTCCACCCGCTGCACGTCGTTGCCCTTCACCGCCATGGGACGGCCGGGCAGGCTGCGCAGGCCGTCGGACACGCCGGCCCGGATGGCTGCCAGCCAGCCCGCGGGCAGCTCGCAGTGTTCGCCCAGGCGGATGATGACGTGGGGGATGCCCGTGTCGTCGCACAGGGGCAGCTTTTCCCGCTGGGCGATCTCGGCATTTTCCTTGAGCAGCTGCAGGAACCATTTGGCATTGGCCCCCTGTTCCGCCTCGATGGCGCGGCCATAGGCGGCCAGTCTGTCAGGTGTGTAGCTGCTGCCGGCCGTCACCAGACATTGCTCGGTCGCTTGCCGCAGGCTGTCATATGTGATCTTCATGGTGTGCCTCACTGTCCGAACATGGTTTCGCCATTGACGGCGGCAATGATGACCGGCAGGCCGGTCACTTCGACTTCATAGAGGGCCTCCATCCCTTCTTCCGGGAAGGCCAGCACTTTCTGGCTGGTGGACTTGAAGGAGAAGAGCGCCGTCGTGGGGGGCGTCACGCCGAAGCAGGAGGAATGCTCCTTCATGGCTTCGACAGTGCTCATTTTCAGCGCGCCCTTGCCCAGATGCATGGCCACGCCCGCTTCGGAAAGCTTGGGGATGCTGTCTTCGATCTCCACCTTGTTGCTGGAGGTGGGGCCGATGCCGGCACGGCTGACCGCCGTATGAAAAATGACGGCACCTTCCAGGTGCAGCTTCTTCAGTTCCGGGTCGTTGTTTTCGAACATCTTGACGATCTTGGGCAGGACCGCGTCGCGGCCGCACAGGATGCGTCCGACCAGGACCACCTGATCGCCGACCTTCAGGGAGGCCACGTCTTCCTTGCTGATGGGAGTTGTGAGCGTACGCATGGCTACACCGAAGCTCCTTTTGTGGATTGGAATTCCTTGTAGACGACCTGGAGGTCTTCCTTGGTCATGCCCTTGTACTTGGTGATCTCGGCCTTGAACTTGTCATTGCGGATATCCGTCAGGCGCTGCTGGAACTCGGGCGTGTTCTTGTGGGCGGCCCGGCCCATCAGACGGCGGACCATCAGGGCCATGTTCATGGGGGCCAGCTCGCCCGGACAGCGGGCGGCGCACATGCCGCACGAGATGCATTCGATGGAAAGTTCCTTGGCGGTCTCAAAGTCGCCCTGGATGATGGCCGAAACGTAATCCAGCACAGGCAGGCTGATGGGACAGGTATTGGTGCAGGTGTTGCAGCCCATGCAGCGTTTGAGGGTGGGGTAGAAGCGGGCCACGGTCTCGGGCGTGCATTCTTCCTTGGTCACGTCATAGCTGGCCCGGTAGGAAGGCACATAGGGCAGCTGCACCAGATGCATGCCGTCGGCGGCATTGGTCTGGCAGGCCAGGCAGATGTGCCATTTGGTATCGTTTTCCATCCGGTAGATGGTGGCGCAGGCGCCGCAGACGCCGCCGCGGCAGCCGCAGCCGTGCGTGAGGCGGTAGCCCGCGTACTCAATGGACTTCATGATGGTCAGCCCGGCGGGGACTTCGTACTTCTTCCCCAGGATATGGATGGTATAGGTGCCGTTGCTTGCTTCGCTCATGGCTTCCTCCTTTATTCCGCTTCAATGTGGGTGATCTTGGTCAGCGCATTTTCAAAGCGGTAATCTGGCAGGAGCATGGGTGAACGCACATCGGTCTTGATGCCGGCTTCCCTCAGGTTCTCGCTGAATTCGTCCAGATGCTTCAGGGTCAGCTTGCCCAGGGTGACGTTCCTGACATGCCTGGCCGCATGTTCCGCCGAGCGGCGGCCGAAGACGAAGATGTCAAGCAGGGAGTTGGCCCCGAGGCGGTTCTGGCCGTGCACGCCGCCGGAAACTTCGCCAGCCGCGTAGAGGTTGGGAACGGTGGTCTCCCCGTTGGGGGTGATGGTCATGCCGCCGTTCTGGTAATGCTGGGTGGGGTAGACGAGGATGGGCTCTTCCAGCGGGTTGATGCCGTAGCCCATGAAGCGGGAATAGATGCCGGCAAAACGGCGCTGGAACGTGCCGGGGCCGTGGATCATGTCGATGAGCGGCGTATCCAGCCAGGCGCCCACGATGCCCGCCGGTGTTTCGACGCCCTTGCCGCGGGAGTTGCATTCGCGGATGATGGCCGCCGCCAGGGCATCACGGGTTTCCAGATTGGCCGCGAAGGTCTGGCCGTCCACGTTCAGCACCTGGGCGCCCTGGGCGCGCAGCGCTTCGGAAATGAGCAGGCCCAGCAGCTGTTCCGGCCATGCCGTGCCCGTGGGATGGAACTGGACCGATTCGATGTAGATCAGCTTGGCGCCGGCACGGTAGCCCATGACGATACCGTCGGCCGTGGCCCCGTAGTGGTTGGAGGTGGGGAAGCCCAGCGGGTGCAGGCGCCCCATGCCGCCTGTGGCCATGATGACCGATTTGGCACGCACGACCAGCAGGCGTCCGGTATCAAGGTTCTGCAGGACGGCACCGGCGCACTGGCCCTTCTCGTCCTTGATGAGCTCCAGGGCCGGGCAGAATTCCAGGACGGGGATGTTCCGGTTGCGCACTTCGTCAGCCATGACGCGCATGATCTCCAGACCGGTCAGGTCCTTGATGGAATGCGAACGCCGGCGCGAATGGCCGCCGGGGCGGTGGTTGAACAGGGAACCGTCGGCCTTGCGGTCAAAGTTGACGCCCAGGGAGGACAGCCAGTCCACGATGAAGGGGGCTTCGGTGACCAGCACTTCCACCAGTTCCTTTACATTGGTACCGCGGCCGCCGATGATGGTGTCCACATAGTGGATGGCCGGGCTGTCTTCGGGGTTTGTGGCCGCGGCGATGCCGCCTTCGGCCATGATGGTGTTGGAGTCGCCCATGCGCAGTTTGGTGGTCAGCATGACCCTGGCGCCGGCGGCATGGGCGGTCAGGGCGGCGGAAAGCCCCGCACCGCCGCAGCCGATGACCAGTATGTCGGTATCGTAATCAACCTTGCTCAGGTCCACATCGGAAGCGGAGATGCGACTGGGGGCCTCGATTTGGCGCGCCATTTCCTGCGGGGCCAGATCCCCTATGTTGGCGCCGACCCGCAGGGGCGTTTTGACCTTGACGTTGAAGTCAGGATGGAAGTCCTGAAGCAGCTTGGCTTTTTCTTCAAAGGTCAATTCAGGGTGCGAAGCATTCAAGCGATCCTTCCGTGTGCTGGCACACTTCTGAATGGAAGGCATCATCATTGCTGGGTACGCCATACTTACCTCCTGCGGTATTTCGATGTTTCAGTTCAAACCGAGCTGCCGTGGTGAAGGGATCGGTCTGGTCCTGGCATGGCTTGTCTGCAGGTGGCGAGCCGGCCCCGGGCGCCCCTCCTGCAGACGGCGTTTCCCGTATTTTCTCAAGTATCGTGCCAAAAAAACGGGCGTCCCAGGGGGCTGCGTCGGGAAAGCATGGCATCTTGCTATGTTATGAAATATTTCATTTCATCCGTGCGGCTGTTCAGGGCATGTGTCATCTGAGACATGTGACGGAACTGTTTTCGTATCATGCCGATATTCAACGGAAAAATTTTCAGGAGATGCAGGTGTTGCATTTTTGTTGCAAAAAATGTCGCAACAGGGTGCAATTGTGTTTCAAAAAGGCGTGCATTTTCGGCAGGAATCAGGAGGCAGGAAGAGAGCGGCTTGCAGTGGGGAGGATGGTGTGCATCTATCGACCATGAATAAAAAAATTTTTTATCATGTGTCTGTCGATGCCGGAGCAGGAGAGGGCAGGGCCGCCCCCGGACAGTGTTGCAATTGCCTGCGACATGCGGGCAGCTTTCCGGCAAGGGGACGCCCCTGCGCTGCCAGCCGGCTTCGGATTTTTGGCGAAATGGACCTGTCCGGGGCATTGCCCGTAGCGTGCGCTTGGGGGCCTGTACAGGGGAATCGGAAAGGCCGGGCAGGAAGGCCATGTCTTCCCGTATGCCTTCGCGGCACGGCGCAGTGCAGCCGGATGACGTGATGGGGCGGCGTGACCCGCGGAGCAGGAGCCCGGGCCTTCCGGGGCGCCCGGATGCAGGCGATCCGGCCGCGACAGGGCGCCTGTTCAGGTGCGTCCCCACGAGTGGGGGACGGACGGCGGGCGGGCAAGGAGCGTTCCTCCGCTGTGCTGATGCCGCCACGGAAAGAAGCGTGCGCAGGAGCTTCTTTGCCGGGCCGGAGGCGCCCGGAAAGGAAAAAGCCGGTCCCCTTGCGGGGACCGGCCTGGCAAGACGCATCTGAAGAAAGGGGGGAGCGTGGTATGGTGCTCTCTCCGGGGGCAGCGCGACCGGGTGCCGGTCGCAGGCCGTGCCTGTCAGGCCGCAGGGCCCCGGCAGCGGCAAGAGGCTCCGCCTTCAGGAAGGCCCCGCTAGCGGACGTGCAGCAAGGCCCTGTTGCTGCGCAGCTGCAGCTCGCTGACGATGAGGCGCTCGTATTCGGGGGCCATGTCAAGGTCGGTCTGCATCTGGGTGCGCAGCAGGTCTTCCAGCTGCTGGGTCTCTTCCCAGATCTCCAGCAATTCATTGTCGGCAAGCGTCTTCACGCGCTTGTCAAAGGGTTCGTCATCGACGAAAGGCTGGCAGGAGCCCATATCAATCATCCTGTTTGGCGGTCAGAAAAAAGCGGCGCACGGCCGGGACTTCGGCCAGCAGACGGGCCATCAGGGCAGAACCTTGCGGGCCGGGATGCAGGCCGTCCTCAAGATCATCCATGTACTCGGGCGAGGCCGCCAGAGCGGCGTGCACATCGGCACAGGGATGTCCCTTGCGGGCACATGCCGTCACATAGGCTTCGCAGAGCGAGGCGATGCGCTGGCGCATGGCGGGCTCTTTAACAGGAGGCGGGCAGATAAGCAAGACCGCTCCCAGGGCCGATGCCTGGTCCAGCATCTGCATGACCGTGGCACAGACCTCGTCCACCGGCCGCATCCGGGCGGGGGACATGTCCACCACGCCCGGGCAGAAGGCCAGATGGTTGATGGTGCCGGGGATCTGCCGGGCCGCCACTTCGGCCTGCCAGCGGGCGGCCATGTCCGTGGAGGTGTGGCGGCGCACGCCCAGGTTGTAGAAGGTGGCGGGCGGCATGTCGTACCAGCCGGCCCGGGAGCCCAGCAGCACAAGGCGGCTGATCCAGCCGCCGGGCATGGCGTTGTCATTGACGCCCAGGGTCAGGGAATCACCAAAAAAGAAGAACGTTTCCGTAGTGGAACGGGGAGCCATGATGCCTCCTGATATGCGCAGAACACGTTGGGCGGGGTGCTTGCCGGCACGACGGCACGGCTGGAGCAGGACCGCAAAAAGGGCCTTCCGTACCGGATGGAGCATCCATCCACGAAAGGCCCTGAAATGATCCCTTACGGGCAGACCTGGCCGTCCGCGAAATGCTGGGCCGTCTTGCCCAGGCGCAGCAGCGCCCGCAGGCGGGACTCATCGCCCAGAGGGGCGCAGATGCTGGTGCAGAGCAGCAGGGGCGAAAGGTAGCCGTCGCTCCAGTCCAGGCTGAACTCCAGGCTGCCGTCCTCCAGTTCCTTCCAGCGCAGCAGGTGGCGGCGGATGTCGCTGGTGCGCGGGCCCTTCTTGGTCTCGCGGGTCAGCATGACGCTTTCCCGGGCGGCAAAGGCCGCGAAGCAGTCGCGAACGGACGTCATGGGGAGTCCTTCGCCGTCGACGCTGCCGGTACGCAGGCGGAAGGTCTCGGCCACGGACTGTTCCGTGCGGCGGCTCTTGTCCACTTCTTCCACGCGGATGACGGCCATGCCCGTGGGCAGGGCCGCGGCCAGACGGGCATGGACCTCGGCAGCGGACATGGGGGCGCGCAGGGTGATGGCGAACCATTCGGCCCGGCTTTCCATGCCTACCGGCAGGGCCCGGCCAAAGGATATCAGCGGCATGGGATGGAATCCCTGCGAGAAGGCCATGGGCAGGTCGGCCCGGCGCAGGGCGCGGTCGAGGATGGCCTGGAGCTCCAGCTGGCTGAGGTAGGAGCTGCCGCCGGTCTTGGTATGCCAGATGCGGTACTGGACGGCCTTGACCGCCAGCTCCGGCGCGATCTGCGGCGGCTTGTTCTCGTGGGTGCGGCAGATGATGCGCCCTTCCTCGTCACGGGCGGGCTGGTGGGCCTGCTGGTCGCGCTGGGGGAAGACCAGGCGGTTGTGGTGTTCCAGCGGCCGGCCGTCCGCGCCCAGGCTGGCGTGGGGCATGCGCGAAGGCCCGGCCTTGGTGTCGCAGGCGCCGCACTGGCGGCAGGCATGGTAGCGGCAGTCTTCCGTGACCTTGCCCGCCAGCGCACGCTCGTATTCGCGGCGCAGGAACTCGGGCGAGATGCCGGCCTCCAGATGCTCCCAGGGCAGGTATTCGTCCATGCTGCGGGCCCGGGTGAACTCGTCGGCGGTCAGGCTGCATTCTTCCAGGGCCTCCAGCCAGGGGGCCAGATCGAAACCTTCGATCCAGCTGGTGAAGATGCCGCCCTTGCGGTAGACCTTTTCCACCACATCGGCCAGACGGCGGTCAGCACGGGAAAGGATGCCTTCCAGATGGCTCATGGCCGGTTCGTGCCAGCGCAGCTTGAGGAACTTCTGGCCCCTGAATTCGTCGCGCACCAGCTGCACACGGCGCTGGATCTCTTCCTGGCTGATCTGTTCCACCCACTGGAAGGGCGTGAAGGGCTTGGGCACGAAGGGCGAGAGCGCTGCCGTGACCTGCAGGCGGGGATTGCCCTTGCCCGCGGCGTCGCGCACCTTGCGGCAGAGGTCGGCGATGGCCCTGAGGTCCTCGTCGGTCTCGGTGGGCAGGCCGATCATGAAATAGAGTTTGACCTGGCGCCAGCCGTATTCCAGCAGCTTCTGCACATGCAGCAGCACCTGCTCCTCGGTGACGCCCTTGTTGATGACGTCGCGCAGGCGCTGGCTGCCCGCTTCGGGGGCCAGGGTACAGCCCGTGCGGCGCAGGTCGGACATGCGCTGCATGATCTCGTCATCGATGGAGCCCACGCGCAGCGACGGCAGCGAAAGGCTGATCTGTTCCTGGGCGCAGCGGCCCAGCACGCCGTGGCTCAGGGTCTTGAGCGCGGAAAAGTCGCCCGTGCTCAGGGAAAGGAAGGAGATCTCGTCAAAGCCCGTCTTTTTCAGGCAGTCGTCCAGCAGGCCGGTGATGGTGTCCAGAGACCGCTCACGCACGGGACGGTAGACCATGCCCGCATGGCAGAAGCGGCAGCCGCGGGTACAGCCGCGGGCGATCTCCAGCGACAGGCGGTTGTGCACCGCGCCGATGGGCACCACCTGGCTGGTGGGGTAGGCCACCTTGTCGAAATCGGCCACGATGCGGCGCGCGGGCCTGGCGTGGTCGGCAAAGCGGGGCTGCAGACGGCCTTCCGCATCGGGCGTGAAGAAAGAGGGGATGTAGACGCCGGGGATGTGGCGGGCCTCTTCCAGGCAACGGTCACGCGTCCAGCCTTCGTCCAGGGCCTGTTCCAGCAGGCGCAGCACGTCGGGCAGGGATTCCTCGCCGTCGCCCAGCACCATCAGGTCGATGAAGGGGGCCAGCGGTTCGGCGCTCAGCAGGGCGCCGCCACCGGCGATGACCAGCGGGCACCGGCGCAGGTCCTGCGGCCTGTCGGCCGTGCGCAGGGGGATGTTGCCCAGCTCCAGCATGTAGAGCACGTTGGTGTAGCACAGCTCATGGGTGATGGAAAAGGAAAGGCAGTGCAGGTCGCGCAGGGGCGTGCCGGATTCCAGCGTGCCCAGCGGGCAGCCGTGTTGCCGCAGGATGTCGCCCGCTTCGCGTTCCGGGGCCATGACCCGCTCGGCCCACCAGGAGGCGTGGCTGTTGACGATACCGTAAAGGATCTTCTGCCCAAGATAGGACATGCCCACTTCGTAGGTATCGGGAAAGGCCAGGCCCACACGCAGGCGAACCTGGGCAGGGTCTTTGTGGCAGGCGCCCTCTTCGATGCCGGCATAGCGGCTGGGGCGGGGCAGAATGGGGAGCAGTGCGCGCATAAACATCCCTGTTGGCTGGATACAAAAAAGGGCGGCAGATGCCGCCCCGGAAACCTGATGGAAAACGGGCTACTTGATGAGGCCGCTGCCGGGCTGCACGGAAGGCCCGAAGCTCAGCTTGCCCAGGCCGCCGGCCACGGTGAGGTTGGTGCAGGCCTCGATGTACTTGTCCTGCAGTTCCTTGGGGGTGTCGGCGTAGCGGTACAGGAAGTGACGGCCTTCCAGGGTACCGGTGAAGTTGGGCTCGAAAGGATAGCCGTAAGGCAGGAGCATCATCTGCATGCCCTGCTGGGTGGGGATGCTCTGCAGGCTGGCCACTTCGTTGAGGCAGTCTTTTTCGGCGTCGTACTTGCCGATGACCATCTCACCGGTCACCAGCTTCATGAGGCGGATATCGTAAGCCATAATGTCTCCTCGCCGGCATGGGGCCGTCGGGCGGCCGGACATGCGGAAGTCTCTGAATTTTGCTCCAAATAGGTAGGCGCTGAAAGGCCGGGTGTCAAGAAAATTTCTGTTGCCTTGCGCCCTGAAGTGGCTAGACTGCTGCGCATGGAACACAGCAAGAAATTCGACCTCAGCATCTCGGCGGCGGACCTGGAGCGCATCGAACAGATCCTGGACTACCATTTTTCACGCCCGGAACGGGTGGCCCTGGCCCTGACCCACAGCTCGTGGGCCAATGAACACGGCCTGGGGCAGGCGCATAACGAGCGTCTGGAGTTCCTGGGCGATGCCGTCCTTGAACTGTGCATCTCGTGGGAGCTGTTCACGCGCTTCCCGCAGGCCCGCGAAGGCGACATGACCCGTGTGCGCTCCCAGCTGGTGGGCACCACCAGCCTGGCCCAGCGGGCCCGGGAAACGGGCATCGACCAGCTGCTGCGTCTGGGGCGCGGCGAGGAACAGCAGGGCGGCCGCAGCCGTGACGCCGTGCTCAGCGATGTGTTCGAAGCCGTGCTGGCCTCCGTGTACGAAGACGGCGGCTATGCCGCGGCCCGGAAGGTCGTGCTCCGCATCTTCGGGGGGCTGCTGGACGAGGTCTGCGTGGGCAGGCCCAAGACCAAGGATTTCAAGACCAGTTTGCAGGAACGGTCGGTGGCCCTTTTCCACGACCGCCCTGTCTATACGACCCTGGCCTGTGAAGGCCCGGAACACGCCCGGCACTTCACCGTGCAGGTCTCCCTGCCCTCGGGGCAGCAGTTCACGGCCTGCGGCAGCAGCTGCAAGAAGGCCGAGCAGGAGGCCGCCCGCCTGGCCCTGTGCGCGCTGGATGCGCAGGGATAGGCTGCAGGGTGGATGTTTTTTGAGGGGGGAAGGGAACCTTTTGGCTGGCGCACAAAAAGGTTCCCTTCCCCCCTCAAGCTCCCCCCATCCTTCCCAAACGCGCTTTACTATGGAGGATGGCGGATGGCTGCCTGTGGCAAAGTTGCCGCTACTGATGGTCCCCCGAAAAAATGTTGAGCTTGGCCTGTGCTGGTCAGGCTTTTTGTTTTTCTTTTTTCTTTTTTCTTTCTTCTTCTTCTTCTTCTTCTTCTTTCTCTTTTGCTGGCAGGTGGATGGGAGGCCATAAAAAAGGACAGCCGTACGGCTGTCCTTTTTTATGGCTTTGGGGAAAGCGTATGGGGAAGAGGAGCGACCGGATGCTGGTCGGCCTGTACCCCGTTCATCGCGGACGTTACAGGCTGCAAGAGCGGTACTGCCCCTGGGAGAGAACTTTCAGGCGAGGAAGAGGGATTCCCTTGCCGCCTTAAAGGTACAGATGCGGCAACACCTCGCGGGAATCCAGCCAGATGGTCACGGGGCCCCAGTTGACGAGGTGGACGCGCATGTCCGCGCCGAACACGCCCGCGGGCACGGGGCGGCCGCTCTCTTCACTGACTTTGCGGGTGAAGCGCTCGAACATCCCGCGGGACCAGGCGGGATCGCCGGCATGGGAGAAGGAAGGACGGCGGCCCTTGCGGCAGTCGGCATAGAGGGTGAACTGGGGCACCAGCAGGACATCGGCCCCGCAGTCCCGGGCGGAGCGGTCGAATTTGTCGCTGCGGTCTCCTTCACCGGGAAAGATGCGCAGATCCAGCAGCTTGCGCGCCATGCCCCCGAAAACAGGGCTGAGATGGAAGTCCGGGCCGTCCTCCTCGCCAAAGCCGGTCAGGACCAGCAGGCCCTTGCCGATGGCGCCGGTGGTCTGTCCGTCCACAGTGACGGCCGCTTCAAGGACACGCTGGATCAGGAGTCGCATCGGTCCTCCCCGGGGGTCGCCGCAGCGTCCTGCCGGGCGGCGTGGCGGGCAGTTTTCTGGGCCTGCCTGGCCATCTCTTCTTCGCGCAGGGCGCGGCGCAGGACCTTGCCCACGATGGTCTTGGGCAGTTCATCGCGGAATTCCACCAGGCGGGGCACCTTGTAGGAGGCCAGGCGCTGGCGGCACCAGCCCACGATGTCGGCCTTGGTCAGTTCCACGCCGGGACGGGGCACGATGTAGGCCTTGAGGGCCTCGCCGCGCACACCGTCGGGGATGCCGACGCTCACGCCTTCCAGTACGTCGGGGTGTTCCAGCAGGACCTCGTCCACTTCGCGGGGATAGACGTTGTAACCGCCCACGATGACCATGTCCTTCTTGCGGTCCATGATGAAGAAATAGCCTTCCTCGTCCATGACGGCCAGGTCGCCGGTATAGAGCCAGCCGTTGCGCAGGGCGCTGGCGGTCTCGTCGGGCAGGTGCCAGTAGCCCTGCATGACCTGCGGGCCGCGGATGACCAGTTCGCCCAGTTTGCCCACGGGCAGGGGCGCGGTGCCGCTTTCGCTGTCCACGATGCGGGCATCGGTGCCGGGCAGGGGCATGCCGATGGAGCCTTCCTTCTGTCTGCTGTCCTCGCGGGGATTGATGTGGGTGATGGGCGAGGCTTCCGTCAGGCCGTAGCCTTCAAGGATGATGGCACCGGTCAGCTCCTGGAAGCGGCGGAAGGTGTCCCGGGGCAGGGGCGCGGAACCGGAAATGCAGAGCTTGATACAGGTCAGGTCGTACTGCCCCAGGGTCTTTTGCTGCAGCAGGGAGCTGTAGATGGCGGGCGCACCGGGGAAGACCGTGGGACGGTGCTTGCCGATGAGGTGCAGCACGTCCTGGGGCACATAGCGGGGCAGGGGCAGCACCGTGGCGGCCAGGGCGGCCGGGATGGTCATGCCGGTGGTCAGGCCGTAGACATGGAAGAAGGGCAGCAGGCCCACGAAGCGGTGCCCGGTCTCGGCGGTCTCCTGGATGATGCTCAGGATCTGGCGGCAGTTGGTGCCCAGATTGCTGTGGGTCAGGGCCACGCCCTTGGGGATGCCGGTGGTGCCGCCGGTATACTGCAGCAGTGCGGGGGTGTGCTGCGGATCGGCGATGGGCTCGCTCAGGGGCTGGGCGCCCCTGCTGAAGTCCTTCCAGGCGATGACCTTGTCATCATAGGGGATGGGGACGGCCTTCTGGCGCCCTTTGGTGAAACGGTAGATGAGGTTCAGCGGGAAGGAAAGGGCGTCGGCGATACCGGTGACCACATAGGTCCTGACGGGCAGCCGGTCGCGCAGGGGTGCCACGCGGGGCCAGAGCATGTCCAGCAGGATGAGGCATTCGGCACCGGCGTCGTTGAGGTTCTGGAGCAGCTCCCGTTCCATGTAGAGGGGGTTGACCATCACGGCCACGGCCCCGCATTTGACCACGCCCCAGAAGGCGATCATGGTCTGGGGCAGGTTGGGCAGCATGACGGCCACGCGCTGGCCCGGCTGGATGCCCGCGCGGCGCAGGGCGCCGGCAAAGCGTTCCACGGCCTCGTGCAGGGCCTTGTAGCTCAGGCGGGTATTCTGGAAGATCAGGGCCGGGCGCTTGGGATAGCGCGCGGCGGCCTCGTCCAGCAGGCTGTACAGGGGCTGGTCGAAGACGCTGACGGTACGGGGAACGGACGGTTCGTAATGGGAGAACCAGGGACGGTGCAGCTCGGGGGTCATGCCATTTCCTTGGTGTTGCGCAGATGAGGTGAAAGCTGGAACGCCGTGGCCACGGCGTAGGCCTTGATGCCTTCACAGGCACCGGTGAACCCCAGCTTTTCTTCCGTGGTGGCCTTGATGTTGACCGCATCCGGGCCCAGGCCCAGCAGGCGGGCCACGTTCTTGCGGATCTCTTCACGGTGGGGCGCCAGCCTGGGGGTCTGGGCCACGACGGTCAGGTCCACATGGCAGAGGGTCAGGCCGGCATCCCGGAAGCGTTCCAGCACGTCGTCCAGAAGGACGGCAGAGGAAATATTGTCGAAACGGGCGTCGGCATCAGGGAAAAGACGGCCGATGTCGCCCAGGGCCGCGCAGCCCAGCAGGGCGTCCATCAGGGCATGGAGCAGGACGTCGCCGTCGGAATGGGCGATGACCTCGGGAGCATTGGGGATGATGATGCCGCCCAGCTTCATGGGGCGGCCGCTGCCGTAGCGGTGGACGTCGTAGCCCATGCCCACGCGCGGCACCGGCATGACGGGGGAGCGTTCTTCCAGCAAGGCAAGGTCCTCGGGATGGGTGATCTTGATATTGGCGGCTTCGCCCGGCACTACCAGCACGGGGTGCCCGTGGGCTTCCATAAGGGCGGCATCGTCCGTGGCCGCGCGTCCGGCGGCGCTTTCGTGGCGGGCGGCAGCGTGGGCGGCCAGCAGGGGGGGCAGGGCAAAGCCCTGGGGGGTCTGCACGGCGCGCAGCCGGGCACGGGGCGGTGTGTCCGTCACAAGATCGTCGCAGACGACCTTTATGGTATCCGTGACGGCAAGGCCCGGGATGACGGCCACAGCCCCCGCGGCAAGCGCATCGCAGACACGGTGGACCAGGGCCGCGCCCATGAAGGGGCGCGCGCTGTCATGCACCAGCACGTGCGCGGCTTCCCGGGGCAGGGCGGCCAGGCCGTGGCGCACGGAGTCCTGACGTTCCGCGCCGCCGGCCACGGCCAGCCAGGGGATGCCGGGGTCCTCGTCGCGGGCCAGCTGTTCCAGGCGTCGCTGTTCTTCTTCCAGGCAGTCCTGGGGGAAGACAAAAACAAGGCCCGCCACGGCCCCGGAACGGGACAGCGTGCGGGCTGAGTGCCAGTAAAGGGGAAGCCCTTTCCAGAGCAGGAACTGTTTGGAACGGCCGCCTGTGGCGGCGGACAGGCGTTTGCCCTGTCCTGCGGCCAGAACGAGGGCCCAGGGACGGACGGGAATTCGTGTCATGCTGCACTCGCAAAAAAAACAGGCAGGAGTCGGACGATAAGCCGGGTTCTGTTCGCACCGGGGGTGCGCGATCGCCATTCCTCTAGAAGAGCAGTTGCCTGCCCTCTCAAGCAGCCTACCCGGAAGGTATGGCCGGGCCAGCCTCCTTCCCTATTTGGCCTTGCTCCAGACGGGGTATGCCGAGCATGCCGTGTCACCACGGCATCTGGTGGTCTCTTACTCCACCGTTTCACCCTTACCCGGCCGGTACGGGACCGGCCGGGCGGTTTGCTTTCTGTGGCGCTGTCCGAAGGTCGCCCTTCCTGGACGTTATCCAGCGTCCTGCCCTGTGGAGCCCGGACTTTCCTCTCCGGGCCGATGCCCGCAGCGGCGATCTGTCCGGCTCCTGCCTGTTGATTTTTAGTCCACCAGAGTCTTGGGTTTGGCCGGAGCGGCCTGCAGTTCCATATCCGGGAAGTGCTCGTTCCAGAAGATCAGGCGCTGGCAGTTGGGGCAGCTCAGGATCTGCTGGCCGCGCTGCAGTTCGATGAAGGACTGCGGCGGGATGGCGATGTGGCAGCCGGAGCAGATGCCTTCGCGCACACCGACGATGACGGGATGCTCAAGACGCTTGCGGATGAATTCGTAACGCACGAAGACGGGCTGGGGGATGACGCCGGCGGCGTGCTGGCGTTTTTCTTCCAGTTCGGCCAGCTTGGCCTGGGCCATCTGGATCTTTTCTTCCAGGCCGTCGCGGCGCACTTCCAGTTCGGCCTGGAGGGCACCGTGGGTCAGATCGAGCTCGGCCAGGGCTTCGTTCTGGCGCTGCACCTCTTCCATGAGGGTCATCTTTTCTTCCTCACGGGAGCGGTTGATCTTTTCCATGCTGTCCATTTCGCGCATCATGGCATGGTATTCGCGCGTGTTTTCCACCTGCATGAGCTTGTTCTTGCTCTTCCTGATGCGGGCGGAATCATCGTCGATCTCCATGGCGAGGCGCTTCTGCTGTTCCTGCAGGTGGGTCAGTTTTTCCACGATGCGTTCGCGCTGGGCGTTGCTGGCATCGAATTTGGCCTGCAGCTCGTCCAGCTGGCGGGGAGCGGATTCCAGTTCCTGACGCACGGCAAAGATGGCGTCATCCACTTTCTGCAGCTCGACAAGCTGGCGGATCTGGTCAAGGTAGACAGCGGTGCTCATGGGTTTCCTCCTAGAGAACGCGGGGACGGACAGGCTGAAAAGGGGAGGCCGAGGGCACGAAGACGACTTCGAGCGCCGGGCAGGCGTGCTGCAGATGGATGGCGGCACGCCGCATCATTTCTTCTTCCAGGCTGTGATGGCCCACGTCGAAAAGACAAAGTTGGGTATCCAGCGCCGTATGGTATTTGACGTCGCCGGTGATGAAAATGTCGGCACCCGCGGCACGGGCTTCCTCCAGCAGGGAGGAACCCGAGCCGGTGCAGTAGGCCACGCGCCGGATACGGCCCGGGCAGGGGCCGCTGACGGTGGCGGTGCCCAGGTCGATGTGCGCGGCCAGCATGCCGGCCAGCTGTTGCAGGTCCACGGATTCGGCCAGATCGCCGGCCAGGCCGAAACCGTGCGGCAGATCCCCGGTTCCCGGGCCGGTGGGTTCCAGGACGGCCAGGTTGTCCAGGTGCAGTTCACGGGCCAGCCAGGACACCGGGCCGTCGCTGTTGACATCCAGCGAGGTGTGCGCGGCATAGAGCGGCACGTCGTTGCCCAGCAGCAGGCGCAGGACATCGTGATAATGGTCGATGCGGTTGGGCAGCGAAGGTTTGAGCGCCAGCGGATGATGGCTGAGGATGCACTGCGCACCGAGCTCGAGCGCGGCCGCGATGGAGGCCGGGCTCGGGTCGAGGCAGACAGCCAGACGCGTGGCGTCGGTCCTGTGGGCGGCCACCTGCAGGCCCGAAGCGTCCCAGGACGCGGCGCCCTGCAGGGGGGCCATCTGTTCGATGGTGGAAATGATCTCTGCTATATGCATCTCTCTCCCTCACAGTAAAAAAGCACTTCCCTGAAACCAGAAAAGTGCTTTCAAAAGCAAAGGGCGGCAGGCTCGCTGCAAATGATCGACACCTGTGTCTGCGACCACTGGGGCCGTAACCGGCAAAACGGTTCAGCGAATCTATCCGGCCCTGAGGCCGCTGTCAAGCGGGAAGTCCCCTTCCTTATATATTAAAGGGCACGCAGGTAGCGCACGGCGTTGGAGAACAGCTGGGTGGCCGGGGGCACATCAATGGAGCCGCGGGTCCAGGTGGGGTAGTTGGTCACATGGTGGAAGGCCTCGGGATGGGGCATGAGGCCCAGCACGCGCCCGCTGGGATCCGTCAGGCCGGCGATGGCCAGGCTGGAGCCGTTGGGGTTGAGCGGGTATTCCATGGTGGCCTTGCCGGTCTCGGGATCGGCATACTGCAGGGCGATGAGGTTTTCATCGGCCAGGCGCTGCAGGGTGGCGTCGTCACGGGCGATGAGCTTGCCCTCGCCGTGACGCACGGGCATGGCCATCATGGGCAGGTCCCTAGTGAAGACACAGGGGCTCTTGGGGTTGGGCAGCAGATGCACCCAGCGGTCTTCGTAACGGGCGGAGTCGTTGTGGCTCAGGGAGACCTGGCGTTCGAAGCGGTTGTTGTCCAGGGCGGGCAGCACGCCCAGCTTGACCAGCAGCTGGAAGCCGTTGCAGATGCCCAGGATCAGTTTGCCGTCGTTGATGAATTCGGTCAGGGACTGGAGCAGGGGGGTGCCCGTGCTGTCCTTGAGATAGCGCCAGCGCATGCTGGCGGCCTGGGCGGCGCCCAGGTCGTCACCATCCAGGAACCCGCCGGGGAACACAAGGAAGTGGTAATCGCTCAGGCGGACTTTGGCGGCCACGATATCGGAAAAATGCACGACATCGGCGCGGTCAGCACCCGCGAGACGGGCAGCGTGGGCTGTTTCGAGATGGGAATTGGTGCCATAGCCGGTGATGACGAGAGTATTGACTGTGCCCATGCGGCAGGAGCCTCCTTGCAAGCGGTAGCCACAAAGGGCCACTATGGAAATGGAAAAAGAGACTACCTGCAAAGTTTATAATAGTCAATGCTGGTAAAATGATCCAGATTGGTGTAAAACCTCCCGATTGCGCGAGGGCGGCTCGTCCGCGTGCAGCACATGCGGTCCGGACCACGGTCCGCTGTATGTCATCAAAAGGTAGGAGTTCATGAAAACCAAGTTCATTTTTGTTACGGGCGGTGTGTTGTCTTCCCTGGGCAAGGGCCTTGCCGCGGCTTCGCTGGGCGCCCTGCTGCAGACCCGGGGACTTTCCGTCACCATCCAAAAGCTGGATCCGTATATCAATGTTGACCCCGGCACCATGAATCCCTTCCAGCACGGCGAAGTGTTCGTGACCGATGACGGGGCCGAGACCGACCTGGACCTGGGCCACTACGAACGTTACCTCAACGTGCCCATGTCGCGCAAGAACAACACCACTTCCGGCGCCATCTACAACCACGTGATCGCCAAGGAACGCCGGGGCGACTACCTGGGCGGCACCGTGCAGGTGATCCCCCACATCACCGACGAGATCAAGCATACCGTGCTTTCCCTGGCCGAAGGTGACAATGCCCCTGACGTGGCCATCATCGAGATCGGCGGCACCGTGGGCGACATCGAGGGCCTGCCTTTCCTGGAGGCCATCCGCCAGCTCAAGTCCGAGCTGGGCCGTGACAACTGCCTGAACATCCACCTGACGCTGGTGCCCTACCTCAAGGCCGCCGGTGAGCACAAGACCAAGCCCACCCAGCACAGCGTCAAGGAGCTGCTTTCCATCGGCATCCAGCCCGACATCATCCTCTGCCGCTGCGAGCACAGCATCCCCGAGGAGATGCGCCGCAAGATCGCCCTGTTCTGCAACGTGGACCAGGATGCCGTCTTCTCCTCCGTGGATGTGGGCAACATCTATGAAGTGCCCCTGCGTTTCTATGAGGAGGGCTTTGACCAGAAAGTGGCCATCATGCTGCGACTGCCCGCGCGTAACGCCCATCTGGAAGACTGGAAGAAGCTGGTCTACGACTGCGCCAATCCCCAGGGCAGCGTGACCATCGCCATCGTGGGCAAGTATGTGGACCTGAAGGAAGCCTACAAGAGCCTGCACGAAGCCCTGATCCACGGCGGTGTGGCCAACCGCGTTTCCGTGAACCTGCGTTACGTCAATTCCGAGAACGTGGACGACAGCAACGTGGCCGCCACCTTTGCCGGCTGCGACGGCATCCTGGTGCCCGGCGGCTTCGGCTATCGCGGCGTGGAGGGCAAGATCGCCGCCATCCGCTATGCCCGCGAAAACCGCATCCCCTTCTTCGGCATCTGTCTGGGCATGCAGTGCGCTGTCATCGAGTTCGCCCGCCATGTGGCCGGCCTGGAAGACGCCAATTCCGAAGAGTTCGATCCCCTGAGCGCCCACAAGGTCATCTACCTGATGACCGAATGGTTCGACTTCCGCACCAAGAACCTGGAAAAGCGCGATGCCGAGAGCGACAAGGGCGGCACCATGCGTCTGGGCGCCTACCCCTGCAAGATCATCCCCGGTACCCGCGCCTTTGAGGCCTACGGCAAGGAGCTGGTGGAGGAACGCCACCGCCACCGCTACGAATTCAACAACGCTTTCAAGGATCTGCTGGAAGAGAAGGGCATGGTCTTCAGCGGTACCGCTCCCGACGGCTCCCTGATGGAGATCGTGGAGCTGCCCGACCATCCCTGGTTCCTGGGCTGCCAGTTCCACCCCGAATTCAAGTCCCGCCCCATGGCGGCGCATCCCCTGTTCCGTGAATTCATCAAGGCCGCCAAGGACAACCACAGGAAATAGGGCTTTTGTGCACGAAAAGCCGTTCAGGACGCTCCGCCGGCGCGGGGCGTCCTTTTTTTATGCAATGACTTGAAATATTCCCTTTTTTATGCTCGCAAGCCCGCCTCCCTTGCCTATTGGTGCAGCATGTGGCATGGTATTTGAAAAGTAGAAAATTTTTACTGACAGGATAGCACCCCATGGCATTGGAACTTCGTCAACAACTCAAATTGTCGCAGCAGCTGGTCATGACCCCCCAGCTGCAGCAGGCCATCAAGCTGTTGCAGCTTTCTCGTGTCGAACTTCTGGAGACCGTCCAGCAGGAATTGCTGGAGAATCCTTTCCTGGAAGAGGCCCCGGCCAATGAGCCCGTAGCCCAGCAGGACCAGGAAGAGCCCCGGCATGAGAAGCCCCAGGACGAAGTCTATGACGCGGATCTGTCCCGCAATGCCGACTGGGAGGAATATCTTGGCGAGTTCGCCAGCACGCCGCGTACCTCGCAGGGCCGGGAGCTGGAGATCGCGGAAGAGATCTCCCCCCTGGAGGCCCGCTATTCGGCCAAGCCCACGCTGGAAGGGCATCTGCTCTGGCAGCTGCACCTTTCGACCCTGACGGACGAACAGAAGGCGATCGGCGAGATCATCATCGGCAACCTGGGTTCTTCGGGCTATCTGCGCGCCAGCGTGGAGGAGATCGCCGAGATGGCGTCCACCACGCCGGAGGCCGTGCAGACGGTGCTGGAGCGCGTGCAGCTCTTCGATCCGGTGGGCGTGGCGGCCCGGGATGCCCGCGAATGCCTGCTGGTGCAGCTGAAGAACCTGCGCTATGACCGTGACCCCATCCTGATGGAACTGGTGCAGTCGCATCTGGAAGACCTGGAGGCCCACCGCTACAAGCCCCTGCTGCGCAAGTTCAAGCTGGACATGGAAGGCCTGCGCGAATACCTGGACATCATCCAGTCCCTGGAGCCCCTGCCCGGTGCCAGCTTCGACAGCAGCGAGCCCACCTATGTGAGCCCCGACGTCTTCGTGTACAGTGTCGGCGACGAATTCGTCATCCTGCTCAACGAGGAGGGCCTGCCGCATCTGCAGCTCTCCAGCATGTTGCGTGATGGCGTTCCCTCCTGTAATGAAAAAGAGAAGGACTACGTTTCGGAAAAAATACGTTCGGCCTCCTGGCTCATCCGCAGTCTGTACCAGCGGCAGCGGACGCTGTATAAAGTGGTGGAAAGCATCGTCAAGCACCAGCAGCCCTTTTTCCGCGACGGCGTCACCAAGCTCGCGCCGCTCATCCTCAAGGATATCGCCGACGATATCGGGATGCACGAGTCCACGGTCAGCCGCATCACCACCAACAAATATGTGGCGACGCCGCACGGCATCTTCGAGCTCAAATTTTTCTTCAACAGCGGGCTTGAACTGGACGATGGAAGTCAGGTAGGCTCTGAAAGTGTCAAGGCCCTGATCAAAAAGTTCATCGCTGCTGAAGATCCCAAATCGCCCCTGAGCGATGAGCGGCTCGGCGAGCTGCTCAAGGAACAGTTGAAGGTCAACATCGCACGGCGCACGGTGGCCAAGTACCGCACGGCGCTGAACATCCCCTCATCCTCAAAGCGCAAGGAACATTTCTGATTCCTGCACCACGGGAGGTTCTATGAACATTGCTTTCACTTTCAAGAACTTCGAGGCCTCCGATCATCTGAAGAAGTATGCCCGTCGCCGCATGGAAAAGATGGGGCGCTTTTTTGGCAAGGCTTCCGGACTGGAAGTCGGTGTTGTGCTTACTGTGGACAAGTTCCGGCATCGCTGTGAAGTGACCATCGCCGGCGAGGGGCTGCACCTGAGCGCTTCCGAACAGTCTTCCGACATGTATGCCGCCATCGACCTTGTGGTGGACAAGGTCGAGGCCCAGATCAAGAAGCACGTCTCGCGCGTCAAGGAACAGCGCCGTCAGGCCCGCAACGCCAATGTGGACGTGTTCACCTACAACCTGGAAGCCGATCCCGATGAAGAGCCCGCCGTGGTGGGCACCGAGCGCTTTGCGCCCAAGCCCCTGCATCTGGACGAAGCCCTGATGCAGCTGGAATCCATCGGCAGTGACTTCCTGGTCTTCATCAATGCCGAGACCGACCGCGTCAATGTGGTGTACCGCCGCCGCATCGGCGGCTATGCCGTCATCGACCCTGTCCTGTAAAGACTTCGGGGCCCCCGCAAGGGGGCCCCTTCGAGAGTGCCATGAGCCAGACATCATCCGATGAAGCGGCCACGCCTGTCCAGGTCTGCATCGTCACCGGCCTTTCAGGGGCCGGTAAGAGTACGGCGTTGCAGGTCTTTGAGGACTTGCGCTATTTTACCGTGGACGGACTGCCTGCCGGGCTGGCCGCCGAGATGGCGGACATGATGCGGCGCGAATCCATGGAGCGTTTCCGGGGCATGGCCCTGGGCATGGACATGCGGCAGCAGGATTTTCTGGAAGAGCTCAACGTGGCCCTTGCCCGGCTTGCGGAACACGGTGTCCGGCCCATGCTGCTCTTTCTGGAGGCCGGACCGCAGGAGCTCATGCGGCGTTACGCCACGACCCGCCGGCCGCACCCGCTGGAACGCGAGGGCATGGGGCTTGAGGATGCCCTGCGCGAGGAGCGCGCGCGGCTGGCCCCTGTGCGCGAGATGGCGGATCTGGTCATAGATACCAGCCGTTTTTCCATCCATGACCTGCGCCGTGCCATCCAGAAGCGCTGGAGCAGGACGCCGGGCAGGCTGCGGGCCATCCGTGTCAACGTCATCTCGTTCGGCTTCAAGTATGGTGTCCCGCGCGAGGCGGATTTCGTCTTTGACCTGCGCTTCCTGCCCAACCCCTATTTTGTAGAGAAATTGCGTCCTCTCAGCGGCAAGGACAAGGCGGTCCGTGACTATGTCTTTGCCACCGAGGCAGCGCAGGAATTCGAGAAAAAGCTTTTCGACCTGGTGCGCTTCATGCTGCCGCAGATGGAAGCGGAAGGCCGCTACCGGGTGGCCATAGCCGTGGGCTGCACCGGTGGCCGCCACCGCTCCGTGGCCACGGCCGAGGCCCTGTTCCAGATGCTGCGCCAGGCGGATTATCCGGCCAGTCTTGAGCACAGGCACCTTGAACTTGGCTAGGAAAGCTGGCACTCTTGGCATTACATGCTGCATTTTGCAGAAATTTCAGTTCCAGCGCGAGGTATGTCATGTCGGAACAGCAATCTTCCACCCAGGTCGGCATCATCGTCGTTGCCCATGCCGACTATGGTTCTGCCATGCTGCGCACGGCGGAGTTCATCCTTGGTACCCTGAGCGACTGCACCTCCATCAGCGTGGACATCGCCCAGGAAGTGCCCGAGACCGTGCGCCGTCTGGATGATGCCGCCCAGCGGCTGGACAAGGGCGCCGGGGTCATCATCCTCACCGACATGTTCGGCGGCACCCCCACCAACCTGGCCCTCTCCCTGCTGGGGAGCCATCATGTGGAAGTCGTCACCGGCGTCAACCTGCCCATGCTGCTCAAGGTCTTCACCTGCCGCGAAAAGCCCCTGGCCGAGCTGGCCAGGCTGGCCGGAGAGGCCGGTACCAAGGGCATCGTCGTGGCCGGCAGCATGCTGCGCTCCCGGAACAAAGAAAAAACAGGCGATTGATTCGTATGCTCTGGTTCAGAGTGGACAATCGTCTGGTGCACGGGCAGGTCATCGAAGGCTGGCTGCCCTATGTGGCCGCCCGGCACCTGATCGTTGCCAATGACGCCATGTCCGCGGACCTTCTGCAGCAGCAGATCGTGTCCCTGGCCGTGCCGGAACAGGTGGCCGTCCACTTCGTGCCGGTGGATGCCCTGCCCGAGACCCTGGCCTGCTGCGGCGAGAGCAGCCTCGTGCTCTTTGCCGATTGCCAGGATGCCCGCAGGGCCCTGGAAAGCGGCGTCGCCATCCGTGCCCTCAATATCGGCAATCTGCACTACGCACCGGGCAAGATCCAGCTTTTTCCGCATGTGGCCCTTTCCCCGCAGGACAGGGACGATTTGCGGGCCATGCTGCAGCAGCAGGTGGAGCTGGATTTTCGCTGTGTGCCTTCCGACAAGATCCGGGATGCTTATGAGCAGCTTCTCTGATGCCCTCTGGCTGGGCGTGCACTACGCTTTTTTTTTGTCCTCGCGGGGGTGGCCCGCTCCTCCTTTGTCTTCAGGCTGGCTGACAGGCCCCTGTTCTGGGCCCTGCTGCTGGGAGGGCTGACCGGCCGCTGGCAGCCCGCGCTCTCCCTGGGGATCGTGGTGGAACTGCTCTGGCTCGACGTCATCGCCCTGGGCAGCGTGGTCCCGCCCTTCGGGACCCTGGCCTTCCTGCTGCTTTTTCCCCTGTCCGTCATTCCGGGCTGGACGGAGGCCCATCAGTTCCTCGCGCCCCTGATGTTCGCGGTGTTCGCGGCCTATGGCGCCAGCTATGCGGAGCGTTACCAGCGGGTGGCGCTCAATCCGCTGGTGGATCTGGTCGCGGCGTCGGCATCGTCCGGCCACGGCTGCACACCGGGGCGGGCCGTGGCCCTGGGGGCCGTGGTGCGCGCTGTCTGGCAGTTCCTGTACTACATGCTGTGCTATGTGGCCCTATGGCTGGCCTGTGACCTGCTGGGGAAGGGGATATTCCTGTTCGAGGGGCGGATGAGCTGGGGCATGCTCTTTGCCGCCAGCATGGTGGGCGGCATCCTTTCCCTGCGCACACGCCGGGCCTATGCCTGCCTCATGGGAATGTTCGTGGCGGTCTGGGGCTTTCTGGCCGTGACCAGGCTGGACATCTTTTAGGGCCGGGCTCTTTCGGGAGCCGGCCTGCCGCCATCATGCATAAAAAAGCTGCGTCACGCACGGCATTGCCATGCGGTCGCAGCTTTTTCTTCTGTCGCCGTCCTGGGGGACGGCGCCGGAGGCTCCCGTCACCCCTGCTGGAAAGCCCGCATCCAGGCCAGCACGGGCAACATCAGGGCCAGCAGGGCGGACAGCCATTGCGGCAGGCCCGGCCAGCGGCGGGCGCTGCGCAGGGCCTCCCAGAGGCCGAGGGCCGTCCCGGCCGCCAGGCCGCAGATATGGGCCAGGTAGTCCACGTTCCCTTCTCCCATGCCCCACATGGCCAGGATGCCCACACCGGCCACCAGCGGCAGATGGCGTTTGCCCTCATGGTGCAGGACCATGAAGCCTGCCAGTGCCCCGATGGCCGCGAAGACCGCCGTGGAAAAGCCCAGGCTGAGGACGAATTCCCGGCGCAGCACCACGGTGAGCAGATTGCCGAGCCCGCCGCCCAGCATGGTCAGCAGCAGGGCCCGGCCCGGGCCTGTCAGCCGGGCCAGCAGGGGCAGCATGATGCCGCCCAGCAGGATATTGCCGGCCAGATGGGCCGCGTCGGCATGCAGGGTCAGGGCCGTGAACAGGCGCTGCCATTCGCCATAGACGCGCAGGCGGACATTGTCCAGCGCGCCGGCCTGTTCCCAGCTTTCCGGCGGTGGCAGCCCTTCGGGCAGCGGCCACCAGCCGCTCCGCAGGCCGTGCCAGAGGATGAGCAGCAGCAGGGGCAGGGCGGCCAGCCAGCAGCGGGCATGGAGCGCGGGCGGCAGGTCCCGGGGGGCCGGGGGCCGCTGTTTTTCCGCATGGAAGTGCTGCAGCTCCTGCCGGGCCAGGCCTTCCAGCAAGGCGGGCACATAGAGGTATTCTTTCTGCCGGAAACGCCAGAGCTGATGGGGCAGGCCACAGGCACTGAGCACGAGGATCATTTCCTGCCGCTGGCTGTAGGACGTGATGCCCCCGCTGCCGGTGAGGGAACGCCAGTGGGGCGGCAGGGGACGCGGGCGACGCTGGACGTGCCAGTATCCCGCAAAAGGGGCGGGCAGGCGCAGAAGGCGGGGCTTCATAGCAAAAAAGCCCCGATTGCAGTTGCAACCGGGGCCTTGCGGGCGAAAAACAAGTTAGTCCTGCTTGGCACGGGCGACGGGCTTGGTCACCACACCGGAACGCAGGCAGCGGGTGCACACGGTCAGGGTGCGCACGGTGCCGTCAGCGAACTGATGACGCACACGCTGCAGGTTGGGATTGAAGCGGCGCTTGGTCTTGATGTTGGAATGGCTGACAAGATTGCCGACCTGGGGCTTTTTGCCGCAGAAATCGCATTCTTTGCTCATGATGTCCTCCGTATATGCAGAAAACTGTGTGTATCGTATATGCGGCAAAGCCGGGTAACAGCGGCCGCGCATTGCGCAGGCAATGAGCCATGCATCCAGCATGGCCGCGCAAGCAGTTCCTTTACCCAAGCTTTGCCCAAAAGGCAAGCTTTTTTCCGGGAAAGGGTCAAAATTCTTTGCCGCGGGCTACGTTTCGGGCGCAAGACACGGGCAGAGCATCCGGCGCCGGGGGGGATCGGAGCCCTCCGGGGCGCGGAAGCCGGCCTGCCGGGCCTCCTCGTGCGACAGCAGGCGGGCATGGACCCGGCAGCCGATGGCATACGGGGGCAGCCACTGCTGCCACTGTGGTGCCGCGGCATCGACATACAGGTGGGCCAGATCCGGGCAGGCGGTACAGGAAGCGCAGGGGGCATCCGGCAGTTCCGGCACACAGCAGGCCCCGGGGGACCGTTCCAGGGTGGCCATGATGTCGAGGATGCGACGGCGCAGGGCAAGCTCGGCATCCATGGCCGTGGCGCAGGCCCCGGCATCGAGCCCCAGTTCCTCATAGGCCATCCAGATGACTTCGCCGTTCATGCGGCCGTACAGGGGATGGCTGTCCCGCAGGCGCTTGTTTTCAGCCGCTGGCAGCGCGGAGCTGTCTACCGGGGGAAGGGTATCGTCCATGATCCTCCAGAAGCAAAAAAGGGGCCGGCAGGCCGGCCCCGGGATGGCGGTGTGACGGAGGCTACTTCAGCAGGCCCTGCAGGGTCTGCCTGCCCTTGCTGATGGTCTGGTCGAATTCCTGCTGCAGGGAGTCCATCAGCTCCTTGACGGAAACGATGCTGTTGACCCGGGCCACGTTGGCCCCGCAAAAGGCGAAGCCGCGCTCCAGGTTGCCCTTCATGGCGCTGATGAGGGCCTGGGCGATGCAGTAGGGCGTCTTTTCCTGGTCGCAGGTATGCACACAGTGGAAGACGCATTTGAAAGGTTTTTTGTTGCCCTGGCGGGCGGACTCGATGAAGTCGTTCTGGAGGGCGCGGCCGGGCATGCCCACAGGGCTCTTGATGATGGTGATGTCTTCTTCGCGGGCGGCGATGTAGCTTTGCTTGAAGCGTTCATCGGCATCGCATTCCCTGGTGGCCACGAAGCGCGTCCCCATCTGGACGCCGGCAGCGCCGAGGTCGAGGAATTTCTTGATGTCTGCACCGGTGTAGATGCCGCCGGCGGCGATGACGGGCACGGCCCGGCCCTTCTGGTCTTCAAGGCGCTTGGCGGCCTCGACCACCTGGGGGACCAGGACTTCCAGGGCGAAGTTGGGGTCATCGATCTCTTCACGCTTGAAACCGAGGTGCCCGCCGGCCTTGGGGCCTTCCACCACGAAGGCGTCGGGCAGATAGTCGAAGCGGGAGAGCCACTTGCGGGCGATCAGGGTCGCCGCGCGGGCGGAAGAGACGATGGGGACCAGCTTGGTCTTGAACTCTTCCTTTTTTTCTTCGCAGGCCTGCAGGAGGTGTTTGGGCATCTCCAGGGGCAGACCGGCACCGGAAAAGATGATGTCGGCACGGTTCTCGATGGCCGTGCGCACCATCTGGCTGAAGGTGGTCAGCGCCACCATGATGTTGACGCCGATGATGCCCTGGGTCTTTTCCCGGGCCTTGCTCAGCTCCTGGCGCAGGGCGCGCAGGTTGGCTTCGATGGGATTTTTGGCCACGTCGGGCTCTTTCATCCCGATCATGGCTCCGGCGATGACGCCGATGCCGCCCTGATTGGCGACAGCGGAGGCGAGGCCGGAAAGGGAAATGCCGACACCCATGCCTCCCTGGACGATGGGCATTTTAGCGGTCAGGTCTCCAATGGACAAAGAAGGAAAAGCCATGATGCAACCTCCAACATGGCGCTATAAGGTAAAGCCCTCACGGGGCGGTATTGAAATCAGTTTTCAGACAGTATTACCAGAAAAAGCCTGTTTTCACAAGGCCGCTGCCGCCATCAGGCGTGGCAAAGTGCCTGGTAATCGCACCAGCGGCAGCCTTCGCCCGGACGGCCGGTGAACTCCGGGCCGTGCTCCATATGCCAGAGCAGCAGGGAAAGGACGTCGAAGCATTGACGGATGCGTTCGTCATTGTCCCTGGCCGGGCTGGGGCCGAACAGCCAGTATTCCCGGCCCGTGTCGCGCAGTTCCACCAGGGCGGCGTCGTGCAGCTCCCTGAAACCGGCGGCATGCAGCATGCACAGGTAGGCGGGCAGCTGGATCATGCGCAATTTTTCGGCCAGCTGGTCGAAGGTCCCGGCGGCCAGCCGGCGGCGGTCCTCCAGAGGGAGCCGCTCGTCCCGGACCTGGGCCATACGTTCGAACAGGGCGGCATCGTCCCAGAGATCCCCGGCGGGATTGTTGATGATGCCGGTCTTGTAGTCCACGATGCAAAGGCCGTCCTCACGCCTGTCCAGCCTGTCCAGGCGCCCCTTGAAGGTATATTCCCGGCCGTTGCAGCGGATGGTCTGGGTCAGGGGATACTCCAGCTCCAGGATGGTGGCTTCCGGCTGGTGGCGGAGGTATTCCTCCAGGCGGCGCGGGGCCGCCACGGCAAACATCATCAGGCTGTCGGGCGGCAGCAGGGCCCGCAGCCCGTGGCGCTCCGTCTGACGCTGCAGTTCGGCGCGCATGTCTTCCGTGCTGATGCTGGCGGCGTCCACCGTCGTGTTGCGGTAGGGACGGTAGAGCTGCTGCAGCACGTCGTGCAGCACGGAGCCCACTTCCGCCGGATCGTCCTTTTCGTTGACCTCCTGGACGGGCCGGAAGCGGCACAGATGCTTCCAGACGAAAGCCAGCGGACAATGCAGATAGGTATCCAGGGCCGTGGGCGGGATGGGCGCGGCCAGAAAGTCCCGCATGGCATCCTGCAAGGCCTGGTTGCGTTTCAGGGACAGTGCGCGGGGCGGCATGGGGGTCACATCGCAGGCGGCCACGGCCAGCGGCGCTGTCCCGGGGGTGAGGAGGGCCCCGGTGCGCTGCTCGTGCGCCCAGATGAGCTGCTCCACAAAACGGCTGCGGGCCTTCTTGCTGTCCATGAGGCCGGAGCGCCCCTGGCTCTCCTGCCAGTAAAAATGCACTTCGCGGGCGCAGGCGCACAGACGGTAGAGGGTATGGGAGGCCGCCCGTTCCCGGCGGCGGGCATCGGGCAGGCCCAGGATGCGGCGCAGGCTGTCCGGCAGCAGGGGGTCCTGACCGGGGGCACCAGGCAGGACGTCATCGGTGGCATCGACGATGAAGATGCGGTCGAACTGGAGCAGACGGCTTTCCAGCATGCCCAGCACCTGCACGCCGCCCAGGGGGTCGGCCTCGAAGGGGATGCGCTGCTGCTGCAGCAGCTGGCGGGCCAGGCCGTGCAGGAGGCGGGGGGGCATCTCCTCGCCGGACAGGGCATTGTGCTGCAATTCCGGCACGCAATGGCGCACCAGGCGGTACAGGGCCTCGGCATCCAGGGGAAAGCGCTCCCAGACGGCCTGCCCGTGGCGGGTCAGGAAGTCGCTCAGGCGCAGCAGGGCCCCGGCCAGAGCGGCCAGCGTGCCGGCATCACCGAAATCTTCCAGCAGCAGGTGCAGCAGCTCTTCCAGCAGGGCACGCTCGGGACCGGGGGCGGGAAGGGGCCCGTCCGGGGCGCCCGCGTGTTCTTCGTCGCCGGCCAGGGCGGCCAGCAGGTCGTCAAAGGCCACCAGGCGCCTGCCGCTGCGGATGCGGCGCTCCAGGCGGCGCAGCAGGGGCCGCAGGGGCTGTCCCGTGCCTGCTTCCCCGCCGGGGGCGGCCTGCAGCATGCCCAGATACGGGTGGCGCAGGCAGGCCAGCAGGTGCCGCCAGTAAAAGAGCCCGTCCCTGTCCCGGCCTTCATGCAGGCGGAAGAGGCTGTCCAGCAGATGGAAGACGGGCGAGCGCTCCAGGGGATAGCCCATGGAGATGTTGACGTCCTTGTCCGGCAGGTGGTGCAGCACGGGCAGCAGGAGGTCGCCGTGGGTCAGCAGGATGGCTGTGGAGGCCTCCGACGGGGCTTCCAGATCCTGTTGCAGGGCCTTGAGCTGGGAGTGGAGGTCGTAGCCCGTGAAATAATGCCATTTTTGTGCATCGTCCGCCGGTGCGGGCGCGTCCGGTTCCCAAAGTCGGGCCGTGGCCTGCCAGCGCTGCAGCCACTGGACGTGTTCCTGGCAGGCCCAGTGCACGGCCGGCCTTCCTTCCTCGCCATGCCGGAGCAGGGCGGGATCCGTATGCAGGCAGACGCGGGCCCCGGCCTGCCAGAGGCTGCGGAGCAGGAGGTCCTCGGTCTCGGTGAGCAGGGAAAAACCGGCCAGCAGCACGGGATGCCCGTCCGCCGGGCGCAGCAGGCCGGGGATGTCCTCCGCATGGCGGGCGGCCAGCCAGAAATCATGGCCCGGTGTGGTCCAGCCTCTTTGGGCCAGAGCCGCCACATAGGCATCACGGATGCGCCCCAGGGCGCCCAGCAGGGCCGCGGCCGGGGGACTCACCTCGTCGATGAAGGGCAGGTCGTCGGTGACCATGTTCTGGCCCAGCAGCTCTTCCAGCAGGTTGGCCAGGCGGATGCCCCAGGGCAGGAAGGCGCCCGGGGCCAGATCGCCGAAGCGCTTCTCCAGCTCGTGGTCTTCACCGGCCAGCCCGAGGACGCAGTCCCGCAGCAGGGCCACCCTGTCCAGCAGGCAGGCCGTGCGCAGCGGCACGGGGCTGGCATGCATGCGCCACAGGCGCACCATGTCCGGCAGGGAAAGAACCTTGGGCAACAGGCCGGTGGTGCCGGCATCGGCATAGATGTCCACAAGGTAGCGCCACGGACGGTTGTGGGGGACGATGATGACGGCATCGCCGGGCCGCCCGCGGCTCCAGAGGTCGGTGGCCTGTTTCAGGGCAGGCAGGAAGGGCCGCTGCCAGGAAAAGATATGGAAGGGGCTGCTCATGCCTCGTCCTCACAGAAATAGCGGGGATAGGCCCCAAGATCCGTAAACAGTTCCGAGGCGCTGCCGGGCTCCACCAGGCGGAAGGCCTGCCTGTCCAGATAGATGAGCAGGCCGCGGGCCACCGCTGTGCCGCCCTGTTCCAGGCAGCGCAGATAGCGCCGTACCTGCCGTACATGTTCGTCCATGACCCTGCCGCTCTTGTAATCCACCACCAGGGTCCCCCAGGACAGGGGGACGATGAGGTCGGCACGCAAAAGCTCCCGGCGGGGGCCGTCGGCTTCCAGCATGGATTGCTCCGGGACGCCGCGCCGCTGCCACAGGCCGAACTGGGGAAGGCGCAGCAGCCAGAGCAGGCAGGATTCCATATCGGCGGCGACATTTTCCCTGTCAGGGCCGTCCTGCCCGTCGGCAAGGGGGATGGTGGCAAGGACTTCCCGCACGGCGACCCGGATATTGTCCTCACTGAGGCCGCCCAGGGGCAGCTGCTCCAGACAGGCATGGAGCAGGGTGCCGCGATCCCGTGCGGAAAAATGCATCCGCTCCAGCGGGTTGCGGTAGATCTTGAGCCGGGGCAGCCATTGCATGGGCCGCCAGCCCTCTTCCGGCACAGACGGCGCTGCCGCCTGCCCGCGGGGGAGCTGGCCGGGATCGGCATCGGCCGTTGCGGCGTCCGGTGCCGTGTCCGTCTCTTCCTCCCCGTCCTCGGCAGCCGGCGGCCGGACCGGGCGCAGCACGTCGTCCCCGCCTTCCAGCTGGTAGGGGACCGTGAGCCCGGCCTGCTGCCAGAGCACATCCAGAGCGTGGCTGCCGCAGCCCCTGCGCACGGTGGCGGCACTGGTACGGAAGACGTACAGCTCTTCCCGTGCCCGGGTGAAGGCCACATAGAACTGGTTGAGCAGTTCCGTGGCCTGACGCAGCAGGGCCTCATAATAGACCCTGCCGCAATGGGGGCCGTTTTTGCAGACCATGCGCAGGCCGTCTTCCTCCATGAGCACCGGATCGTTCGCCTTCAGGGAAGCGTCGGTCCAGGGCAGGAGGACCACAGGGGCCTCGAGGCCCTTGGATTTGTGGACGGTCATGATGCGCACGGCGTCGATGCCTTCGGGCATGGGGACTTTTTCTTCGCCGCCCTTTTCCTGCCAGTGGGCCAGGAAGTCGGGCAGGGTGGCCAGCCCCTGATCCTCGGCGTTTTTGAGCACTTCGAGGAAACAGCGCAGGAAGACATCCGCTTCGGGACAGCGCTGGAAGACCTGCAGACGGTCGTACCACTCCATGATCGTGTCATACGGCGTCATGAGCCCCGCCTGATTGTGGAAGGGGGCCAGCACGGAAGCCCAGAAATCCGGGAACTGCTGCTGCAGGTGCGGCAGAAGGGAAGTCCTGCCGCGGCCCACGCAGGTATCGTGCAGCTCCTGCAGGCCGGGGACCGGCAGGGGCCCCTGCTGCACCAGACTGCCCGTGACCACGGTCCAGAGGGCCAGCTCGTCTTCCGCATTGCACAGGAACTGCAGCAGGGCCACGCTTTGGATCACCAGGGGATGGGTGGACAGCAGCAGGCTGTTCTCCGTGACGATGGGGATACTGGCGGCGGCCAGATCTTCGGCCACCAGCGCGGCCTGGGCGTTGCTGCGCACCAGCACCAGCATGTCCTGCCAGGAGCGGCGCGGGGCCAGTTCGTGCAGGATCATGCGGCGCAGGCGCACCAGCACGGCGGCATTGAGCCCCTCGCTGTTGTCGCCTTCGATGGCTTCCACGCGCACGAGGCCGCCGGAAGCGGACCGGGGCGAGAAGTCCTGGGCCGTCCCGGCATAGCCCGCGGCCACGCGTCCCGCATAGCCGTCCAGCAGGTCGTCCGGCGTGTCTTGCGGCATCAGGGCGGCAAGGGCCTGCCGGGCCACGGCGGCATCCTCCAGGGGCGAGAACAGGGCGTTGTTGTGCGCGATGATCTGGCGGCAGCTGCGCCAGTTGGCCGTGAGCGTCTCGTGGCGCACGTCCGGGGCCAGACGGCGCAAGGGCCCTTCGATGCCGTCAAAGAGGGCCGCATCCCCGCCACGCCAGCCGTAGATGGCCTGCTTGACATCGCCCACCCAGGTCAGGGAACCGCCCCGGGAAAGGGCCTCTTCCACCAGCGGGCTCAGGGCCTGCCACTGTTCGCGGCTGGTATCCTGGAACTCGTCCAGCAGGAAATATTGCAGGCGGCTGCCCAGACGGCACAGGGCCTCGGAGACGCCGAAGCTGCCGCCGAGCACCGAAGCGGCCAGCTCCGGCACCAGGACGGCGGGCAGCGTGCCCTCCTGCTGCTGGTTGGCCCGCATGGCGTGGACCAGCAGGGTGGCCAGCTGGACGGCCGGAGCGAAATGGCGGGCCGAACGCAGCAGGGCATGCCGGCGTCTGAACTCCGGCAACCAGGCGACCAGCGCCTCCAGGGCCGTCATCAGGGCTTCCGTGCGTTTCGTTTTGGCCGTGAGGAATCTGTCGACCCCGGGCTCGGCGATGGACTTGAGCTTGAAGGCCCCTTCATCCCGCTCCTGGAGGCGCACCAGGGCCTTGCGGCTCGTGGCATGGAGTCTGGTCCCGGCGCCTTCTTCCGCCTCCAGCACGTCCGTGACCAGACCGATGGTCCTGTGCCAGTGCTGCCGGTGGCGTTCGCCCAGCTCTTCCGGGCCCGCGATGTCCGTGAATTCGCCGCGCAGGATGCCGTCCAGCAGGGGGCGGATGATGTCGCCCAGCTTTTCCCCGGCATTGAAGCCCTTGCTCTGCTGCACATGGACGATGGCCCAGTAGAGGTCGCGCAACAGCTTCTCCATGGCCTCGTTGCCCTGGGATGCCTGGTTGAGCAGGGTCTCGAGATAGGGGGTCACGGCGTCCATGCTCACGAAGGCGGGCTGGAAGTCCGGGGGCAGGTCCAGCTGCAGGGAGGCCGAACGCACGATGGCGTGGAGCAGGCTGTCGATGGTGCGGATGTTGAGGCTGGCCAGGTCCCGCAGGATGACGTCCAGCCAGCGGGCGGCCATGCCGGGCGTCAGGGGGATGTCCTGTTCCGGCGTGCCCAGGGCGATGGCCTTGAGCCGTCCGATGACGCGGTCGCGCATCTCGCCGGCGGCGGCATTGGTGAAGGTGATGGCCAGGATCTCGTCCCAGCCGGAGGGACCGCTGCCCAGCCCGCAGGAAGATGCGGCGGCGGGCCCCGGCGCGCCGCAGGCCGCCAGCAGGCACAAAAAACGCCGGGTCAGGTCATAGGTCTTGCCCGACCCGGCGGATGCCTTGACCTGATACAGGCTAGCCATGCGTCTCTTGCCGGGGCAGCATGCCGGCCAGCATGCCCTGTCCCGTGGATTCCAGGGCGGCGCGCCAGAGGTCGGAGTAGATGTTGAGCTTGCGGCGGCGGCGCGTCACCAGCTCCAGCGGCAGGTGCACATAGCGGTCCTGGATCTTGCCCACCACCATGTCGGTGCGCCCGGCCATGGCCGCATGGACGGCATACTGCCCCAGGAAGCCGCAGTAGACCTTGTCGTTGGCCGTGGCCGGCACGGAACGGATGATGTAGCTGGGGTCGATGTACTTGAGCGCATGGGGGATGCCGCGCGCGTCCATATAGCGCTTGATCTCCGAGCGCAGCAGGTCGGCCACGTCGCCCAGCAGCAGATTGCCCGAGGCGTCGGTGGCGCCGGAGCGGTCCAGCAGATGCTGGCCGGCCCCTTCGGCCGCCACGATGACGGCATGGTGGCGGCTTTTCAGGCGTTCCTCCAGCGCGGGCAGCAGGCCGCCTTCCCCTTCGAGGGTGAAGGGCGCTTCCGGGATCAGGACGAAGTTCACTTCCTTCATGGCCAGCGTGGCCTGGGCGGCGATGAAGCCCGATTCCCGGCCCATGAGCTTGACCAGACCAATACCGTTGGGCATGCCCTTGGCCTCGGTATGGGCGCATTCGATGGCCTCGGTGGCCTTGAAGACGGCGGTCTCGAAGCCGAAGGACTGGGGGATGAAGTTGATGTCGTTGTCGATGGTCTTGGGGATGCCGATGACGGCGATCTTGAGGTTGCGCGCCTGCACTTCACGGCTGATGCTCAGGGCGGCCTTCATGCTGCCGTCACCGCCGATGACGAACAGGATGCTGACGTTGGAACGCTCCAGGCTGTCCACGATCTCTTCCGCGGACTGGGGCCCGCGTGACGAGCCCAGGATGGTGCCGCCGAAGCGGTGGATGTCGGCCACGCGTTCGGGGGTCAGCTCCACGGGCTGATGCCCGTAAGCCGGGATGAAACCTTCCAGCCCGTAGCGTATGCCCATGATGGAGGGCACATGGTAGGCGTGGTGCGCCTCCATGACGATGGCGCGGATGACGTCGTTGAGCCCCGGGCAAAGGCCACCGCAGGTCACGATGGCGCATTTTGCCCGGCTGGGATCGAAGTAGAGTTTTTTCCGGGGGCCGGCGGCCTCGAAGTCCAGGCGGACGGGATCGGCGAACTCGTCGCAGAGTTCCCTGTCCACCTGTATGGGCAGGCGCACGTCATCCACCCAGGTGCGGTAGGGCAGCCGGGACGTGAGCTTGGGGGTGCCGAGAGTACGGATGCCGGTATCGATGGCGCCGGGTTCGGTCATGCTTCACCTCGTCGTGGGATGCTCGGTTCAGGCAGGCTGCGAGAAGCAGTCCCGCATGGCGGCGATGGAAAGGGCCAGGAAGGCATCCAGCGGCAGGCCCGCCTGTTCGCACTGGCGGATGTTGTCGCGGCAGACGCTGGCGGCAAAGGCCTTGTCCTTCATCTTTTTCTTGATGCTCTTGACTTCCATGCCCTCGTAGCCCGTGGGCCGCATCAGGGCGGCGGCGCTGATGAGGCCGGTGATGGTCTCGCCGCAGCGCAGGGCGTAGTCGAAACGGGTCCTGGGCGCACAGCCGGTCATCTCGCCGTTGTGGGCTCGGATGGCGGCCAGGGCCTCCTCGGGCAGTTTGCCTTCCAGCAGGCGGGCGCCTTCCAGACCGTGCTTTTCCGGTGTGGCCTCCGTGGCGGGATAGTCCACATCGTGCAGCAGGCCGGTCAGGCCCCACAGTTCCTCATCTTCACCAAGTTCACGGGCCAGGGCCCGCATGACGGCCTCGGAAGCCACAGAGTGCTGCAACAGGCCCGCCTGGACATGGTTCTCCGCCAGCAGGGCCAGCGCTTCGTCTCGTGAAATCATGCTGATGTTCTCCTTGTCGCAAGTCTAAAACAGGGAGAACCGCATAGCAAGGGGAAGCCCGGTTCTCCCGCGACGTTGCTGGCGGCAAGGGATCGGTCGCCCCGCGTCGCCCTGTTTTCGTCGTGCGCTTTTTATGGATGCCGTGCGGGGACCGCGGCGGGACGGGCAGGCCGGAAGGCAGGGGGCCGTTGCGGTGCGGCAGGGGGGAAAGGGCTTTTCCCGGGGCTGTGGCCGTCAGCCGGGCCCGCCTGTTGACAGCGGCCCGGATATGCCCGATGTAAAGGGATTCAGATAATCCCCGCAACAAAGATTGGAAACTATGCCAATATACGGTTTGCGCTTTCGCGCTTTGGGACAGACCCTGTACCATACGGGCCCTGCCGATCTGGCCGTGGGCGATCATGTACTGATCGCGGCCGATCAGGGGCAGGCCCTGGCGCAGGTGGTTTCCGGTCCCTATGATCATGTGGCCGGTGTGGAGCCGGAGAGCCTGACGCCCATCGAGCGCCGGGCCACGGAAGAAGACCTGGCCGAGGGCCGCACCAACGAGAAGCTGGCCCGCGAGGCCACGGAATTCTGCCGCCAGTGCATCCGTGACCGCCGCCTGGACATGAAGCTCGTGGATGTGGAGGTCTTTTTTGACCGCAGCAAGCTCATCTTCTATTTCACGGCGCCGGCCCGCATCGATTTTCGCGAGCTGGTCAAGGATCTGGTGCGCGAATACCGCGCCCGCATCGAGCTGCGCCAGATAGGCGTGCGTCACGAGACCCAGATGGTGGGGGCCGTGGGCAATTGCGGCATGGTCTGCTGCTGCCGCCGCTATCTGCGCAAGTTCGCTCCCGTGACCATCCGCATGGCCAAGGAACAGAACCTGTTCCTCAATCCTGCCAAGATATCGGGCATCTGCGGCCGCCTGCTCTGCTGCCTTTCCTATGAGCAGGAGAACTATGACCGCTTCCACCACAACTGCCCGCGCCTGGGCAAGAAATACCAGACCACGCAGGGCACCATGAAGGTGCTGCGGGCCAACATGTTCCGCAATTCGCTGTCCGTGCTCAACGAGAACAACGAGGAACAGGAGCTGACGCTGGAGGAATGGCAGGCCCTGGACCCGCATCGTCCCGAGCCCCATCCCGGCAATGCCCAGCCCAAACCGGCGCAGCAGGGCCAGAAGGCCGCGCAGGGGGATGGTCTGCTGGTGGTCTCCGCCACGCCGGAGAACGTGGACGATCCCAATCTGTTCGCCGATGTGCTGCCGCCCGACGCGCCCCTGACCGCCGGAACGGAAGCCCGGCCGCCACAGGCCCGGCCGCAGGCCGAAGCCGCCCCCGCAGAAAACAGCAAAAGTCGCCGCCGCCGTCGCCGCAAGTCGCAGCAACGGCAGGACGGTGCTGCCGAATAAACGGAGTCAGACGTGAAGAATTTCTACATCACCACCCCCATCTACTATGTGAATGCCAAGCCCCATCTGGGACATGCCTATACCACCATCGTGGCCGACTCCCTGTCGCGCTTCCACAAGACCCTGGGCGACAACACCATGTTCCTGACCGGTACGGACGAACACGGTGACAAGATCGTCAAGGCCGCCGAAAAGCAGGGCGTCTCCCCCAAGGAGTTCGTGGACGGCATCAGCGGCCTGTTCCAGCAGCTGTGGCCGCATCTGGGCATCGAGAACGACGCCTTCGTGCGCACCACCGACGAGGACCACAAGGCCCGCGTGCAGCGCTTTTTGCAGCAGGTCTATGATGCCGGTGACATCTATTTCGGCGAGTTCGGCGGCCACTACTGCTACGGCTGCGAACGCTTCTATACGGAAAAGGAACTGGAGAACGGCCTGTGCCCCCAGCACCTGACCAAGCCTGAATTCATCAGCGAGAAGAACTACTTCTTCCGCATGTCCAAATACCTGCCCTGGCTGCGGGAATATATCGAGAGCCATCCCGACTTCATCCGGCCCGAGCGCTACCGTAACGAAGTGCTGTCCATGCTGGAATCGGGCGCGCTGGAAGACCTGTGCATCTCCCGTCCCAAGTCCCGCCTGACCTGGGGCATCGAGCTGCCCTTCGACAAGGATTACGTCTGCTATGTGTGGTTCGACGCCCTGCTGAACTACATCAGCGCCCTGGGCTGGCCCGACGGCGAAAAGTACAAGACCTTCTGGCCCGGCGAACATCTGGTGGCCAAGGACATCCTCAAGCCCCACGCCGTGTTCTGGCCCACCATGCTCAAGGCCGCGGGCCTGCCCGTGTACCAGCACCTGAACGTGCACGGCTACTGGCTGGTGCGTGACACCAAGATGTCCAAGTCCCTGGGCAACGTGGTGGAACCGCTGGAGATGCGCCAGAAATACGGCCTGGACGCCTTCCGCTATTTCCTGCTGCGCGAGATGCATTTCGGTTCCGACGCCTCCTTCAGCGAGGAAGGCATGGTGAGCCGCATCAACGCCGACCTGGCCAACGACCTGGGCAACCTGTTCAGCCGCGTGCTGTCCATGACGGCCAAGTATTTTGAAAGCAGGGTGCCCCGGCCCGGCGAGTTCAGCGAGGACGACAAGGCCATCGTCGAACTGTGCGCCACGGCCATGAGCAATTACATCCAGCTGTTCGGCAACACCCAGTTCGCCCAGGGCCTTGATTCCCTGTGGGAGCTGGTGCGCGCGCTCAACAAGTACGTGGACTCGCAGGCGCCGTGGACCCTGTTCAAGCAGGGCGACACCACGCGCCTGGGCACGGTCATGTACGTGCTGCTGTCGGCCATGCGCAAGGTGGCCCTGTGCCTGTGGGCCGTCATGCCCGATGCTTCCCGCACCCTGCTGGAGCAGCTGGGCCAGCAGCCCGGCGAAGGCCCTGTGACCACCTCGCTGGAAGCCGAGGCCGGCAACTTCGACGGTCTGCAGCCCGGCACCGAAGTGGCGGCCAGCTCCAACCTTTTCCCGCGCATCGACGTCAAGGCCCTGCAGCAGGAAGACCCGGCCGGGAAGGCCCCCAAGGCCAAGAAGGAAAAGAAGCAGGAATCCCCCAAGGCCGCTCCTGCCGCCGAAGGCCGGAACGGCGAGATCAGCTTCGACCAGTTCAAGGCCGTGGAGATGCGCGCCGGGACCGTGGTCGTGGCGGAAAAGCATCCCAATGCCGACCGCATCCTGCGCCTGGAGATCGATTTTGACGAAGGCCAGCCGCGCCAGATCCTGTCCGGCCTGGCCGACTACTACACGCCCGAGGAACTGGTGGGCAAGCAGGTCATCGCCGTGCTCAACCTGGCCCCGCGCAAGATTCGCGGCCTCATGTCCAACGGTATGGTGCTGACCGCCGAAAAGGACGGCAAGCTCTCCGTCCTGACGCCTGCCGCGCCCGTGCCCAACGGCAGCCAGATCGCCTAGGACAAACGATTCTCGACAGGGGCGGGGAAGGGCATTTTGCCGGCGGCAGGAAGGCGCTCCCTTCCCCGTGCCCCGTTCTTCTCCGGCGCCCGCGTAAAGGCAACAGGGGAGAGCAGCGGGGAGCCTTCGGGCAGAGACAAAAAACTCCCCCGTCCGCAAGGGATGGGGGAGGCTGGAACAAGGGGAGGACGACCAGCAGGCCGCCTTCCCTTTTTTCATGCCTCGCGGCATGATGCGCACAGCGGGGATTGCAATGCCCGGCATTTCCGTCTATAGGCTGGCCGCGGGCACCGGTGCTGCCGGGCCGCCCTCCGGGAGGGCTTGTTTGTCATCCGGGAAGCGCGGCATCCTGTGGGGCGCGGTTCCTGGAGAGGGCGGCAAGGCCGTCTCGTGCAGGCTCCGGCCTCTGTTCAGGAAGACGATACCTATTCGCTCTTTTCCTCCGTCGCAGGGTCGAACAGGCGGCCCAGTGCCGCCGCGTCCAGAGGGTTGAGGTTGAAGCGCATCCCGGCTTCGTCCAGAAGGGCGGCCAGGGATTTTTCAGGATACAGGGCGCGCTGTTCCGCCAGCCAGGCGGCGGCTCGCCGTACCAGTTCCGAAGCGGGCATGATGGTGGCCATGAGGTGCTCCTTTTTGTGGATCATTCTAGCCGAGTCCGTTTCGGGAAACAACGGGTCTTCGGATCCAAAGGACGGCATATATGGATAATTTGTGGGTTGCGTTCATCCTCAGCATCGTGGAAGGGCTGACGGAATACCTGCCGGTCTCGTCCTCGGGCCATCTGGTGCTGGTGGGCGATCTGCTCAATTTCAGCGGCGAAAAGGCTGCGACCTTCCAGGTGGTCATCCAGCTGGGGGCCATCATGGCCGTGGTCGTCCTTTACTGGGAGCGTTTCTGGGGCCTGCTGCGGCCGCAGCAGGGCGTGCCCTTTGCCGGCCTGCGCGGCATCTGGATGCTCTTCCTCACCTGTCTGCCCGCCTGCGTGCTGGGCCTGCTGCTGCATGCGCAGATCAAGAGCCTGTTCACGCCGGGCATGGTGCTGATCCCCTTCGTCATCGGTGCCCTGCTGATGATCTTTGTGGAACGCCGCCAGTTCCATCCCCGCTATGAGACCCTGGACGACATGACGCCGGGCCTGGCCTTCGGTATCGGCTGCTTCCAGTGCCTGGCCCTGTTTCCCGGCTTTTCCCGCTCCGCCGCCACCATCATGGGCGGCATGATCCTGGGGGCCCGCCGCCCGCTGGCAGCGGAATATTCCTTCATCGCTGCGGTTCCCATCATGGTGGCGGCCACGGGCTTTGACCTGCTCAAGAGCCTGCATCTGTTCACCGCAGCGGACATCCCCTTCTTTGCCGTAGGCATGATCGGCTCCTTCATTTCCGCACTGATCGCGGTCAAGGCCTTCGTGAGGCTGGTGGGCCACATGACCCTGGTGCCCTTCGCCGTGTATCGCCTTCTGCTGGCCCCCTTCATCTGGTATTTCATGGTGCATTAAAAAAAATTGGAAAAATCCCCAAAAAACGCTTGCCAAAGGGGAGCAACTTCTGTAGATACATCCCTGCGTTGAGTGGGACACGAAACGCCATCACGGCAAGGTAGCTCAGTTGGTCAGAGCATGCGGTTCATACCCGCAGTGTCGGGGGTTCAAATCCCTCCCTTGCTACCAGAATATAATGGAAGCCCGGGAAGTTCCCGGGCTTCTTCGTTTTTGCGGCAGGGCACGTCACGCGTGGGCGCCAGCGGCAGCAGCTGCGGCGAAGCGCGCAGCCTGGCGGAAAGGGCAGAAACCTCCCTGACGCAGCAAGAGCGCCGGCAGGCCAGAGCGGGCCTGTCAGGGATGGTGGCGGCAATCTCTGCCCGTTGTGGCGTTGGGGCCTCGTCCCGGCGCAGGGAGCGTCTCGTGGCTGTGGCCGCGCCGCAGGCGGCAAAAAAGTGCTTGCCAAACGGCAGTGTCCTTTCTGTAGATGGATGCGTGCGCCGCGCAGCAGGCCGCACAAGATAGGGCAAGGCAGCTCAGTTGGTCAGAGCATGCGGTCCATCCCTGCAGTGTCGGGGGGCACCCTCCCTTGCTATCAGCGCATAAAAAAGCCCGGACTGTGGAAGTCTTGGGCTTTTTTATTTTGCTGTACTGCGTCCCGGGTATGTTCTCTGGCTGGACATGCCCAGCCAGAGAGTGCTCACAGGCAAGGCATCTGCTCCCGCACAGAAAAATGATAGAATTCATGCGGTGCGATGATCAGCCTGATGGCTCCCTTGCCGTTATCCTGCCGCAGGCAGTCAGCCATGGAGCCGGCAGTAAAGGCCGTGCACGGGATCCCGGCATCCTCAAGGCCGCATTTGAGCAGATGGGCGATCTCATGAAAAAAAGCGTTGCCCTGCTGCGCTGTCCAGAGCTGCAGGTTTTGTCCCTGCCCCGGCAAAGACTCGCAAGGGATGTGCTGCTGCCAGAGCAGGGCGCGCCTGACGATCGCGCCCTGTGGCGATGGAAGCGTTTGCTCTTTGGCCTGTCGCGCCGGTCGCAAGCGGCGCCCCCATTCCGTAAGACGGCGCAAGGGGGCCGTGAGTTTCCAGGAACGGGAATGAAGTAAACGGTGGAGTTCCTCTCTGTCCCGTTGCAATTGCAGCAGGCTGGCCCGCAATAGCTGCAGTTCGTCAGTCCGTGTCATATCGTCTGGTGATGTCATGGCAGTGCTCCCGGCTGTAAGCGCCTAATTTTTACGCAGCAATGCCGCCAGCGCCCGCAGAGGCGCGGTGATCTTCCACGATCTGGAGTTGAGCAGCGAGGAAAGCATGGCCCGGGCATCCTGCAGCTCCTGTTCCCTGGCCCCGAGACATTCCCGGGCAGAGTGCAGCGCCGCATCCAGCTGCCGCACATGATCGCTGTGCTCCAGGGGCGCGCGGAACAGGCTCGACGGCAGACCGGGCAAGGGCTCATCACCGGCTATGGCGATGTGGTAGACGGCATGGGCCAGGCCTTCGCTCCGGCTTTGTTCTTCCACCTTGCTCCAGCTGAGAAAGGGGCGCGCATCCGCGGACGCTATCAGGGAACCGAAGACCACACGCTGCCCCAGCAGGACATGCCGGCTGAAGTGCTTTTGCAGGAGTTCTTCGAATTCCTGGCAATACAGCTCCTTGAGGTGGAATTCATTATGATAGCCCGGCACATCGCTGTATTCGTATTTGTCCGGTGAGGAGATGAGCAGGAAGCCTTCGGGCCGCAGTACCCGGCGGATCTCGCACAACATGCGGTCCTGCTCCGTCAGATGCTCAATGGTTTCAAAGCTGACGACCAGGTCCACGCTGTCGTCTTCCAGTGGCATGTCTGTGGCACTGCCTTGCAGAAAGCGCAGATTGTCCGCAACATATTTGCCGCGCGCGCGTTCCACCGTCGGTGTATCAATGTCGACCCCCGTCACCTGCGCGGCATGCCTGGCCAGCATGGCCGAGCCGTAACCGTCGCCGCAGGCGATATCCAGCACGGTTTTGCCTGCGGCAAGCTCGCAGGCCAGCAGGTACCTGTGCAGATGCTCCAAGGTCCAGTCCCTGTCAAATTCCGGCAGATAGCGTTCTCCCGTACATTCCATATCATTCCCTCCGGGGATCGTTGCTGATGGCAAGTTCGATGGACCGCATGGGCAGCCCCATGATGCCGGCACAGGCGCTGGAGGCGACAGACGTCAGGATCAGGGCGTCATGGCGCCACTCGTGCTGCACATGTTCTTCCTGCGTCCCTTCGGCCACCGCTACGGCAAAAGAGTAATCGCCCGCGGCCAGGACCGGCATGCGGAAGCAGAAGCTGGCGCAAAAGTTTTCGCCTTCCTCCACATGCAGGGGCTGGTCCATGTAGGACAGGAAGGTGTTGTCACCAAACAGGGTCTGCCCCAGTCTGTCCTTGAGATAAAAGCCGATGATGGGACCGTGCAGGGGCTGCCGTGCCCGGCAATCGATACGCAGGGTGACGACCTCGCCGCCGGTACACCAGCAGAGCGGTCGTTTTTGCGCATCCAGCAGCAGCACCTGCTCGATACAGGCGCCTCCCTTGCCAAAAGCCGGAGCATCCGGGTCAAAACGGAATACCTGGATATCGTTGCGCAAGCTCGAACTGTTGAGGAAATCCTGCCGGGCATCCCGAAAGTCTTCCTCTCCTTGCCGGAGCACCAGCCCCCGCCTGAAGGGCGAGGCGGCGGTGGATGCTTTCCCCTGGGCGGCTTCAAAGATGTCTTCAAGATAAAGTTCCGTGATCTGCTTGGGATCTCCGGCACTTTTGATGCGGCCATGTTCAAGGAAAACGGCATGGGTACACAGGCTGTTGATGGCGGCCACGTCATGGCTGACGAAGAACAGCGTCTTTGTGGCTATGAACTGGCGCAGGAATCGCATGCATTTTTGCGTGAAAAAAGCGTCTCCCACAGACAGGGCCTCGTCCACGATAAGGATGTCCGCATCCACATGGGCGATGACGGCAAAGGCCAGGCGCATGACCATGCCGCTGGAATAGTTGCGCACCGGCTGGTCGATGAAGTCGCCGATATCCGCAAAGTCCACGATGGCGTCGTAGCGGGCGGCGATCTCGTCATCGCTCAGCCCCAGGATGGCGGCATTCAGGAAGACGTTCTCGCGCCCGGTGAATTCGGGATTGAAGCCGCTGCCCAGCTCCAGCAGGGCGGCCACCCGTCCGCAGGTTCGCACACTGCCTGTGGTGGGGGCCAGGGTCCCGGCGATGATCTGCAGGAGCGTGCTCTTGCCCGCCCCGTTGCGCCCTACGATGCCGACACATTCGCCCCGGCGGATGGTAAGGTCGATATGATGCAGGGCTTCAAAACTTCGGTAGAAGGTGCGCCTGCCCCGGAACAGCATCTGCAGCAGCCGGTGGACGGGACGATCATAGATCTCGAAGACCTTGCCCACATCTTGCAGGACGATGGCTGCCTCTTCGGAAGGAACGTCGGCCGCAGGGCGGGCGGGCGTCAGCAGCTGCGGATCAGAGGACATCGGCGAACCCCTTTTTTGTCTTGAGGAACCAGCACACCCCCAGACGGCAGACGATGAATGCCAGACCCATATTCCAGGCAAAGGTTCCCCAGTCCGGCCATTGGCCGAAGAGCAGGGCGTTGCGGACCTGGTCCACCATGGATGCCAGGGGGTTGAGGGCCATGAGCCAGCGCAGCGAGGCGGGGATCATGTCGATGGAGTAGAAGATGGGCGTCATGAAGAAGAGTATCTGGATGAGCACCGCCGTCAGATGGGGCATGTCCCGGACAAAAACGGTGGACGCTGCCACAAAAAAGGCCACGCCCAGAGCCAGCAGCAGGACGGGCAGCAGGAGCAGGGGCAGCAGCAGCGCGGATGGGTGGAAGGATATGTCCAGCACGGCGGCACCGGCAAAAAGCAGCAGGAACCAGCTTGCCCCCAGGACAACGGCAGAGGCCAGATGGATGACGGGCAGTATCTCCAGGGGGAAGACGACTTTTTTCACCAGATTGGCATTGGCCAGTACGGACGGGGCAGCGCCGTTCACCGTTTCGGAAAACAGGTTGAATGTGGCCATGCCGCAGAACATGGCCGCGGCGAAACCGCCAGTACCGCTTTCGGGCATGTTGCCCCAGCGTGCCTTGAAGATGATGCCGAACACGAACGTGTAGACGAGCAGCATCATGAGCGGTTGTGCCAGGCTCCAGAACCAGCCGAGGATGGACCCCTTGTAGCGCAGGGCCAGCTGGCGGCGGGTCATGTGCAGGATCAGGGACGCATTGCCCGCAAGTATCCTGCTGAGAAGGAACGGGTGCCACAAGGGCGGGATATGCAGGAGCTGCTTCATGGCCTTAGTCCTGAAAACGTTCCGGGGGATACTGGATGCTTGGGAAGCAGGTCAGTGAGCGGACGCGGTAACCGCGCCGTGTACAGACCAGCGGCGGGACACGTTCCAGGGCATGGGCAAGGGTCCCCCCGACGCCTATGGGCTCTTCCGGGAAGTCCTCGAAGCGCAGGCCGCATTCCAGCAAGGGCTGCAATGCCTGCGGCCGATACCAGAACATGGTCCCGCCGGAGAAAAACTGCTCGCTGCGGCCATAGGTCGCCGGCAGTTCCATGCGCGCCAGCAGTCCCGTGATCATGCGGTATTCTTCGTTAGATCCATACAGGGGCACAGCGACATCCAGCATGACATCTCGTAGGCAGGTGTATATCGAGGGGAAGATACAGCCCAGCAAAGGATCCTTGGCAAATGCTGCCAGAGTCGTTCGTACGGCTTCCGGCCGCAGAAGGTTATCCAGCAGATAAGTGCGCCAGGAAGGACCGAATCCCATCTGGACGGATTCCTTGGCATGGACATGGCAGCACAGGTCATATTCCTGGAGCGCCTGTCCAATCCCTGACAGCCAGGGAGCCACATCGCGGCCCCTGTTGGGGGTCTGTACTATGGTGACAGCCCTGGCCCGCGGCAGGACATCCTGATTGAACAACGTTTGAAGATGGCAGCGATCCGCAGCCTTCACATGCGTCACGAATACATCGAAAGGAACCGGAAATTGCTGCAGGTAGCGGGAGAATTCCTGGGCAAGAGCGCCATTGTAGATGTGGATGTGCAGGCCTGTGCGCGGCGGGTCCTGACATGGGGGGCAGGGAAGGGAGGACAGAGGCAGGACATTGGCTGCATCGTCGAACCCCGTGGCGGTAAAGACCGTGGCGTGAGCCAGGTGACTGTCCAGCTTGTCTTCCAGCGACAGGGGGCGCTCCAGATAGACCGGGTCGGGGAAGATGATGTCGCGGAGCGCCGCGCGGTTGCTCAGGGGCTTTTTCTGGAACCACTGGCGGAAGATCTCCAGTGCGCCATCCGCACGGGCACCCGCCAGAAGCGGACTGTACTGGCCGAATCTGTCAAGTGTTGCCTGGACATAGTCCAGGCAGCTGGCATGCGCGGAGTCAAGGGCCCCGCGCATGGCGGGGGACGGTGCAAAGGCCTCATGGCGGGGATGGCCCTGCGCATCAAAATCGACCACCCCGCCGCAGCAGGGCGAGAACATCTCCTCAAGGATAAGGTGATACGGCGAATAGTCCTCCTCCGGTATGAGGAGAAAGGTCTTTGTCCCATTCTGCCTGTCCGCGGTATGGTTCGCTGTGGTTTGCCAGCAGTAGAGCTTGTCGCAGGGCTTGCCCGTGATGGCCGAGAGCGCCGTGGCGACGGAACCGGAATACCCCACATCGAAGACCAGGAAGCGCTGCGCATCTTTCGGGAAAACGGTGGCGTAGTACCGCCTGGCCCGTGCCTTGCGCCCTTCCATGAGACCGGTGATCTGCGGTTCAAGGCGTTTCAGGATGCCAAGGCATTGGTCCTGCTGCTTGCAAAAAGGCAGCGTCTGTTCTGCCGGAGACAGCAGAGCCAGCAGCGGCGCGGCGTCCGCTCCGAAATGCCCGCGCAGCAGGTCGGCCAGGGTATAGCTGTCCATGTCAGCGGCCACCTTGCGCGTACGGGCATAGTCAATGAAGGAATCCGCCAGAAAGGGGAAGTACGCCCGGCGTCCGGCATGGAAATAGACCCCTTCCGGTCCCCCCAGTTTTTCCTGCAGCACGGCATGGACACGGGAAGGCAGCCAGCCGTCGCGCGAGGCATAATAGACGCGTGGGCAGCCTTCCCGCATGGCGATGTCCCGTGCCCTGAGGCACAGGGCGGTCACCAGCGGGCCCAGGGCAAGGCGGGAGAAGGCCGCAGTGTCCGGGCAGCGATCCAGCGTTTCGGGCGAGCGTTCCGGCCTGGCAAAGATGCGGTCGATGGCCTGCCCCAGCAGCAGGCCCCACAGCGGCTCCTGCCGGGCCGTCGCGAGCAGCACGGCGGCCATATCCCCGCCGCGTGCGCGCAGCATCTGCCGGACAGAGGGGATATGCACGGCAGCCATGCCCCTGCCCAGCGGGATGGCCACATCACTGCGGGTGTCGTCGCCCATATGCAGCACATTGGCCGCATCCACCTGCTCTTTGCGCAGCATGATGTCAAAAAGGGCACCGGAGTCGCTTTTGCGGGCCTTGTGTTCTGCCGAGACGTAGACGGTCTCCACAGCCGCAAAACCTTTTTCATGCAGCACTTGGAGCAGGAACGAGGAAGGCAGGTACATATCGCTGACAGCGATGATGCGCTTGCCGGCAGCCCGGGCTGCGCGACACAGCTCGAGCATGCCGGGGCGTGGCTGCAACAGGGTACGCTCGCACAGCATCTCTTCATGCTTCAGGCGCGCGGCCGTTTCGGGGGAAAGGCCGTGCCTGCGCTGGATATGGGCATAGATGTCGTCCAGTGTGGCGTAAGGATCCCCCAGCTCTTTTTCCGCATGCCAGCGCAGGGCCACGAAATCCAGGTGGAGCTCCTCATTGACCCTGGCGGCGACGAGATGGAAGATGTCCCGTGGATCGTCGATGACCGGACGGGTCAGCAGGGTATCGAAGATGTCGAGGCTCAGGACCCGCACGGAGGGGGCCTGCACCATGCGGACAAGCGAATCCTGGCTCAGGGGCGGCAGGGGGGGAGCCGGCGGCAGCGCGCAGGCCGGATCGGCAGAGGGCAGGGCAGCGGGGAGGATGCCAAGCCAGCGCTGCAGCGGCCGCAGGCAGATCCGCAAGGCGGACCGCGCCACGAACTTCAGGTTCCTGCGGTGCGCTGTCTCGATGCCTGCCCGCATGGGATAGAAAACTATCAGGTTGAACAGCCTGCCGCGTTTCCTGACGAGCAGGGGACCCGCCTTGATGACCTTGCCGAAAAAATACCAGGGGCCCAGACGCAGCGCGGAGAACCATTTCCGCCCGAAAACGATGAAGGAGGCGGGCAAAAGACAAAGGGCCGCCATGATGCGATGGAACATATGATCTACCTGTGGGATCCTGTGTGCAGGAACAGCATGCCTTGGCTGGTGCCTGTCATGGATACCGTTATTTCAGCCCGGGGTTTTCCCGGCCGATGTTGAAATAGAACCTGGCCCGAGCACTGTGATAGTCCGCCAGTGCCTGGCTGGCATCACGTTCAGCCTCTGTCAGGCGTACCTGGGCATCTACCAGGTCCGTGATGGTCCCGATATTGGTCATGTAGCGTTTTTGGGACATGGCGTAATTTTCCCGGGCCGAGTCGACGCCGTAGCGGGTCGTCGTGATGAGCTCCTTGGCGGCGTCCATGTCCAGCATGGCACGGATGACGTCGGTACGCGCCCCGGCCATGGCATCCTCAAAATCTTTTTGCAGCGCTTTTGCCCTGTTCCGCTCGGCAAGTGTGTTGAACACGGCGCTGCCGCCGCTGAACACGTCCCAGGTAAAATTGATGCCCGCGGCCCAGTAGTTGCGGGTATAGTCATTGTAGCGCCGGTCGTCGAAGTCCCGGCTGTAGCGCATGTCGTCGTAGCTGGCATCGACGCGCGGCAGGAATTCCCCCATGGCGATGTGGACGTCCTTGAAAGCCACGGCCACGCTTTTCTGGGCCACGATCAGGTCGGGACGGCTGTAGAGAGCCGTCTTGATGGCCTGTTCCTCGGTATAGGTGACGGTACCGTCAAAGTCCTTGAGGCGTCCGGCATAGGTGACCCGTTCGTTGGGCGGGAATCCGAGATAGCGGTTGAGCTGCACTTCCGCATTGCGGATGTCGTTCCTGCAGCGGATGAGTTCCTGCTGGGCCCGGGAAAGCTCCACCCGGTTTTGCAGCACGTTGGCATAGGGGGCCATGTCCACACGGACGAAGGCTTCGGAGGCCTCCAGCTGTTTCTGGATGCGCCTTACCGATTCTTCCGCTGTGGAAAGGTTTTCACGGGCCTGCAGCAGCGCCAGGAACTGCAGCTGGACGTTGGTGATGAGTTCCAGGCGGGCCTGGCGGTGCCTGGCATCTTCCACATCCACCTGCAGCAGGGATTTCTGCACGTTGTTCAGGTGGGCAAAGCCGGCAAACAGGGAAAGCGTCAGTCGCCAGCCCTGCGTCCAGGTCTTGCTGCTCATGTCGTCGGAGCTGTAGGTCTGCACTTCTTTTTTGTTCTTGAGCACGCTGTGCGAGCCCACAAGGGATACCCGCGGCCAGAAGTAGCTCTGGGCCACGCCGACATTCATGCGCGCCTGTTCCAGCACCAGCAGTTTTGACTGGATGGTGGGGTTGACATCCAGAGCACGGCTGACGGCCTGTTCCAGGGAAAAGCTGGCAGCATGGGGGCTGCCGGGCCACAGGCACACGAGAGCGGCGACCAGGATGGCCAAACGTTTCATAGATCCTCCTGTTTCGGTCAGGGGCGCCTGATGGTTCAGCGTCCGTCCTTCTCAAGCACGCACAGCAGGTCCCGGCCGTCCTCCAGCGTCAGGAAAGGGCCCTGCAGGCTCCAGGTCCGTGTCTTGTCCAGCAGGGCGGCCAGCGCGTGCATGCCGATCATGGCGAGCATCTCCCTGTTTTCCCTGCCCGGGGAAAAGCGCAGCCCCCGGGCATCCGTCACATAGGGTACCTGCAGATAGAGCCCCCTGGATGCGATCTCCAGGCTGCCCGTGGTCCCGGAAGTGGCGGTGAACAGGCAGCTGGCCTGCGTCCCGTCTGCCAGCTCCAGGCGCCAGGGGTGCGCTTCCGTCGCGGCATGGAGGTCCGCCCCTGTTTCGATGGCCCCCCGCGGCAGGCGGGAGGAGGCGGACAGCACGCGGATGACCTCCAGTTTCCCGGGATGAAGACGGCATTCGGCCTCCACGAACACAGGCGACGGTCCCTGCAGCAGGGGACGGAGCAGGGGCGCGTCCCTGTCCAAAAGGAAGACCAGTCCGGCGCTGCCTTCCCGCAGCGTCGGCACGCCGTGCCGAACCTCCAGGATCCCCATGACCCTCACGGGGGCTGTGCCGGGCGCATCGAGGCGAAAGCGCACCCCCAGGCTGCGCTGGCCCTTCAGGGGCATGTCCGCGTACAGTGTCTGGCTGCGTCCCAGACTGAGCAGGCGCGACATGCCGTAGGCATTGTGCAGGTACAGCATGCCCCCCTGCCGCACCTGCAGCCAGCGGCCTGTGGTCGTGCGCCGCAGCCGGGGCTCCCCGGAAATCTGGATGTCCTCGGAAAGTTCAAAAAAGTGCCGGTCCAGCAGGCGGAGGCACGCCGTATAGCGCAGGTCATGCTCCTGATGCCCCACCCTGTAGACCTGCCCGGCCTGCAGGGTGGGGAAGAGGACGGCCGCCGCGGCTGGCGCCGGAGAAAGGGCCTGGAGCAGCGCGCACCAGCACAGGGCAAGCAGGGCGCAGGCCTGCCGGCAGGCGGGGGGCACCGCAGCGGGCCGGCAGGGGCAGAGGCGGGCCCTGAAGCGGGCCCCCGGGAGGCAGCGCATGTCCCGTCACTCCCGCAGGGCGCGATCCCAGCTTTTGAGCAGGGGCTCGAACATGTAATAAAGCACCGTGCGCTTCCTGGTGGTGATGAACACCGTGGCGGGCATGCCGGGCGAAAGGTAGAGCTGGGCATCCTTCAGGGCCTGGGGGTCGATGACCACATAGCAAAGATAGTAGGGCGTGGTCCCTGCGGCGGTCTTGTCCTCCAGGCGGTCGGCCGAGATATAGGTCACCTTGGCCGGGATGTGGGGGACGATGCGCGTATCGAAGGCATCCAGCTGCACCAGGGCGTCCTGCCCGATGTAGACTTCGGTGATCTTGTTGATGGGAACATGGGTCTCCACGATGAGCGGGGTATCGTGGGGCACGATGTCCATCAGGGGCTCGCCCGGTCGGACGACACCGCCGCGGGAGTGGACCTTGAGGTCGACCACCTTGCCGCTGACAGGGGCCTTGACCTGCAGGCGTTTTTTGGCATCGCGCAGGGGGCGGATGCGTTCGCGGGTCTGGATGATGTCGTTTTCCAGTTTTCCGGCCTCACTGGTGGCTTCTTCCACAAAGCGGTTGCGCAGGTCTTCCATGCGCAGGCGCAATTCGGCGTCGCGCTGCTTCGTTTCGGCGATGGCCTGGCGCAGGCGGCCCCGTTCGCCCATATGGCTGGCCAGGTTGCGTTCCAGTTCCAGGATCTGGGATTTTTCCAGATAGCGTTCCTTGTAAAGCTGGCGCTTGGCCCGCAGCTCCTCGTTGAGGGTGCCGATGATGGTGGTCTCGGCCCTGACCTGGTCCTCAAAGCCGCTCACCTGGGCCTGCAGCTGGGCTATCTGGGTCTCCAGCAGGGAAAGCTGGCCGCGCAGGGCCTCTTTGCGGGCCTGGAAGATCTTTTGCTCGTTGTCCAGCACGTCCGCGCTGTTCACCGTGCGGGCCAGCTCCACCAGGCCATCGGGCCAGACCAGCTCGTCGCTGAAAGATTTTTCGGCCAGGGCACGGGAGTGCGCGGCCCACTGGGCCACCAGCTGTTTTTGCAGCATGTTCTCCGAGGCATCCACCTGCACGGATTCCAGTTCCACCAGCACCTGGCCTTCCGCCACGTCCTGCCCTTCGCGCACGAGGATGGTGTCCACGATGCCGCCTTCCAGATGCTGGACGGTCTTGCGCTCGCTTTCCACCTTGATCTTGCCGGGGGCGACCACGGCGCCGCTGATCTCGCCCCAGAAGGCCCAGGCGCCCAGCACGCCGAAAAAGAGCAGGATCACCGCCAGCCCCTGGCGTATGATGCTGCGGGGATCCTCGATGGCGCTGTTTTTCCTGCTGCCGGGGTCGCGGTCCTCACCGTGGCCGGTGCCGGCCGTGCCGGCCGGGACTTTGGCCGGGGTGATGCGGGCGATGGTGCGCCCTGTGGTCTCCAGGGGCGTATTTTCGTTGGGGGACGTATCAGGCATTGCCGCCGGCCTCCTGCGTTTTTTGCAGGGCTTCCTGCTGTTTCTGCAATGCCTGCTGCCGGGCGAGCTTTTCCTGCTGCACGCGGGCCTGTGCGGCCTGTTCCTGCTGGTGGCGCATGGCGGCCAGTTTTTCCAGCACGGCCTGACGGGGACCGGAAAGGGCTATCTGGCCCTCCTGCATGAGGATGATGTTGTCCACGATGTTGAGGATGCTGGGCTTGTGGGTGACCAGCACCACGGTGGCCTTGCGCTGCTTGAGGTTCAGCACGGCGCGGGCCAGCTGCTGCTCGCCCTCTTCGTCCAGGTTGGAATTGGGCTCGTCCAGCACCACAAGGCGGGGATCGCCGTACAGAGCGCGGGCCAGCCCGATGCGCTGGCGCTGGCCGCCGGAAAGGGCCGCGCCGTGTTCGCCTATCTGGGTGTCATAGCCTTTGGGCAGGCCCAGCACCATGGTGTGGACACCGGCCATCTGCGCGGCGGCGATGACTTTCTGGCTGTCCACGTCGCCCATGCGAGCGATGTTCTCGGCCACGGAACCCGCAAAAAGTTCCACATCCTGCGGCAGATAGCCGATGTAGGGGCCCAGCTTCTCGGAGTCCCAGCTGTGGATATCGGCGCGGTCGATGCGCACCTTGCCGGCGGTGGGCGCCCAGATGCTGAGCAGCAGCTTGCACAGGGTGGACTTGCCGGCGGCACTGGGGCCGATGATGGCCAGGCTCTGCCCGGCAGGCAGGCGGAACGAGACCCCCCGGACAAGGGGGCGGCCGTTGATGGTCAGGAACAGGTTTTCCGCCGTCAGCTCGCCGGCGGGGGCGGGCAGATCCATGACAGGCGGGGCGGGAGGCGTGTCCAGCAGCTTTTTCAGATGCCTGTAGGAGCTGCGGGCATCCAGCGATTGCTTGTAGGTGGCCATGGCCTGGTCGATGGGCGCCAGGGCGCGGCCCATGACGATGGAGGCCGCGATCATGACTCCGGCCGTGGACTCGTGCATGACGGTCAGATAGGCGCCCACGGCATAGATGGCCACCTGCAGGCCGGTGCGCAGGGATTTGCTCACGGCCCGCAGCAGGCCGGCCTTGTGGCTGGCGCGGGTCTGCAGGCCGATGACGGCGTCATTGAGGCGGCGCCAGCGCGCGGTCACATGACCCACCATGCCCATGGCGCGCACGATGCTGGCATTGCGCAGGGCCGCGCCGGTGAACCCGGCGGCCATGGCATTGAGGCGGGTGGCGTTCTCCAGGCGGGTGCGGGTCAGGCGTTCGGTCAGCACGCCCAGGATGAAGACGATGACCCCGCCCCCCACGGCCACCCAGCCCAGGGCCGGATGCAGCACGAAGATCAGGGCAAAGTAGATGGGCATCCACGGCAGGTCGAAAAAGGCGAACACGGCGTTGCCGCCAAGAAAATTGCGCAGCTGCTGCACGTCGCGCAGGTTGCCCTGGCTGGCGGCCCCGCCCGGAGCGGCGGCGGCATGCCTGAGGTTCATGCCGAGCACGGTGGCGCTGAGCATGTTGTCGAAGGCGATGCCCGCCCGCACCAGAAGGCGGGAGCGTATCCACTCCAGCAGGGCCAGCACGACCAGGCAGATGACGGCGGCAAGAGTGATGACGGCGAGGGTGGAGAGGTTGTAGCTGGTCAGGACCTTGTCATAGACCTGCAGCATGTAGATGGAAAAGGTCAGTTGCAGGATATTGATGAACATGCTGAAAAAAAAGGCATATCCGAAAAAATACCTGCACGAGCGCAAAAATTCTTGCATGTGGGGGCATATCCGGCGGTAGTGCCGCCCCCCGGGAAAGGACGCCTGTTGTGCAGCGTGGGGACCATGGAAGACCTGGCAGGGAGGCCCCCGGGCGACGGTTTGCAGGGCGCACTATACGCAGGAAGCCCCTGATTGTCCAGAAGGCAAACCAACGCCAAAAAGACCACAAGAAAAATGCTTGCGGCCGCAACAAAATAATGGCATCAAAAAAATTAAAAAAGTTATACGGTTATCTCTTTTTTTATCTCTCCTGGAACAGGTTGCCGGAGCATTCCGGGCAGTGCAAACCGTCGTTGCTGCCTGCCAGGGCAGCGTTGTCTCAGCGGGGTACACCCCATTGAGGCAATCCAGACGAGTTGATTCAATTATCCTACATTGCGAACGATTGTCAATTTTTTTTTACTCCCCCAAATAGTGGCAGCAATCCGGGTGGTTACAGGAGCTCATCCATGTCCGGCAGCACTTTTGCCGTACAGGAGAGCCCGCGGCAGCGCGCGTATTGCAGATAGCGGTAGGCTGTCTGGCGCGAGATGCCGAACTCCCGGGCCAGCCCCAAGATGTTCTCTTTGTTTTTGAGGGCCCGTGTTGCCAGCAGGGCGATCTCGTCCTCGGTAAGGCGTTTTTTGCTTCCTTTGTATTTGCCGCGCTGTTTGGCCAGGGCGATGCCCTCGCGCTGGCGCTCCCGGATGAGGGCCCGCTCGAATTCGGCCACGGCGCCGATGATCTGCAGGTGCAGGCGCTGGAAGGGCGAGCTTTCGCCGCTGAATATCAGATTTTCCTTGTAGAATTTAACAGTCACGTTCCTGTCCGCCATGTCTTCCAGTATGGCCAGCAGGTCTTGCAGGCTGCGTGTCAGGCGGTCGATGCTGTGCACATGCAGCATGTCCCCTGCCTGCAGGGCACGCAAACAGGCCTGGAATTCCGGCCTGTCCATGTCTTTCCCGCTCGTCTTGTCCATAAACACCCTGTCCAGCGCCACCCCTTCCAGCTGCCTGTCCGTACGCTGCCCGCAGCTGCTGACACGAATATATCCGATGTTCACGTGAGACCCGTTTCAAAAGCTGTAAATCCCTTTGTTGTCTGCCGGGTATGGTGTGTTTCCGGCATGCTGCCGCCGCCTGCCTGCCTCAATGGGGTGTACCCCGCTGAGACAGTTCCGCAGTGATGCATTCAGGGTGCGTCATGGCTGCCACAGGCAGCACCTGCCGCACCTGCCCATATCTGCGGATGGCACTCCCGTTTGCGGCACAAGGCCGCAGCTGCGGGAGCGGAGGGAGGCATACCCTGTGTCATCCGTACCGGTGCCGTGCACCGGAGGAGGGACGTCCCCGCACGTGCGGCCGGACAACATGTCCGGGACCGACGTGGCTAGGTACCTCCATGCTGGTGACGAGGCCGCACACTGCCGCCGGGACCCGGGCGGCCGGCGGTTCGTCCCTTCTGGGCCGCATCCGCACAGGGCGGATGCGGGATGTGCCGACAGGCACAAAACCTTTTTTCTTATCCTCCGGAGGATAACAATGGCTAATCCCAAATGGTTTGATGCTGACGTCTACATGCAAAACAAGCTGGCCCAGATGCAGGCAAGCGATCCTGACTACAGCTGGGGCGATCTGCTTGAGGCGTTCGCTGGTGCCGGTTATGTGGGTCCCGAAGGCTACTATGCGCACTTCGTGCAGTTTGGCGCTGCCGAAGATGTGGCCCCCAATGCCTACTTCGACGCCGATGAGTACTATGCCGCCAAGGCCAAACAGTACTATGAGGAAGAGCTGAAGCAGGAGTTCACCGGCAGTGAATACCAGATCGCCACTGTAAAGACCCTCATCAACGCGGCGGGTTACAACGCCTGGACCCACTACCAGCAGTTCGGCTCCGCCGAAGGCGTGAACCCCTCCAACGCCTTTGATGCTTCCGACTACTGCGCCGCCAAGGCCGAAGCCATGAACAATGCCGGGCAGAAGGCCCCTGACGGTACCGACTGGACCGCCGAAAAGATCGCCAAAGCCATCGACGATGCCGGCATGAGCGTGCTGGAACACTACCTGACCTACGCCGGTACCGGTGAAGGCGAAGTGGCCGCCGGTTCCACCTATCCTGTGTCCGAAGACGAGCAGGTGGTGGTGAGCAAGCCCGGTGAGACCTTTACCTTGACTGCCGGGGTAGACAACCTTGTTGGCACTGCTGGCGATGATATTTTCAGCGCAGTCAACGATGATGCTGATAAACCCGTTTTGGGGGCTTTTGACTCCATCGACGGTGGCGCTGGCAATGATACGCTGAATATTACTGATACGGCGGCGGCTGCTGATGCAGGAAAGTTCTCGTTCCCTGCCGATTTCTCCATGAAGAGCGTGGAAAATGTCACTATTGCCACTACGGGAGCGATCGAAATTGACCTTTCCGCTAATGCTGACGTGGTATCCATCAAGGGGGATGCTCGTGGTGAGGCCGCCAGCACTGTCACGGCCTCCGGCAATACGGATGTTGCCCTGACGGTGGCTGGGCAGGCTGCGGCGACTGTGGATGGCGGCAAGGCTGTGTCCGTGACCGCTGGTACCGGTACTACGAAGGTCACGGGCGACAGTCTGACAAGCGTCACCATCAAGGGCGGCGCTACCGCGACGATCAGCAATGATAAGGATGCTGATGACGACGACAAAGGGACGACGCTGACGTCTGTGGTGCTCGATGGCGTCGATGGCACTACCACTATTAAGGCTGATGGCCTGACCGACGTGACCGTTAAGGGGGCTACGGAAAACGCGAATACTGTGACCATCACCAACAGCACGGAAGAACATTCCCTGACTGTTCATGTGGATGGTACGGGCTACAAGGCCGACGGAAAATCTGAGGTTCAGACTGTCATCAAGGATGCGAGTGCGACGTCCATGACCGTGGAAGCCTCTGGTGAAAAGAGCAACCTGGCTCTTACCGGTTCCACGAAGCTTGAAAATCTTACGATCACGGGTGATGCTGCACTGACGCTCAAGGCCGAAGACCTGGCTGCCCTGAAGGCTATCAATGGCTCTGCTGCCAATGGCGCTTTGATCCTCGGCGACCTGAACGAGGCGACTGTGGACGTGCAGACCGGCAGCGGGAACGATAGCTTCACCATCAATGCTACGGATAAAGTGACGGTCGATGCCGGTGCCGGTAATGACGTCGTTACCCTTGGGGCTGTTATTGCTGCCGGCTCCAGCATTGATCTGGGTGCTGGTGATGACACTCTGCTGTCTGCTAGCGGTTCTGTTGCGGCCTCTACCAAGGATGCCACTACGGTTATCGATGGCGGTGATGGCTTCGATAGCGTGTCTGCCTCTCTGATCAATGCCGGTAATGCGGCCCAGTTCCACAATTTTGAAGCCCTGGATATCACTGCTAAAGTGACTGGGTTTGACTTCGATCTGCTGACGAATTCCGCCATTGAAGCCCTGACTCTTTCTGGCAGCAATAGTGAAGCAACCATAAATAACGTGGCTGCTGGAGTGGATCTGCGCGTTTCCGGTAATAATACGGCGATGACCACCATCAATGTGAAAGATGCTGCTAGCGGCGATGCCGATGCCTTTAGCGTGACCCTGAACGAAACAGCTGATGCGGCGGCTACCGCACAGCTTACCGTCAATGGCATCGAGAACCTGACCGTGGAAGCCACGGGGGCGGGTGATGGCGATAATACGCTGCAGGTAACAGACGATGCGCTGCAGAGCCTGACCATCACCGGCAGCCAGAAGCTGACCCTGAGCTTTAGTGCCTCCGGCTCTGCGGGTGATGGAGTTAGCCTCATCGATGGTTCTGCCGCTACTGGCGATCTGACTATCAAGACCAACGGTGTCACTGCCGACAGCAAGCTTGGTTTGACCGTGAAGACCGGTTCCGGTGCCGATAGCATCACCTTGGCCGGCAAGGCCACTGTGGATGCCGGCGCAGGCGATGACACGATTACCTCTTCCGCGCAGGGTGGCACGTTCACCGGTGGCGATGGCAAGGATACCTTTAACGTCGCGGCCGCAAAGGGCAGCGATAATATGGTGACCATCACTGATTTCGTTGCAGGTACCGACAAGCTGGCTTTTGCTGACAAGGGGACTGAAACCTTCGATAAGGCAATCGTTAGCGGTGCTCAGTCGCTGGAAGATGCTTTGAATGCCGCTGCTGCGGGTGATGGCTCTGTGAATGGTGCTCTTTCCTGGTTCCAGTACGGTGGTGATACCTACATCGTCCAGGATCTCTCTACAGATGCCACTTTCCAGAGTGGGGATATCGTCGTCAAGCTGGTCGGCGAGCATGACTTGTCTGATATGACTGTGGCAGATTTTAACTTTGCCTCCTAGTCCCCATCCCTCCCACTGACGGATACAGGCGCCCTCCCGTCCCCGGGGGGGCGCCTTCACAAAGCGGCGCCCCTGTGTCCCGCCGGGGCAGAGCGGCGCCGCGGCATATTTGGCAAGATCGTGCATATGTCCTCTCCTGCTGTCAGCATCATCGTGGCCAGCTACAACTATGAGCAATGGCTGCCCCAGGCCCTGCAAAGCGCGCTGGACCAGTACGTTGCGGATTTTGAACTGCTGGTTGTGGACGACGGTTCCGCGGACGGCTCCCCGGCCGTGGCGCGGGAGTTCGCCGCGCGGGATGCCCGCGTGCGCGTCCTCACCCATGCGGACGGCGGCAACCACGGCCTGCCCGCCACCCTGGCGCTGGGGCTGGCCGCCGCGCGCGGCCAGTGGACGGCCTTTCTGGAAGCCGATGACGTCTGGCTGCCGGACACCCTGTCCCTGCGGCTGGCCGCCGCGGCCGGCACGGATGCCGGGGTCATCTTCAACGATGTGGAGCTCTGGCCCATGCCCGGCGCGGCCACAGGCTGGTTCACGGGCTATGTGCCGCGCGTCATGGCCGGACATGCCCGCCGGGGCGGGACAGGGCAGCGGGACTTTTCCCTGTGCGGGCCCATGCTGGTGGAAAATGTCATCCCCACCTTTTCCTGCGCCATGGTGCGCACGGAGCTTTTGCGTGCCTGTGACTGGCAGTCGCCGGTGCCGCGCTGGACGGACTGGTGGCTGTGGTGCCAGCTGGCCTGCCGCACCCGCTTTTTCTTTGTGCCGCACAGGCTCGTGCGCTGGCGCCTGCATGCGGGCAGCCAGCATCACGGCGTGGGCGGCGGCTACCTGCACGATTACGCCCGCATGGGCCGGGGCCTGGCCCGTCTGCTGGGGCCGGAGCTCACGGCCGGGGGCCGGCGGCGCTGGCTGTGGTACCTGCGCCTGCCCGCCCCGCTGCGGCTGGCGGTACGCCTGGGCCGCATGGTCATGTACCAGGGCCCGCGCAGGAGCCTGCGGCAGGTGGCGGAGCGTCTGGGCCGGCGCGCACGGTGACGCACCCGCGCGGATCTGTCCCCCGCAGCGTCCGGGTGGTATCTTCTGGGCACAAACATGTTCCAGAATATGGCATGCAGGCCAAAAAAATGACCGCAGGGGCAGAAAAAACGCTTTTTTGTGTCACATGACTTACAGGTGGTGGACGGATGGATGCCATGCAGGATCTTGGTGAGCGTATCCGGCGGGTACGCGGGTACACGTCACAGGAGGCCTTTGCCCGGCAGCTCGGTATCAGCAAGGGGGCACTGGGCTGTTACGAGCGGGGCGTCAACTGCCCCAATGTGGAAGTCATCCTGAATATCTCCCGCTTGCGCCACGTCAGTCTGGAGTGGCTCATGACCGGCAAAGGCGACATGGCGGATGCGCCGGGCCCCGAGGAGCCCGCTCCGGCAAGCTGCGCGCCGGGACTGGCTGCACAGCCTGCGGGCGGCGAGGCCGGGGAACTGCTGCGCCGTCATTGCGCCTGGCTGCAGCAGCGGCTGGATGCCATGGAGGAGGAACGCCGCGACCTGAGCCGCGAGAACAGGCTCCTCTGGCAGCGCACCGCCGACCTGGGGCAACGCCTTGCGCGGCTGGAACAGGCCGGCGGGGAAGAGGACGGGGCCGCGGCGCAGGATGGTGCGGCATCGTCCCGCAAGATGTGACGCGCAACGGCCCGGCCAAGGCGCCCTGACGGCCTGGCTGTGCCGGCTGGAGGGGCCCCGTCGGGAAAGGTGAAGAAGGAGAACATTCGACATGCAGGTGCTGTATCTGGTCACCGGGGGCTGTGGTTTCATCGGTTCCTGTTTCGTGCTGCGGGCCCGTGCCGCCGGCATCCCCGTCATCGATCTGGACAGGCTGACCTACTGCGGCAATCCCGAGAACCTTGCCCCCCTGGATCATGATCCGGGCCATGTGCTGGTGCAGGGCGACATAGTCAACAGGGACCTGGTGGCGTACCTGCTGCGCACGCACCGTCCTTCGGCCATCGTCCATTTTGCCGCCGAAAGCCACGTGGACCGTTCCATCAGCGATCCCGGCGTCTTTGTGCGCACCAACGTGATGGGGACCGCCAACCTGCTGCATTGCGCCCTGGACTACTGGCAGGGCCTTGCCGGGCAGGAAAGGCAGGCCTTCCGGTTCCTGCATGTCTCCACCGACGAGGTCTTCGGCTCCCTGGGGCCGGATGACGCGCCTTTCCGGGAGGATACCCCCTACGCCCCCAACAGCCCCTATTCCGCCAGCAAGGCGGCCAGCGACCATCTGGCGCGGGCCTTTAGCCATACCTACGGCCTGCCCGTGCTGGTGACCAACTGTTCCAACAATTACGGGCCGCGCCAGTTCCCGGAAAAGCTCATCCCGCTGTTCATCTCCCGCGCCCTGGCCGGGGAGCCCATGCCCCTGTACGGGTCGGGGCGGAACGTGCGCGACTGGCTGTATGTGGAGGAGCATTGCGAGGCGCTGGAGCGCGTGCTGCGGCATGGCCTGCCCGGGCGCAGCTACAATATCGGCGGCAATTGCGAGCGCAGCAACCTTGAGCTGGTGGACAGCCTGTGCCGCGCGCTGGACAGCGAGCGCCCCCGGCAGGCCGGCTCCTACCGGGATCTGGTGTGCCGTGTGGCCGACAGGCCCGGCCATGACTGGCGCTATGCCATGGATACCGCACGCATGCGGGACGAACTGGGCTGGCAGCCGCGTGTGGGGCTGGAGGAAGGCATGCTCCGTACCGTGCGCTGGTATCTGGAGCACGAAGGCTGGATGGAGCGGGCCCGCCGGCGCGCGGCCCGATGAGATTTTCCCGGCGATGATGCACCGGGGGCGGCATGCGGACCGGGCAGGCCTCCCTGTCAGTTGCCCGGTCCCCGGTGCGGAGTGCGGCCGGCCGTGCCGGTCGTGCACAGGCGTGTGTCCGCCGGGATGCCGCATGCCGCAGGCAGGGGGCAGCCATGCTCCCTGCCGTCCCCGCGGGGAGTGCCGCGTGGCATGTTCTCGGTGTGTCCGTCTCTCCCATGCCGTCTGCTGTACCACCTTCCGCGGCAGCGGTGTGATGCGGCACCCGGGCACGGCACCGGGCCGTACTCCAGCCGCAAGGCCGGTTTTCCGGGCTGCGGAGCCGCCGCGGGCTCACCGTGCCCGGGCCGTGCATGCCGCACGGCGGCAGGGGGGAGGAGTGGCCCCCCTGCCTTTGGGGCGCGGCAGCCCGGCACAACGCGGCATCCGCCCCTGACGATGGCCCGGCAGGGCCGTTTTTAGCGAGCGAGGCTCCCTCATGACACAACAACGCAAAGGCATCCTGCTTGCCGGCGGATCGGGCACGCGCCTGTATCCCCTGACGCGCAGCATCAGCAAACAGCTCATGCCGGTCTATGACAAGCCCATGATCTATTATCCCCTCAGTGTCCTCATGCTGGCGGGCATCCGGGATATCGCCATCATCTCCACCCCCGTCCACCTGCCGCTGTTCGAGGATCTTTTGGGTGACGGCAGGCGCTGGGGCTGCGCTTTCTCCTACATCGAGCAGCCCCGCCCCGAAGGGCTGGCGCAGGCCTTTTTGCTGGCGGAGGACTTTCTTGCCGGGGATCCGGCCTGTCTTGTCCTGGGCGACAACATCTTTTTCGGCCACGGGCTGGATGCCCTGCTCCGGCATGCCATGGCACAGGGAAAGGGGGCCACGGTCTTTGGCTACCATGTGACCGATCCCCAGCGCTATGGCGTCGTGGCGTTCGATGCGCAGGGACGGGCCACCAGCATCGAGGAAAAGCCGGAGGAGCCCCGCTCCAATTTTGCCGTGACCGGGCTTTACTTCTATGACGGTGACGTGGTGGACATGGCCCGCCAGGTGCGGCCCTCGGCCCGTGGCGAGCTGGAGATCACGGACCTGAACAACATGTATCTGGAAAAGGGCCTCCTGCAGGTGGAGCTCATGGGGCGCGGCATGGCCTGGCTGGATACCGGCACCCACGACTCCCTGCTGGCTGCCGCCAATTTCGTGCAGACCGTCCAGATGCGGCAAGGCCTGAAGATCGCCTGCCCCGAAGAGATCGCCTGGCGCAAGGGCTACATCTCCGCCGATGATGTGCGGGCCCTGGCCCACGAGATGGACAAGAACCAGTACGGGCAATACCTGTACGAACTGGTGGACATGGGAGGGACAGCATGGAAGTGACGGCAACGGGCATCGAAGGCGTGCTGCTGGTCAAGCCAAAGGTATGGGGCGACGAGCGCGGCTATTTTGTGGAGACCTGGCAGCGTCAGCGCTACGCGGCAGAAGGTGTGGCCCTGCCCTTCGTGCAGGACAACCACTCCATGTCACGCCGGGGCTGCCTGCGCGGGCTGCACTTCCAGAAAAAGCACCCGCAGGGCAAGCTGGTCATGGTCTCGCTGGGCCAGGTCTTTGATGTGGCCGTGGACATCCGCCCCGGCTCGCCCACATTCGGCCAGTGGTACGGTACGGTACTTTCCGCGGCCAACCAGCACCAGCTCTGGATCGCTCCGGGGCTGGCCCACGGCTTTGCCGTGCTGAGCGATGTGGCGCACTTCCATTACAAATGCACCGACTACTACCATCCCGAAGACGAAGGCTGCATACGCTGGGATGATCCCGATCTTGCCGTGGACTGGCCTGTGGCTGGGCCGCACTGCTCGGACAAGGACAGGCAGGGGATGAGTTTCAGGGAATACTGCGCCGGGTGTGGCGCCCTTATGGGATAGGAGGGGGCCATGTCCCGCACGACTGTCATGCTTACCGGTGGCAAGGGGATGCTCGGCAGGACCCTTTGCCGTGAACTGGAAGGGTTCGAGGTCATCCCCACGGACCTTCCCGGGACGGATATCCTGCAGGAAGACGCTTTTGCCCGCCAGCTGGACAGGACGGCGCCGGATGTGGTCATCCACTGTGCGGCCATGACCGCCGTGGACAGATGCGAGGCGGAACCGGATCTGGCCTATCGCCTCAATGCCCTGGGATCAGCCAATGTGGCGGCCGCGTGTGCCCGGCGCGGCATACGGCTCGTGGCCCTGTCCACGGACTATGTCTTTTCCGGTACGGGGCAAAGACCGTACCATGAATTCGATGTGCCGGATGGGGGCATCAATGTCTACGGGCAGAGCAAATGGGCGGGCGAACAGGCGGTCCGCACCCATTGCCCGGATCATGTCATCGCCCGCATCTCCTGGCTGTACGGCCCCGGCGGGCCCAGCTTCGTGCATACCATGCTGCGCCTGGCCCGGCAGGGGCACGAGGTGCTCCGGGTCGTGGACGACCAGCGCGGCAACCCCACCAGCACCCGTGCGGTCGCGGCGGCCCTGCGGCACATACTGCTTCGCCCCGGTCTGGTGGGCACGTTCCATCTGACCTGCGAGGGCGAGACCACCTGGTATGGCTTTGCCCGCGAGATCTTTCGCCTTGCCGGCATGGCACAGCGCGTGGAGCCCTGTACCTCGGCGGAATATGCCACGCCGGCCCGGCGTCCGGCGAATTCCTGTCTGGAAAAACGCATGCTGCGCCTGCTCGGCCTGCCGCCCATGCCCCGCTGGCAGGAAAGTCTGGCGGACTTCATGCGAGCACAGGCGCGTGAGCTGGGCCTTCCCGCGGCGCCCGTGCCCGATGCCGGCCGGTGATGGCCGGTGCTCCGCGCAGCGGCCGTCATGGTTTCCTGGAACGAAAGCCGGAGGGATATCCTCCGGCTTTTTTGCTGTGGCCGGACAGGGAGGATGCCTTTTTCCGCATCGGTATGCCCGGCACACCCTATGTCCCGATGGCCTGCACCGGGGGCGGGGCCCCGTGGCGCCTGGCGGCCCGGACGTGCCCGGAGCCGCCTGCCCGTGCGTTTAGTCGCGCCGGGGCTGCCGGATCATGCTGCGGCAAGACGGCCGCCGGGCACCCCGTCTGGCCGGCCGCCTTCCTTAGCGCCATAGATCGAAAGATTCCTTGAGGAGGAAACATGAAAAAGATCCTTGCTTTCCTGGCCGTGGCCCTGCTGGCCATGCCGCTGGCGGCTTCTGCGTGGACCCCCGACGGCGATGTGACCGTCATCGTGGCTTACAAGGCCGGTTCCGGCACGGATACGGGGGCGCGCCTGCTGGCGTCCCAGGCCGAGAAATATGTGGGCAAGACCCTCATCATCAACAACCTGCCCGGCGGGGACGGCAAGATCGGCTGGACCGAGCTGGTCAACGCCAAGCCCGACGGCCGGACCATCGGCTTCATCAACCTGCCCACCTTCACCACCCTGGCCGTGCAGCCCGGTTCCACCTTTGCCGTCAGCGATGTGGTGCCCGTCTGCAACCAGCTGAGCGAGACCGGCGTGGTGGTCGTGCGCGCCGACAGCCCCTGGAAGAGCCTCAAGGAGCTGGTGGATGCCTGCAAGGCCAAGGGCAACCTGCGCTGCTCCACCAACGGGGTGGAAGCGTCCAACCATACCGCTGCCCAGCTGCTGGCCACTTCCGCTGGCTTCAACTACAAGGCCATCCCCTACGGCGGCACCGCCGACCAGCTGCTGGCCCTGCGCCAGGGCGAAGTGCACTTCTCCTGCGCCAAGGTGGCCGACGTGGCCGCCCTGTGCAGCGGTGACAAGCCCGAGCTGCGCATCCTGGGCGTGTTCAACACCGCCCGCCTGCCGGAGTATCCCGATGTGCCCACTCTGGGCGAACTGGGCTACTACAAGGAATGGTACGGTTCCGCCCGCGCGCTGGTGCTGCCCAAGGGCACCCCGCAGGAGATCGTGGACTTCTATGTGGAAGCCTTCCGCAAGACCATGCAGGACCCCGCCTGCATCGAGGCCCACAACAAGGCCGGCATGAGCCTTGACTTCAAGGACAACAAGCAGCTGGCCGAGCTCATCGCCGCGCAGGAGATCTTCTGCCGCGACGTGGTCTCCAAGCTGTACAAGAAGTAATTTCCGACATGTCCAGGCGGGGAAGGGCGACCTTTCCCGCCGTTTTGATTCAGGCGGTCCGCATGAAACGATCCGATATCGGCGTGACGGCACTGGTGTATGCCTTCACGCTCTTTTTTCTGTACATGACCCTGGAGCTGCCGCCGGACGCGCAGACCTATCCCCTCTGCCTCATCACCGGCCTGCTGGTCCTCAACACCTGCTATCTGGGCCGCTGCCTGTGGCAGCTGCGCCGCCGGACGGGCATCCGCAATGACCTGCCCGAGCTGTTCGCGGGTTTCCAGTGGGGGCAGTTCGCCTTCATCTGCCTGGGCTGCGTGGTCTACATGCTGCTCATGCATGTGGCGGGCTTTTATGTGGCCAGCATCTGCTATCTTGTGGGCACGCTGGCCTTTTTGCGTGTCCCGCGCTGGCATATCGTGCTGACGGTCGTTGTCATGGCCGCGCTCATCTACGCGGTGTTCACGCTTTTCCTCAAGGTCCCGCTGCCTGTGGGCCTGCTGTTCAAGTAAGGGGATCGTCATGACGGATACTCTGGCTCTCATGGCTGCGGGCTTCCTGCATGCCATCACGCCCATCAATCTGCTGGCCATGCTGGCGTCCACCATCGTGGGCATCACCATCGGCTGCCTGCCCGGCCTTTCCGCCGCCATGGGCGTGGCGCTGCTGCTGCCCGTCACCTTCGGCATGGATCCGGCCACGGGCCTGATCGTGCTGGGCGGCATCTACTGCGGCGCCATCTTCGGCGGCTCCATCAGCGCCATCCTCATCCATACGCCCGGTACGCCCGCCTCGGCGGCCACCGCCATCGAAGGCTATCAGCTCACCCTGCGCGGCAAGGCGGCCAAGGCCCTGTTCACGGCCTGCTTCGCCTCCTTCTGCGGCGGTCTTTTGAGCTGCATCTCGCTGTACTTCTTCTCCCCGCTGCTGGCGCAGCTGGCCATGAAGTTCAAGAGCCCGGAATATTTCTGGCTCTCGCTCTTCGGCCTGACCATCATCGCGGGCGTGTCGTCCAAGTCCATCCTCAAGGGCCTCATCTCCGGCGGCATCGGCCTGCTCATCTCCACCATCGGCATGGACCCCATGGAAGGGGTGCCGCGTTTCATGTTCGGGCAGACCACCCTGTACAACGGCGTCAACACCACCTGCGCCCTCATCGGCCTGTTCTCCATGTCGCAGGTGCTCATCCTGGCGGAAAAGCGCATCGTCCAGCGGCCCAGGGCCTCGGCCATGACCGACCGCTTCGGCCTGAGCAGGGCGGAATACAGGCGCATCACCCCCACCATCATCCGCTCGTGGCTCATCGGCAACATCGTGGGCATCCTGCCCGGTGCAGGGGCCTCCATCGCCTGCTTCATGGGCTACAATGAGGCCCGCCGCTTCTCCAAACACAAGGAGGAGTTCGGCAAGGGCTCCATCGAGGGCGTGGCGGGCTCCGAGGCCGCCAACAATGCCGTGACCGGCGGCTCGCTCATCCCCACCCTGACCCTGGGCATCCCCGGTGAATCCGTGACCGCCGTGCTCATGGGCGGCCTCATCATCCACGGCCTGCAGCCCGGGCCGGAGCTGTTCACCACCTATGCCGGCATGACCTATACCTTCTTTGCCGGTTTCGTGCTGGTGCAGTTCTTCATGCTGGGCGTGGGCATGCTGGGCTGCAAGGGCTTTGCCCAGATCTCCCGCCTGTCCGACGCCATCCTCATCCCGTCCATCTTCCTGCTGTGCGTGGTCGGTTCCTACGCCATCCACAACAACGTGGTGGAGGTGGTCATCATGCTCATCTTCGGTGTCATCGGCTATCTGGCGCGCAAGTTCGATTTCAATGCCGCCGCCATCGTGCTGGGCCTGATCCTCGGTCCCATCGGCGAACGCGGCCTGCGCCGCTCGCTGCTCATCAGTGACGGGGACCCGTCCATCCTCTTCTCCACGTCCCTGTGCTGGATCCTGATTGCCCTGTGCGTGCTGGGCGTGCTGTCGCCCCTGCTCATGGAACGCATGGAGCGTCGCATGCGGGAAAGCGCCGAGAGCTAGCTGCCAGATCACGTTCGACGGCCATGACCGCACGGCCCGGGCGTTTTCGGACGGTCCCGGCATGGAACGGTCTGCGGACAAGGGCGGCGGATACTCCTGACCGGGAGCGTCCGCCGCCCTTTTTGCGCTGCGGCAGCGGGGAAACGATGCCCGGATACGGGAAAAGACGGCCGCAAGGGACCGCTTTCCCCTGCAGACGGGCCTGCTGTGAAAAGGGGTCAGGCCCGGCCCAGAGCAAGGAACCCGTCCCTGCTATGGGGCAGGACCTCGGGCAGGGCGGCAATGAGGCGGCTGACGGGCGTGGACGGATCGGGCCGGCAGTGGGCGGCCAGCAGGCGGGCCAGACGCGCGGCTGCCAGGGCGGCCGTGGCGGTGGGCAGACCGGCGCACAGCAGACCGGTGACGAGGCCGGTCACGATGTCGCCGGTGCCGCCGATGCATTCCATGGCCGGGACCGAGGGGCTGTCCACCACGGCGTAGAGGCGGCCTTCGTGGATGATGTGGTCGGCCTTGCCCTTGATGATCAGATTGGCCGGGCAGTTGCCGTGCGCCTGTGCCCGGGCCAGCAGCACGGGGATGTTCTGCTCCTCGGCCAGCAGGAAGCCGCGCGTATAGAAGGGGTGGGGCGCCTTTTCATCCGCCAGGAAGGCCAGCTCGCCCACGTCCGGGGTGAACAGTTCGTAGGCGTCGGCATAGCCGCTCATCTTGGCCACATACATGAAACCCGCATCGGCCACCATCAGGGGAGCGTTCTCCAGCTCCCGGACAGCCAGCAGCAGGCGGTTGTGCCAGTCCACATCGGGAAAGAGATAATGGAAGGTCAGGCCGCGCGGGGCCAGGCCGGGCAGGGCCTTTTCCAGCCAGGCGTAGAGCTGGCGGCTGCCGGAACCGGAGCCGGTATCCCCGGCCAGCAGCAGGGCGGGGGGCGGACAGCCCAGGGCTGCACAGGTCTGCAGGGCCGTGGCGGCCAGGGCCGCGGTGCCCCGTTCCACAGGCACGGCACGGCCGTCGGGCAGGTGCAGGCCCGCTTCCGACAGGCTGGCGGCCCGCGGGGCAGCGCTTTCCCGCTCCGGCGCCAGCAGGGCAAAATCAGGATCGGGGATGGTTCCGGCTATGATCCACATGCGAGCTGTCTCCGTATCTCCTCAAAGGCTTTTTGCAGGCTGTAGCAGCACAGGGTCTGCCCCAGGCTCAGCGGTTCGGGGGCCGTATCCAGGGTTTTGCCGCACAGGCAGTGGGCCAGCCAGGGCACGTCCGGGCAGCCGCCGCCGGAGATGTTGACGATGCGCCGGTCACGGCAGTCCACCGTGATCTTCATGTTGGCCGCGCGTACCATGAGCCAGTGCTCCAGGCGGCTGGTCTGGAACAGGGACACGGGCTCCAGCAGCACGTCATGGGCGCTGACCACCTGTTCCGGCTCCAGCCCGGCCGCTTTCAGCCCGGCCAGCACCGCGGCCTGCCGGATGAGCGGAAAGACCACCACCATGTCACAGCCGGTGCGCATCTGCGGGGGCGGGCCCTTGACCTCCACGTCGAAGCCCTGCTGCCGCAGCAGGCGTTCGGCCCGGATTACGTCGCCCGTATGGGAAAAGGCCAGCAGCCCCCGGTCGGAAAGGGCGCGGGGGCCTGCCTCGGGGGTGGTCTCTTTTTTGAACAGGCCGCCCAGACGACGGCCGAGAGAGGAAAAAAGGGAATGCTTCGGGGTCATGGGTTTCCTGAAAAGGGGCGGCCGGAGCCGCCCCTGCATGGATATTGTCAGGCCTGACGGCTGATCTCCAGCCGCCAGATGCCGTTCTCTTCATTTTCCGCCACGCTGAAGCCGCTGTTGCGGGCTGCGCGGGTCACGTTCTCGCGGCTGGCGTCATTGTCCACCAGCACGGAAAAGGGGCCTTCGGGCTGCTTTTTGGCAGCGGTCAGGAACATCAGGACGGGCTGGGGGCAGGAGAGCCCGCAGGTGTCGATCAGGGTCGCCATTACGCACCTCGCTTGCAATTGAAGAAACCGATGAGCAGGCAGACGGCCAGGCCGCCCAGGGCCCCCAGCATGCCGTGGGGGCCGATGCCCGCCGTGCTGGACGCCATGCCGAAGTTATGGGCGCAGGCCGCGCCCACGATGAGGCCGACCACGAACACGGCCGCGTCGTTGTCGCCTTCACCGGCCATGAAGAGCTGGCGGCCGGGGCAGCCGCCGGCCAGGGCAAAGGCCAGTCCGGCCGTCACCATGCCCAGGAAGTTCCACAGGCCGTCGGTATGGGCCACGGGCTGGCCCTCGAAGCCGGGATGGAAGCCGCCGATGGCCAGATTGGCCACCAGCGCGGCGGCCAGCATGGCCAGGAAGCCCAGGGCCAGATGCCACTGGTTGAACAGCAGGACGTCACGCACGGCGCCCATGGTGCAGAAGCGGCTGCGCTGGGCCAGAAAACCCACCAGCAGGCCGGCGCCGAGCGAGAGCAGGAAGGGGGCGTGCATGGAGCCGGGGCCCTTGAGGGAGTAGAAGAGGACGCCGCTCTGGGCCTGTCCTGCCACGGGCGGGTTGAACAGATAGACGGCGACCAGGGCGAGCATGATGCCGGGCAGGATCAGGCCGGAGGCCTTGCTCTGGCTCTGGCTGCGGCCCAGGGAGAAACCCATGCGGAAGAAGACCGTGCCCAGACCGATGCCGACCACCAGGCCGGCCAGACCGAACAGGGCATTGGCGTCGCCGCCGGCCAGGCGCATGATGACGCGCCAGGGGCAGCCCAGGAAGACCAGGGCACCGATGGCCGCGATGACGCCCAGCAGGAAGCGGACGGCCGGGGCGGAGCCGCCGCGGGCGCGGTATTCGCCGAAGCAGAGGGCGGCGGCCAGGGAGCCCAGCACCATGCCCATGATCTCGGGGCGCAGGTACTGGACGATGGGCGCGCGGTGCAAGCCCACGGCCCCCGCGATGTCGCGGTTGAAGCAGACCACGCAGATGCCCATGTTGCCGGGGTTGCCGGAGAACTGCAAAAAGACGGCTATCAGGCCCAGGAGAAGGCCCGTGACCACGATGCCCGTGGTGGACGAGAAGAAATTGAAGCTGTTTTTCATGCGACCCCCCAGAGACGGGATGCGGCAAAAGTTGAAAGATGCGCGCAGGTCCGTGACGGACCTAGGGGATGGGGGACCGGGATATGGCGAAGGTCAAGGAATCAGGACATGCCGTCGGCGCGACCACCCCGCTGCGCTCCACACCGTGAAGCCGGTGGCGCTGCGTCAGGTATGGTGCATGGGCATGGCCGTTTCTCCTTGGGTCAGACAGGTCGGGATGGATAAGAGCAGCCTAGGAAAAGAACAGGGACGGGTCAAGTGCTTTCGGGAAAAAAGGGGACAGGCGGGCAGGGCGGGAGCGGGGCCGGCATGAAAAAAGGGGCATCCGGCGGATGCCCCTGAAGGTCAGTTTTTGGCGGTCAGCAGGACTTCGTCCCGTCCGTCCCGTTCTTCCAGCAGCACGTCCACCTGCTCCTGCGGGCGGGTGTCCACGCTGCGGCCGATGTAGTCGGCCTGGATGGGCAGTTCGCGGTGGCCGCGGTCCACGAGCACCAGCAGCTCCACCTTGCGGGGGCGGCCGTAATCCAGCAGGGCTTCCAGGGCGGCGCGGATGGTACGGCCGCTGAACAGCACATCATCTATAAGGATGATCTCCGCGTTGTCCACGGGGGCGGTGATGCGCGACTGGCCGATGTGGGGCTTGCCCTCCAGGCTCGTCCAGTCGTCACGGTACAGGTTGATGTCCAGCGTGCCCAGGGGCAGGGGGCGCTGCAGCTTTTGCTGCATCAGGGCGCCCAGGCGGCGGGCCAGGTCGGCGCCGCGGCGTTCGATGCCCACCAGCATGACGCGCTCGCACTGCCCGTGCCGGTCCAGCACTTCGCAGGCAAGACGTTCCAGAATACGGGTCATTTCCTCTTTGTCCAGCAGCAATGTCGTGGGCATAATTCCTCCAGAAGTGATGTCTTTCCATACGCCTTTTTACCGGCGGAGAAAAGCCCCGCGAGCGATTGACAATCTTTGGGGCTGACCTTACATGTTACGGGCAACACTGGAGGTAGTGCCATGCTCACGTTGACCGATGCCGCCCGGAAGGAACTGGAAGGTTTTTTTGCCGACAGGGAAAAAGCGACCGTCCGCATCTACCTTGCCCCCGGCGGCTGCTCCGGCCCGCGCCTTGCCTTGGCGCTGGACGAAGCCGGTGAGAACGATACCCGGATCGAACAGGGCGGTTTTGCCTTCTGCATCAACAATGAACTTTTGCAGCAGGTGAAAAGCGTCAGTATCGATGCCAACTACCTTGGCTTTCTGGTGACCCCCGAGGTGCCCCTGCCTTCGTCGGGCGGCAGTGCCTGCGGCGGCTGCTGCGGCGGCTGCGGCAGTCATCAGTAGCCTCTGAGGGAAGGCGCTGTCCTTCCCGTGTCATCCCTGCTCTGACGATACCTGTCACCTCCTGCGCCAACAGCTGCCGCACCGGCGTCGGGCGCTGCCCCGAAACAGCGCCTCTTCCCCTGCGGGATTACGGGAAGGCCGGGACGCGGCATCGTCAAGGAGAAGGAATGATCGTTTTGTCCGAGAATGCCCGCAAGGAGCTGGAAGCCTATTTTGCGGACAAGGAACGCCAGACCATCCGTGTGTATCTCGCTCCCGGCGGCTGCTCCGGCCCCCGGCTCGTCCTGGCTCTGGACGAACCCGGTGACGAGGACGCCCGGTTCGAACAGGACGGCTTCGCGTTCTGCATCAACAACGAATTGCTGCAACAGGTGAAGGGCATCAGCATAGACTTGAGCTATCTGGGCTTCACCGTGACCCCCGAAGTGCCCCTGCCTTCGTCGGGCGGCAGTTCCTGCGGCGGTTGCTGCGGCAGCTGCGGCAGTCATCAGTAGTCCCTGACCGGTGGGGCCGGCTGTCACGGCCCGGCCGGTTTTGTCATAACAGAAGGTCCCGTCTTCTGTTTCCATCAACTGCCGTTACCGGCGGAGAGGGTCGGGTGCCCCCGGGCACCGGTCCCGTTTCCTGACGGGCAGGATGTTCCGCGGATACGGCCCAGAGAGGAATAGGAATGATCACTCTGTCTGAAAACGCTCGTAAAGAGCTGGAAGCCTACTTCGCGGACAAGGAACGCCAGTCCATCCGCGTGTTTCTTGCCCCCGGCGGCTGAAGCGGCCCGCGTCTCGCCCTGGCTCTGGATGAGCCTAACGCACAGGACAGCACCGAGGAAGTTGACGGTTTCACCTTCTGCATGGCCACCGAACTGGTGGCGCAGATCAAGGGCGTCGCGATTGATATGACCTACATGGGATTCACCGTGGATCCCGAGGTGCCGCTGGCCTCTTCCGGCAGCAGCTGCGGCAGTTGCGGCAGCAGCTGCGGCAGTCACTAGGCGGATCGTGATCCGTCGGCTGTCCGTGCGGGGAAATGTTCCCACTCCGCCCGGGATGCGCGTGCACGCATCCCCCCGGGTAGCTTGAAGCATGGCCCCCGACAGCATAGATGAAAGATCCCGCAAGGCGGCCTTCGGGCCGCCTTTTTTGAACCCACTCCCAGGATTCGGCGTCGTTGGTGGCGTCGTTTTTGCTTTTTCCGGCGGACAGTCATGGCAGATATCCTTTCCCTGCTTTCAGGGCCGGCCGAGGCCCGACACTGGCAGCGCAGCGGCATGGCGTCCTGTTGCCGTCTTGCCTGCGCCGCGCTGGCCCGGGGACGCAGCAGCGTCATCCTGGTGCGCGACCGTGAGGAGTACACGGCGGCGCGCGCACTGCTGACCCTTTTCTCCCCCTCGCTTTCCCTGGCGGACATGGCCCCTGATGTCCCCGCCTGGCAACTGCCCTTTGCCGCGCTCCCCGCCGGCCTTCTGCTGCGCCGTGACCGGGATTCCTGGGCACGACGGCTGGCGGCCCTGTACAGCCTTGCCCAGGGCGGGCCCCGCTGCCTCATCCTGAGCACGGAAGCGCTGCTGCTGCGCCATGTGCCGCGCGACTTTTTTGCCGGGCATACGCTCGACCTGGCACGGGGCAGCGACTACCCCCCGGAACTGATCCTCGATCAGGCCGTGGAATGGGGCTACGAGCGTGTCCCCCTGGTCACCCGGCCGGGGCAGATGGCCCGGCGCGGCGACATCTTCGACATCTTCCCGGCCGGCTATCCGCGTCCTGTACGCATGGAATTTTTCGGCGACACGCTGGAAGAGCTGCGCCTGTTCGATGCCGAGAGCCAGCGCTCCCTGCAGGGCCTGGGCGAGATGACCCTGCTGCCGGCCCTGCCTTTCGTGCTGGACGCGCAGGGCCTGGCCGCGGCCCGCGGACGCATGGATGCCCTGTTCGCCGGGGCGCGCATCAGCGAGAACGACTGCTATACCTTCAAGAAGACCCTGGATGCCGGCGGTCTGGGCCTGCTGCCGGGCGTGGTGCACGAAAAGGCCAGCACCATAGCCGACTGGCTGCCGGAGGATCCGCTCTGGTTCCTGCCCGGACAGGCTGACTGTGACGCCGCCCTTCACGGGACGGCCATGCAGCTGCGCGACCAGCTGGAAGAGGACGATGCGCCCTTGCCGCAGCCGTCCGCCCTGTGCCTGTGCGGCAGCCTGCAGGAGCTGCCCTGGGCAGGGGCCCGCCATTTCTATCTGGAGCCTCTGGTCATGGGCGTGGATGCCACGGGTGACGACGTGCAGGAGCGCCCGCTCCATGCCTTCACGGATCTTTTCCCCATTCCCGGGGCGGCCGACCGGCCGTGGCAGCATCTGGCTGCCGGTCTGAAGGAATGGCAGAACCGGCGCCGCCAGGTGGTGCTGAGCTTTTCCTCGCAGCGCAGCCGGGCCAAATTCCTCAAGCTGGCCGAGCAGGAAGGCATCACGCCTGCCTTGCGCTATGCGCCGGAGCAGCGCGGACTGTTCGCCCTGGTCTCCCCCTGGCGTTCCGGTGCGGAGCTGGTCTGGGATGATGTGCTCGTGCTGGGCGAGGACATCCTCTATCCGCGTGCGGAAAAAAAGGCCCGTGTCTCCTCGCGTGCCTTCAAGGGGCTGGACAGCTTCGACGACCTCAAGGCCGGGGATCTGCTCGTCCACCGGGATTACGGCATCGGCCGTTTCGCCGGTCTGCACCACCTGGTGCAGGGAGGACAGGGCAATGACTTCCTGCTGGTGGAGTACTCCGGGCAGGACAGGCTCTATGTGCCGGTGGACCGTCTGGGGCTCATCCAGCGTTTCAAGGGCGGCGAGGGCGCGGAACCGCCACTGGACCGCCTGGGCGGCGCCAGCTGGAGTTCCGGCAAGGAAAAGGTCCGCAAGGCCATCGAAAAGATCGCGGCCGATCTGGTGGAGATGTACGCCTACCGCAAGGTGGCCAAGGGGTTCCGCTACGATCCGCCGGGCGAGCTGTACCATGAATTCGAAGCGACCTTCGGCTTTGAGGAGACCCCGGACCAGGCACGGGCCATCGAGGACGTGCTGGCCGACATGGACAAGCCCGAGCCCATGGACCGCCTGGTCTGCGGCGACGTGGGCTTCGGCAAGACCGAAGTGGCCCTGCGGGCGGCTTTCCGTGCGGCCAGCGAGGGACGCCAGGTGGCCCTGCTGTGCCCCACCACGGTGCTGGCCGAGCAGCATTACCAGACCTTCCGGGCCCGTCTGGCCGGTTTTCCTGTCACGGTGGGCCTGCTGAGCCGCTTCGTGCCCCGCGCCCGGCAAAAGGAAGTCCTCAAGGCAGCGGCCGAGGGGCAGATCGACATCCTGCTGGGCACGCACCGCCTGCTGTCGTCGGATGTCTCCCTGCCCAATCTTTCCCTGCTCATCCTGGATGAGGAGCAGCGCTTCGGCGTGCGGCACAAGGAAAAGCTCAAGGCCCTGAAAAAGAATGTGGACGTGCTGACCCTGACGGCCACGCCCATCCCGCGCACCCTGCAGCTCTCCATGTCCGGCATCCGCGACCTTTCCGTCATCGAGACCGCCCCGCAGGACCGCAAGCCTGTGGCCACGGCCGTGCTGCGGCGTGACGACGCCACCCTGCGCACGGTCCTGGAACGCGAGCTGGCCCGGGAAGGCCAGGTCTTCTGGGTCTACAACCGGGTGCAGGGCCTGGAGCGCGTGGCCGAGTATGTGCGCAAGCTGGTGCCCGCCGCCCGGGTGGGCATGGCGCACGGCCAGATGTCGGAAAGCGAGCTGGAAAGCAACATGCACAAGTTCTGGCACGGCGAGCTGGATGTGCTGGTCTGTACGGCCATCGTCGAGTCGGGGCTGGATTTTCCCCGTGCCAATACCCTGGTGGTGGATCAGGCCCAGCTGTTCGGCCTTGGCCAGCTCTATCAGCTGCGGGGCCGGGTGGGCCGCAGCGACCGTCAGGCCTACGCCTTCTTCGTGGTGCCCGATACCGAACACCTGAGCGAGGTGGCCGGGGAGCGGCTGCGCATCATCATGGACATGGACTACCTGGGCGCCGGTTTCCAGGTGGCCATGGAAGACTTGCGCCTGCGCGGCGCGGGCAACATCCTGGGCGAGGTGCAGTCCGGCCATATGGGCCGGGTGGGGCTCGACCTGTACCTGGAGATGCTGGAAGAGGCCGTGGCCCGCCTCAAGGGCACGCCCGTCACCCAGGATGTGGAGACGGAGCTCAATCTCGGCCTGCCTGCCCACATCCCCCAGTCCTACATCGAGGACGGCCGGGAGCGCCTGCGCTGCTACAAGGCGCTCACGTCGGCCACCAGCGGTGCGGCCCGTGAGGAAGTGGCCCTTTCCATGCGCGACCGTTTCGGCAGTTTCCCGCAGGAGCTGGCCAATTTCATCGCCGTGCTCGATTTCAAGCAATTCCTGAGCCGGCTGCAGGTCCGGCGTGCGGACATCTATCTGGATCATGTCCGGCTGGTGTGGGGCGACGGGCAGACCGCCGTGCAGCCGGAGCGCATCCTGCAGCTGGTGGCTTCCATGAAGGGGGCCCGGATGCTGCCCCCGGCGGCGCTCATGCTGCCCCTGCCGCCGGACAAGGATTTTGCCCAGGGGCTGCGGGGGCTGCGCCAGGCCCTGGAAGGCATCCGCGTACCGGAGGCCCAGGGCGGCCCGGCCTAGGCCGCGGCGATTGCCAAAGCGGGAAATATTGGCTATTTTCGGCTGCTACTACAGCCTATGCGCATAACGGGAGAATTTGCCTTGAAAAAATCTGCCCTTCTGATCCTGATGGCATGGCTCTGCCTGGCCTGCACGGCCCAGGCTGCCCAGCTCAACAAAATTGCCGCGGTGGTCAACGGCCAGGTCATCACCATGTTCGACCTGCAGAAGGCCGCGCTGCCCGAACTGGGGCGTGCCCGTCTCAATCCCAATGACCCCAAGCAGGCCGACAAGGTCAATGTGGTCTTCCGCAAGGTGCTGGATTCCATGATCATGGACATCCTGCTGGAACAGGAGGCCAAGCGTCTGAGCATCACGGCCTCCGACAGCGAGATCGACCAGGAACTGACCAAGATGATGAAGATGCGCCGCCTGAACCGCGCCCAGTTCGAAGCCGAACTGAAAAAGCAGGGCATGAGCGTGGATGAGCTGCGCAAGACCCTGAAGACCAACATGCTGCGCCAGCGCGTCATGGGGGCCGAAGTGGGCCGCCGCGTGGTGGTGACCGATGACGAGATCCGCGCCTACTACGAAAAGCACAAGGACACCCTGTATGACCGCAACGGCCTGCATATGGGCCTGATCGTCTACAATCCCAATGTCAATGCCAGGAGCATCGCGGCGCAGATCGCTTCAGGGTCCCTCTCGTTCGAAGAGGCCGCCCGCAAGTATTCCATCGCCCCCAATCGCGAGAAGGGCGGCGACATGGGCCCGGTGGAATGGGGACGCCTCAATCCCGAGTGGGAGGGCCGCCTGAACAAGATGAAGCCCGGCGATGTGACCGAGATCTTCACCGTGCAGGGGCACAAGGCCCAGGTGCATCTGTTCCGTCCCGGGCAGACCGGCCCCGGCCGTCCCATGACCTTCGAGGAAGCCCGGCCCGTCATCGACAACATCCTGCGCCAGCCCAAGGCCATGGAACGCTTTGACGAGTATTCCCAGCAGCTGCGCAACAGGGCCGTCATCGATATCCGTCTGTAGGACACAGGCTTCCGGCCGGAACCAGACGGGGAGACCCGGCCGGCAGATACCCGCTTTCCCCGTATCGAGGTTTGCATGACTTTTGAAGAACTGGGCGCGGCGCTGTGCGCGGAACGCGAACGCCGCGGCCTGAGCCTTGATGATGTGGCCGCGCACCTGAAGATCAGCACGCGGCTCATCCAGGCCCTGGAGAGCGGGGATCTTTCCGCCTTGCCCCATCCCGCCTATACCAAGGGCTTTTTGCGGGCCTATGCCGCGTATATGGCGCTGGATTCCGAGGGCGTGGCCGAAGTGCTGCATGCCTTGCATCCCGCGGCGGTGACGGAATGCACCGTCATGGGGGGCGACGAGGGCCTGCGCGGCAATCCCGCCATTTTGCGTCATGGCGCCCGGCATGGCATCGCCGGCTGGCTGCGCGTCTTCATCCTGCTCATCCTGCTGGTGGCGCTGGCCGGTGGCGGCTGGATGCTGTGGCAGCGGGGCGTGTTCAAGGACCTGACCGGCGGCAAGGAACAAAGCCTGCCGACCGCGGAGCCCGCGGCCGTGGCCCCGGTGCCTGAACCGGTGGCCCCGGCGCCTTCCGCCGCGACACCTGCGGCACCGGCAGCCTCCGCTCCGGCCGCCGGACAGGCCGTCCCTGCCCCCCGGGGAGCTGGCGGCGCGGCGGCTCCTGCGGGGAGCGCCGCTCCCGTCGTGCCCGCTCCCGCGCAACCCGAGCGCAGTGCCGCGCCCGTGTATACGGGCATGATGGATACCCGGCCCGCGGAACTGACCTGGGGCCAGACGGCCAATGCCGCCACGGTCCAGGATGCGGCGGCCCAGGATCCGTCCCTGCCTGCGGGCATGCACCGTGTGGTGGTGACAGGCACCGGCGAGTGCTGGATGCGGGCCACGGTGGATGGCGAAGTGCGCCAGTTCTCGGTGCACAAGGGCGACATCATCACCCTGGAGTTCAGCAAGGCCCTGGAAGTCAAGCTGGGCAACGCCGGCGGCGTTCAGGTCTCGTATGACGGGACGGAGCTGCCCGCCCCCGGTCAGGCCGGTCAGGTGAAGACCCTGGTCTTCCCGCCCGCCGCCAACTGATGGAATGGACCGACCAGGCCCTCGTGCTGCGCATGGGGGCCTTTCGCGAGTCGGACCTCTGGCTCAGGCTGCTGTGCCGTGAACATGGCCTGCTGACGCTGTTCGCCTTTGGCGGCAGCCGCAGCAGGCGACGCTTTTGCGGCTGCCTGGATGTGCTGAACAGCCTGCAGTGCCGTGTGCGCTCTTCAAAGGACGGCCGTTTCCTCAACCTTGAGGAAGCCGCCCTGCTGCAGGGACCGCGCCTGCTGCGCCGCAACTGGCGGCGCATGGGGCTGGCGGCCAACTGCCTGCGCTTTGTGGAAGCCATGGGCGTGGGGGAGGACGCCGCGGAGGAGGCCTTCCTGCTGGTGGAGGATCTGCGCGCGGTCCTGGAGGCGGAAAAGGCCCCGCCCGTGCTTTTGCCCCTGTATTTCCGCCTGCGTCTGGCCGGGGCCCTGGGCTTTGCCCCCAACCTGGGCCAGTGCGGCCGGTGCGGCCGGTCCATCGGCGGTGATGCGCTCTTCGTGGTCGATGAAGGCCAGCTGCGCTGCTCGTCCTGCCGCAGCAGCCGTTTCGAGCTGGAGCGTTATGGTGTGGAGGTCCCCGCGCAGGGGCTTGACCTTCTGCGCCATGTACAGCAAAGTTTCCCGTCCGGGTGGCCGGACGGCGAGCTGCCGCCACCTGTGCGGCGGGCCTGCGCCCGGGCCATCGACGGCTTTGTCCAGTATCATCTGGGGCTGGCCTGGGAGGGGAACTATTTTCGCCGGGTTTGAGTCTGCCCGTCCTGCCTGCGGGACAAAAGACGGAAAAGGGGACGCGTCGGACTGGCGGCGCCGGAGCTGACGCGAGCGTCGCGTCGTGCCGAAATGTGTTAAAAAAGGACTGCACATGTATTTTCAGGATGTCATCCTTACCCTGCAACGCTACTGGGCGGAGCAGGGCTGTGTCGTGGAACAGCCTTCAGGCGTGGAGTGCGGGGCGGGGACGTTCAACCCCAACACCTTCCTGCGCGTGCTGGGCCCCGAACCCTGGAGCGTGGCCTATGTGGAACCCAGCCGTCGTCCCACTGACGGCCGCTACGGGGAAAATCCCAACCGCCTGCAGCGCTATTTCCAGTTCCAGGTCATCATGAAGCCTTCCCCTGCCAATGTGCAGGAACTGTACCTGGAAAGCCTGAACGCCCTGGGCATCGATCCTGCCCGGCACGATATACGCTTTGTGGAAGATGACTGGGAATCGCCCACCCTGGGCGCCTGGGGCCTGGGCTGGGAAGTGTGGCTCAACGGCATGGAGGTGAGCCAGTTCACCTACTTCCAGCAGGTGGGCGGCATCGACCTGCATCCCGTCAGCGTGGAACTGACCTATGGTCTGGAACGTCTGACCATGTACCTGCAGGGCGTGGAATCCGTCTATGACCTGAAGTGGAACAAGAACGTGACCTACGGCCACATCTATCACCAGAACGAAGTGGAGCAGTCCAAGCACAATTTCGAGGTCAGCAACCCCGAGATGCTGCTGCGCCATTTCAACGATTTTGAGGGCCAGTGCAAGGCCATGCTGGAGCAGAACCTGCCCTGGCCCGCCTACGACTACTGCCTCAAGTGTTCCCACACCTTCAACCTGCTGGATGCGCGCGGCGCCATCTCCATCACGGAGCGTGCCGGATATATCGGCCGTGTGCGCGCTCTGGCTGCAGGCGTGGCCAAACTGTATGTGGCCCAGCGTGAAGAGCTGGGGTATCCGATGCTCAACACCGAGGCGAGGTAAGGCATGGCGACCTTTGTGCTTGAAATTGGCAGCGAAGAACTGCCTGCCCGTTTTTTGGCCGGCGAAGAAGCCGAACTGGCCGCCCGTTTCACCGCGGCCCTGCAGGAAGCCAGTGTGGAACACGGCGCCCTGCGTACCATGAGCACGCCGCGTCGTGCCATCGTCATCATCGAGGACGTGAACCCCGTGCAGCAGGAGCGCGAGGAAGAAGTGGCCGGCCCGCCGGTGCGTGTGGCCTTTGCCGCTGACGGCACGCCCACCAAAGCCCTGGAAGGCTTTGCCCGCACCAACGGCGTGAGCGTGGACGATGTGTACCGCATCACCACCGAAAAGGGCGAATATGTGGCCGTGCGCAAGCGCATCGGCGGCGCTGCCGTGGCGGACCTGCTGGCCGGGATCTGCCCCGCCGTCATCACCTCCCTGCCGTTCGGCAAGCGTATGCGCTGGGGCAGCAATACCCTGGCCTATGCCCGCCCGCTGCGCTGGATCGTGGCCCTGCTGGATGATGCCGTGGTGCCCTTCACCGTGGGGCCCGTGGCTTCCGGTCGCGAGACCATGGGCCACCGCATCCACGGTCATGGCCCCTTCAGCGTGGCCCATGCCGACGACCTGCTGGCCGTCCTGGAGGAAAAGGGCGGCCTGACGCCCGATGCCGCCGACCGCCGCAAGATCATCGTGGAAGGCGGGGACGCCCAGGCTGCCGCCATCGGCGGCAAGGTGCTGTGGCGTGACGGCCTGCTGGACGAGGTGCAGGGCCTGACCGAGCATCCCGTGCCCCTGCTGGCCGACTTTGATCCGTCCTATCTGGAAGTCCCCCGCGAAGTGCTGCTCACCAGCATGGAAAGCCATCAGAAAAGCTTCGGTATCGAGGCCGCCGACGGCAGCCTCATGCCGCACTTCCTGACCGTGCTCAACATCTCCCCCGAGGACATGAGCCTGGTCAAGCACGGCTGGGAACGCGTGCTGCGTGCCCGCCTGGAAGATGCCCGCTTCTTCTGGCATGCCGACCTGCGCGACAATTTCGACCACTGGCTGGAAAAGCTGGATCACGTCATCTTCATCGGCCGTCTGGGCACCATGGGCGAGAAGACCCGCCGTCTGGAGGCCCTGTGCCGCTGGCTGGCCGGCAACGTGGCCCGGGGCCAGGTGAGCGCCGAAGACGCCGCCCGCGCCGGGCGTCTGTCCAAGGCCGACCTGGTGACCGGCATGGTGGGCGAATTCGACACCCTGCAGGGCATCATGGGCGGCATCTACGCCGGGCGCAAGGGCGAGAGCCCGGTGGTGGCCCAGGCCCTGCGCGAACAGTATCTGCCCGCCGGTCCCGACAGCCCCGTGCCCGCCAGCCTGTGCGGTGCCCTGCTGTCCATGGCCGACAAGGCCGACACCCTGGTGGGCTGCTTCGGCCTGGGCATGATCCCCACCGGCGCCGCCGACCCCAATGCCCTGCGTCGCTGTGCGCTGGGCATCATCCGCATCGCCCTGGAGTTCGACCTGCACTTCGACATCCGTCAGCTGTTCGCCCGTGCACACGAGCTCTATGGTGACCGCCCGTGGAAGCTGGCGCCGCAGGAAGCCTTGGACAAGCTGCTGGACTTCTTTGCGGGCCGTGTGCGCAATTACTGGCAGAACCGTGGCGAAGACAGCCTGCTGGTGGATGCCGCCCTGGGCGCCGGTGTGGCTGATGTCTGCCAGTGCGGGGCCCGTCTGGCCGCCCTTGCCCGGTTCAGCAGGGAAGCCGGCTATGCCGAGGCCGTGCAGACCTTCAAGCGTGTGGCCAACATCGTCCGCAAGCAGGGCGCGGCTGAACAGCTTGCCGCTGCCTGGCAGGCTGACCTGCTGCAGGAAGATGCCGAAAAGGCCCTGGCCGCCACGCTGGATGATCTGCTGCCGCGTCTGGACAGCCTGTGGGAGGCCGGCGACCATGCCGCCGCCCTCGAGACGCTGCTGGAAGTCCGTCCCGTGGTGGATGCCTTCTTCGACGGCGTCATGGTCATGTGCGATGATGCGGCGCTGCGCGCCAACCGCCTGGCCATGCTCAATGCCCTGGGCACCCGGTTTGCTCGGCTGGCGGATTTTGCCGCCCTGCAGATCTAAAATGTGGCAAGGGGCACCGCCCCTTGCATGAAAATGCGCCAATATGGCCGCAGAGCTTGACAGATACGCCATGCTCTGCTAAGAATCCGTCTTCACACGAAGGCACTATACCTGCATTGCAGGCCAAAATATCGGAGGAATACCGTGGCTAACCATAAGTCTGCCATCAAGCGTCATAAGCAGAGCCTGAAACACGCCGCCCGCAACCGCGCTGCCCGTACCCGCGTGAAGAACGCCGTCAAGGCTGTGCGCGCCGCCATCACCGGCAACGACAAGGAACAGGCCAGCAGCGCTCTGACTGTTGCCGCTTCCGTGCTGGCCAAGGCTGCCGGCAAGGGCGCCATGCACTGGAAGAAGGCCGCCCGCAAGCTGTCCCGCCTGTCCCGCGCCGTCAACGCCATCGACGCCCAGTAGCACGGCTGCACCGGTCGCCGTTATTTGTCCTTGACGGGCACGGCCGGGTAACGTAATATTTCAAACATGCGCTCGTAGCTCAGCTGGATAGAGCAACAGGCTACGAACCTGTAGGCCAGGAGTTCGAATCTCTTCGGGCGCACCACCACAAAGACAAGCGGTCGGCTGTTATGGTCGGCCGCTTTTTTGCATTGCTCCTGTTGCGGATCTTTGGCATGGCCGGCATCCGTCGGGACCTGTCCGTGCTGCCGCGCCGTCCACGGGACAGCGGGCTCCTTGCGCATGTCCTGCGGGTCCGCGCCGGGTGGCAGGAGGGCCGCGGGCCCCGGCAGGCATCGGTGCCGCTCACCGGCCTGCGGCGCCGGATGCCGCCCCCAGAGGACCGTGGAAAAGGGCCAGCATGCCCGCAGACAACCGGAAAGGGAAGGATTTGCCCATGAAACGACACCATGAGACGCCGCTGACGGATCCTGACGCCCCCGACCGGGAAGGGACTGTTCCCTGTGCTGCGCCCGTGCCGCCGCCGCACCGGCAGCGCGTGCGCGAAACGGACAGCGGTCTGCGTCTGCTGTTCGATCTTTCCCAGGTCATCGACCATTCCCGGGACATCGGCCACAGCCTGGAGGCGGCGCTCTCCCTGATGGCGAAACATCTGCACATGATGCGGGGCATGATCACCCTCGTGTCCCCCCATACCGGCGAGATACGCATCGAGGTGGCGCACGGTCTGAATCCAGCCGAACAGCGGCGGGGCCACTATGCCCTGGGCGAGGGCGTCACGGGGCGCGTCATCCAGAGCGGCCAGCCCATGGTCGTGTCCAATGTCTCGGCCAGTCCCATCTTTTTGAACCGCACCCGCTCCCGTGACCTGCAGAAAGATACCATCGCCTTCATCTGTGTGCCCATCAAATTCGAGGACGAGGTCCTGGGCGCCCTTTCCGTGGACCGGGTCTTCGCGGATGCCGTGACGCTGGAAGAGGATGAACACATCCTGACCATCATCGCATCCATGATCGCGCATGTGGCCAGGGCGCGGCAGAACGTCATGGACGAGCGCGTGGCGGCCATCGAAGAGAACATGCGCCTGCGCAACGCCCTGTCCGCACCGCTGCGTCCGCATGGTTTTGTCGGCAATTCCGATGCCATGCGCCTTGTTTACGAACAGATCTCACAGGTGGCGCCTTCCACCACGACGGTGCTGCTGTACGGTGAGAGCGGTACGGGCAAGGAGCTGGCCGCCCATGCCATCCATTCCGCCGGCAAGCGGAACAAGGGCCCGTTCATTTCGCTGAACTGTGCGGCCCTGCCGGAAAATCTCATCGAAAGCGAATTGTTCGGCCATGAGAAAGGGGCCTTCACCGGTGCTTCGGGCATGCGCAAGGGGCGGTTCGAACTGGCGGACGGCGGGACGCTCTTTCTTGATGAGGTCGGGGAACTTTCCCTCCTGACGCAGGCCAAGCTGCTCCGCGTCCTGCAGGAGCGCTGCTTCGAGCGTCTGGGCGGGACAGAGAGCCTCACCGTGGACGTGCGCATCATCACGGCCACCAACCGGGATCTGTCCCGCATGGTGGAGGAGGGCACCTTCCGCCGCGACCTGTATTACCGCCTGAACGTTTTTCCCATCCACATGCCGCCCCTGCGCGAGCGGCAGAACGACATCCAGCCGCTGGCCGCCTACTTTGCGGACAAATATGCTGCGGCCAACGGGCGCACAGGCATCCGCATCTCGCTGGCCGTCATGGACATGCTGCAGCGCTATGCCTGGCCCGGCAACATCCGCGAGCTGGAAAACGTCATGGAGCGGGCGGTGCTCCTGGTCGGCCCGGAGGGCCTGATCCTGCCCCAGCACCTGCCGCGTGAACTGCACAGCACGCACTGTCCGTTCGGGGCGGCCGCGCACAAGGCGGCAGCGGATCCCCATGCCGCGCCGGGCAGCCTTCAGGATCGCCTCGACGAGCTGGAACGGGCCTGCATCACGGATGCCCTTGCCCGACACAAAGGACATGTGGGCCATGCGGCCCAGGCCCTGGGGCTCACGGAGCGTGTCATGGCCCTGCGCATGAAGAAGCACGGCATCAGTTACAAGGAATTCCGCCAGCATTGATGCGGGGATCTTCTCTGGCAGGATGCGGCCGCACAACATGGCTGATGGCCGCAGATCCCTTGACGGAACGGCATAAAAAAGGCCCGCTGGAAAAAACTCCGGCGGGCCTTATGCATAGGAGCGCTTCGTGCCTTCCCCGCGCTCCGGTATGCTTGAGCGGAAAATGCCGGGCGTTGTGCCTGCCCGTGGAAAAAATGACCGCTGGGGGGGGCGCCGGCCGCTGACGCCGCCGGGCCCTCCCCCAAGCGCTCCTTACAAACGCAGCTCCTGCAAACGTTCCAGGGCCTCGGTGGTGTCCGCTTCGCTGCCGAAGGCGGTGAAGCGCACATAGCCTTCGCCGCTGGGGCCGAAGCCCGCACCGGGGGTGCAGACCAGGGACGTGCGCGACAGCAGAAGGTCGAAAAACTCCCAGGAGCCCATGCCGTCAGGTGTCCTTACCCAGATGTAGGGGGCATGGATGCCGCCATAGCAGGCAAGGCCCATGCCTTCGATACCGGAACGGATGCGGGCCGCATTGGCCATGTAGGCCGCGATGGTGGCACGGACCTGTTCCTGTCCCTCCGGGCTGTAGACGGCTTCGGCGGCACGCTGCACGATGTAGGGGCACCCGTTGTACTTGGTGCTCTGGCGGCGCTTCCACATGTCCTGCAGGCGGATGCGGGCTCCGTCCGGGCCGGGGATGGTCACCGCGGCCGGGATGGTGGTGAAGGCGCAGCGCAGGCCCGTGAAGCCCGCTGTCTTGGAGAAGGAGCGGCATTCCACGGCCACTTCCTCGGCACCGGGGATCTCGAAGATGCTGTGCGGCACATCGCCTTCCGTATCCCTGATGAAGGCCTCGTAGGCCGCATCATAGATGATGAGGGCCCCGTGGCGGCGGGCATAGTCCACCCAGGCGGCCAGGGCATCCCTGTGCAGCACCGTGCCGGTGGGATTGTTGGGGTAGCAGAGATAGATGATGTCGGGCACCGCAGCGGGGAAGTCCGGCACGAAATCGTTGGCTTCCGTGCAGGGCAGGTAGATGAGGTCGCTCCAGCGATCGCCCGTCCACCGGCCCGCGCGGCCCGCCATGGCATTGGAATCCACATAGACGGGATAGACCGGATCCGTGACCGCCACACGGCAGGAAAGGGAGAACAGCTCCTGGATGTTGGCCACATCGCACTTGGATCCGTCACTGACGAAGATGTCCGAGGCGTCCATCTGCACGCCGCGGGCCCGGTAGTCATGGGCGGCGATGGCCTCGCGCAGGAAATCATAGCCCTGTTCCGGGCCGTAGCCCTTGAACGAGGCGGCAGAGGCCATCTCGTCCACCGCGGTATGCAGGGCGGTGATGACGGCGGGCGGCAGGGGGCGGGTCACATCGCCGATGCCCAGGCTGATGACGGGCAGGGCGGGGTGCTGCTCCCGGTGCGCGCGGACCCTGGCGGCCACCGTGGCGAAAAGATAGGCGCCGGGCAGTCCGGCGTAATGCTCGTTGCTGCGTATCATGACTAGTCCTCCTGCCCCTGGGCAAGGATGTATTCTCCAGAAAACACGGTGCGGGCCGGGCCGGTCATCAGGATATGCCCCGTCTGTTCGTCCCAGCGGATATCCAGCGTGCCGCCGCGCAGCTGCACCGCCACCTCTCTTCCCGTACGGCCGGTAAGGTGGCAGGCCACGGCCACGGCACAGGCTCCGGTGCCGCAGGCCAGGGTCTCACCGGCGCCCCGTTCCCAGACACGCATGCGCACATGCCCCGCGTCCAGGAGCTGCACGAATTCGGTATTGGTGCGGCTGGGGAACCAGGTATGGTGCTCGAAGGCCGGGCCCACCACAGGCAGGTCCAGACTGTCCACATCGTCCACAAAGACCACGGCATGAGGGTTGCCCATGGACACGCAGGTCACGGCCCATTCACGATCCAGCACCCGCATGGGCTGCCCGATGCACGGACTTTCGGGATCCGACGCCGCGTCGGGGCGGACGGGGATGCGCTGCCGGGCCAGTTCCGGCGTGCCCATGTCCACACAGACACGGGAGGGGCAGCCCCCGTCATCGTCCACACGCTGCAGGAGTTTGATCCCGGCCAGGGTCTCCAGGCGGATGACGGGCCTGCCGGTCAGGGCGTGCTCCCAGGCGAAGCGTCCCACGCAGCGGGAAGCGTTGCCGCACATCTCGGCCTCGCTGCCGTCGGCATTGAACATGCGCATGCGGATGTCGGCCCTGTCCGGCGAGGCGGGGGGCAGGATGAGCACCAGTCCGTCGGAGCCCACACCGTAATGCCGGTCGCTGATGGCGCGGGCCAGTGCGGGGATGTCCGCTTCCGTGAGCCGCAGGTCTTTCGAGAACCCGTCAAGATAGACGTAATCGTTGCCGCAGCCTTCCATCTTGGTGAAGGCGATCTTACGCATGCTCGTTTTCTCCTCGTGCGTGGAACACTTCTTCGGTGGCGGAGGCGGTCTCCGCGTCGTGGGCGGCTTCCGCCTGACGGCGGAGCACGTTCTTGTAATCCAGCGGCATGACCTTGACGAAGAGCGGCAGGGCGGCATCCCAGTTGGCCAGCAGGGACGCGGCCTTGGCACTGCCGGTGCAGGCCGCGTGCTGTTCCACCAGGCGGCGCAGCAGGGCCTGATCCTCTTCCTGCCAGACGGATTCCAGATCCACGCTCTCGATGTTGCAGCGGTTCTGGAAATGCTCGTCCAGGTCGTAGACGAAGGCCGTGCCGCCACTCATGCCGGCAGCGAAATTGTAGCCGGTGCGTCCCAGGACGACGACGGTGCCGCCGGTCATGTATTCGCAGCCGTGGTCGCCCACACCTTCCACCACGGCGCAGGCACCGGAGTTGCGTACGGCAAAGCGTTCCCCGGCCTGGCCGCAGAAATAGGCCTCGCCGGCGGTGGCGCCGTACAGGGCCACGTTGCCGGCCACGGCCTGTTCCGCCGCCACGAAGCGGGCCCCGGCATCGGGGCGGACCACGATGATGCCGCCGGCAAGGCCCTTGCCCGCGTAGTCATTGACGCTGCCTTCCACCTCAAGGGTCACGCCGGGGGCCAGGAAGGCGCCGAGGCTTTGCCCGGCCTGGCCGTGGAAGTGGAGATGCAGGCTGTCCCGGGGCAGGCCGGCGGCCCCGTGGCGCAGGACGATGCTGCCGGAAAGGCGCGCACCCACGGCACGGTCCACATTGCGGATGGTCCGCTCGATACGCAGATGATCGCACTGGCCTGCCAGCACGGGTTCGGCGGCCTGATCCAGATCCTGCTCCAGCACCGTGGGCTCGCAGACACGGGGGAAGCCCCCGGCATGATGTTGTCCGCAGACCGCGTCGGGCGTCCAGAGCAGGCGCGAGAGGTCGAGGGAGGCCGCCCGGCCCGTGATGTCCGTACGCTGCGCCAGCAGATCGGCATGGCCGACGGCCTCGTTCAGGGAGCGGAAGCCCAGGGCGGCCAGTTCGCGGCGCACGTCCCCGGCCAGCAGGCGCAGGAAGCGCATCACATGTTCAGGGCGCCCCTTGAAGCGGGCACGCAGCTTTTCGTCCTGGGTGGCGATGCCCGCCGGGCAGCGGCCCTTCATGCAGCTGCGGCACATGACGCAGCCCATGCTGACCATCAGCGCCGTCCCGAAGGCGAATTCCTCGGCGCCCAGCAGCGCGGCCACGACGACGTCACGGCCGGTGCGCAGCAGGCCGTCGGTCTGGAGGGACACCCGCCGGCGCATGCCGCAGGTCACCAGGGCCTGATGCGCTTCGGACAGGCCGGATTCCCACGGCAGGCCCACATAATGGATGGCGGAATGGGGGCTGGCACCGGTACCGCCGTCATGGCCGGAGATGACCACGCAGTCCGCGCCGGCCTTGGCCACGCCCACGGCGATGGTCCCGACGCCGTTTTCGGCCACCAGCTTGACGGAGATGCGGGCCGAAGGATTGAGGTGACGCAGGTCGTAGATGAGCTGCGCCAGGTCTTCGATGGAGTAGATGTCATGATGCGGCGGCGGGGAGACCAGAGAGACACCGGGCATGGTGGCCCGGACGCGGGCGATGTCCACCGTGACCTTGTAGGCGGGCAGCTGGCCGCCTTCACCGGGCTTGGCGCCCTGGGCCGCCTTGATCTGGATCTCTTCCGCATGGACGAGATATTCCGCCGTGACACCGAAGCGCCCCGAAGCGATCTGGCGGATGCGGGAGCGCGCGTCATGGCGACGGCCGTCCGCATCCGTCCAGGGGGGGTTGCGGGCCGGGTCTTCGCCGCCTTCACCGCAGTTGGAGGGCACGCCGCAGGCATTGCAGCCTTCGGCCAGGGTGCGGTGGGCCTCGTCACTGATGGCACCGTAGGAGATGGCCGCGCCGACGAAATGGCGCAGGATGTCCTCTTCCGGCTCCACGTCGTCCAGGGGGACGGGCATGCGTGCCTGGCCGGGAGCGATCTCCAGCAGGGAGCGGAGGGTGAAGCCCCGGGCTTCCTGCCCGTTGCAGAGCTCGGTGAACGTCTGCCAGGCCGGGGAGGGAGCCTGGCCGCTGCCGTCTTCATTGACGGCCGTGTGCAGGGCACGCACGGTACGGGGCCCCCAGAGGCGTGCCGCAGGGGCGGCAGCGGGCCCGGCGGCATCGTCCCAGGCCTGTGCGTGCCGCAGGGCGGCATCGCGCGCCAGGGTCTCCAGACCGATGCCGGTGATGGAACAGGGCGTGCCCGTGAAATAGCGGTCGATGACATCCTGCGCCAGCCCCAGGGCCTCGAAGGGCTGCGAGCCGCGGAAAGAGCGCAGGGTGGAGATGCCCAGGCGGGCAAAGGCCTTGAGCAGGCCCTTCTTCAGAGCGTTGATGTAGCGTTCCTGGGCGTCTTCCTCGTCGAGAGGACCGGCGTCCGTGCTCAGGCGGCCTTCCCGGGCCATGCGGCGGACGGCATCCAGGGCGGCGTGCGGACAGACGGCATTGACGCCGTAGCCGATGAGCTGTGCCATGTGGATGACTTCGCAGGCTTCACCGCTTTCGGCGATGATGCCGCAGGCGTGGCGCAGCCCGGCACGGATGAGGTGATGATGCAGGCCCGCGCAGGCCAGCAGGGCGGGGATGGGCGCCCTGTCCGCCGTCATGGCCGTATCGCTCACCACAAGGATGGTGGCCCCCTGCGCGATGGCCGTCTCGGCGTCCGCGAACAGGCGGTCGAGGGACGTGCGCAGGGCTTCCCCGTCGCCGTGGGCCGGGAAGGTGGCATCAAGGGTGACGGCCCGGACAGCGGGACGCCGGGAGGCCCGGATCCGGCGCATGTCGTCCGTGGTGAGGAAGGGATGCGGCAGACGCAGGACGGCGCAGCTTTCGGGGCCCGGTTCCAGGATGTTGCCGGCATGGCCGGCATGGCCCATGAGCGACATGGACAGCTGTTCGCGGTACGGGTCGATGGGCGGGTTGGTCACCTGGGCGAAGCGCTGCTTGAACCAGCGGAACAGGGACTGCGGTTCCTCGCTGAGACAGGGCAGGGGCTTGTCCGTCCCCATGGAGCAGACGGGCTCCTGGGCATTTTCGGCCATGGGCACGAGGACCTGCCGCTGCCAGGCGCTGTCGCAGCCGGCCTGGCGCAGACGGCGCTCCAGCGGGGGCAGGGCATGCGCGGCATCGCCCTCTTCGCCCATGCTGTTCAGGGTCTCCAGACGCACGGCATGCTTCTGGAGCCAGCGGCGCCAGGGCTGGGAACGGATGACCTGGCCCTTGATCTCCGCATCAGGCGCGATGCGGTGGTGTTCCACGTCCGCCAGGATCATGCGGCGGGGCTGGAGCTGGCCGCGCTGGATGATGTCCTCTTCGGGCGTATCCACAAGGCCGCTTTCCGAGCCGAGCACCATCAGGCCGTCCCGGGAGACGCTCCAGCGGCAGGGGCGCAGGCCGTTGCGGTCGAGCATGGCGCCCACACGCCGCCAGCCGTCGGTGAAGACGAGGCAGGTGGGGCCGTCCCAGGGCTCCATGAGGGAAGAGTGGTATTCGTAGAAGGCGCGCTTGTTGTCGCCCATGACGAAGGTCGGCCCGAAAGGTTCGGGGATCATCATCATGAGGGCGTGGGGCAGGCTGTAGCCCGCGCGGACGAGCAGTTCCAGCACGTTGTCCAGGGTGCCGGAATCCGAGGTATCGGGATTGATGACCGGCAGGGCGTCCTTCAGATGCGCCCCCAGCAGGGGCGAGGCGAGCACGGCCTCGCGCACGCCCATATGGGCCGCGTTGCCGCGCAGGGTGTTGATCTCGCCGTTATGGGCGGCCAGGCGGAAGGGCTGGGCCAGCGGCCACGAAGGCAGGGTATTGGTGGAAAAACGCTCGTGGAACACGGCAAAGGGCGCGGCGCAGTCCCCGTCCGTCAGGTCGGTATAGAACTCTCCCATCCGGGAGCCGGGGAGCATGCCCTTGTAGACGATGCTCCGGCAGGAGCAGCTGGCCACATAGAACAGGCGGGTGTCCTGCCCCTGTTGGCGCAGTTCCTTCCAGATCAGGTTCTCGGCCATGTGCCGGGCAAGGAACAGGCGGCGTTCAAGGGCTTCAGGATCATGGAGCTCGGCGGCCTCCGGCGAGCTGGTATCCGGCAGGACGAGCAGCTGCAAAAAATCGGGCATGGTCTGGCGGGCGGCGGGGGCCAGCACCTCTTCACGGACAGGGACGTCGCGCTCGTCCTCCACGCGCAGGCCGCAGGCCGTGAAGGTGTCACGGAAGCGTCGCAGGCACGACGCCCGCAGGGCCGCATCCCGGGGCAGGAAAAGCTGGGCCACGGCCCAGGGCGTGGCACAGACCGACAGGGCGGGCCACTGGCGCAGGAAAAAGCCGCGCGGCAGGGGGAAGAGGATGCCGGCGCCGTCACCGTTCTTGCCGTCACCGCCGCCGCGATGGGCCATGCGGGTCATGGCCCCGAGCGCCATGTGCATCACGTCATGACGGCTCTGGCCGTCCAGATAGGCAACAAAACCCACGCCGCAGGCATCGTGCTCCCGGCGGGGATCGAAAAGACCGTTCATATGTCACTCCTGGGAAGGCTGGGGAGTGGAGGGAAAAAGTCCCCGGGCGGGGATGCTCATGCCCGGCCCGGGGAGACAAAGGAACCAGTGAGAGGATCAATGCAGCCAGAGCATCTCCGCATAAGAGGGCAGCGGCCAGACGGCGGCATTGAGCATGCGTTCCAGGGCGTCACAGTGCTCGCGGCAGGCCTGCATGGCAGGGACCACGGCGTCACGGGCGATGCGGGCGGCCGTGTGGGCATCCGCAGCGGCACGCAGCGCGGCGAGCTGCTGTTCCAGAGCAGCCAGGGTGGCGTTCAGGCCCACGGCATGACCGCGCAGGCCGGAGAAGCGTTCTTCCTCCACGGCGGCCTCATCGCTGACGGCCCGGGTCTTGAGCACCAGATCCGCGGCAGTGGCCTGTTCCTGCAGGGCGACGGGCAGGATCTGCGTGCGGCCCATGTCCAGCATGAGCGAGGCCTCGATGGCGATGGTCTTGGCGTAGGTATCCAGCAGGATCTCCTGCCGGGCCAGCATCTCGCGTTCGGAAAGCACGTTCTGGCGCAGGAACACGTCCATCACTTCAGGCGTGTTGTAGCGTTCCAGGGCATCCACCGTGGTGGTCAGGTTGGGCAGGCCGCGGCGGGCCGCCTCAACGGGCCATTCGGCGGAATAGCCGTTGCCGTTGAAGACCACGGCCTGATGCTCGCGGAACAGGCGGGGCAGCAGCTCCTGCAGGGCGGCGTTGAGGCTCGTGCCGGCGCATGTGGCGGCTTCCAGCTCGGTGGCGATATCGTCCAGGGCGCAGGCCATGGCCGTGTTCAGGGCGATGTTCACCGGCGCGATGGACTGGGAAGAGCCGACGGCCCGGAACTCGAACTTGTTGCCGGTAAAGGCAAAGGGGCTGGTGCGGTTGCGGTCGGAAAGGTCCACGGGCAGGGGCGGCAGCGAGGAGACGCCGATCTCCATGCTGGTGCGGCCGGGCTTGTGGGCCACGCCGTTCATGATGGTGTCGATGACGTCGGTCAGCATGTCGCCCAGATAGACGGAGATGATGGCCGGCGGGGCCTCGTTGGCACCCAGACGATGGTCGTTGCCCGCACCCACCGTGCCCAGGCGCAGGGCGGCACTGTGCTTGTGCACGGCACGCAGCACGGCGGCCAGGAAAACGAGGAACTGGGCATTGTCCAGCGGGGTCTTGCCGGGATCGAGCAGGTTGTTGCCCTCGGAATCGCTGATGGACCAGTTGTTGTGCTTGCCGCTGCCGTTGACGCCGGCGAAGGGCTTTTCATGGAGCAGGCAGATGAAATCATGCCGCGGCGCGATCTCATGCAGCAGGTTCATGATGAGCATGTTGTGGTCGGTGGCGATATTGGCGTCCTCATAGATGGGCGCGATCTCGAACTGCCCGGGCGCCACTTCGTTATGCCGGGTCTTGGCCGGGATGCCGAGGCGGAACAGGGCGTCCTCCACATCCTGCATGAAGGCCATGACACGCGCCGGGATGGAGCCGAAGTAATGGTCTTCCATCTCCTGGCCCTTGGCGGGCGGGGTGCCCATCAGCGTGCGGCCCGCCAGCAGCAGGTCGGGACGCAGGGCGGCCAGACGGCGGTCAACGAGGAAGTACTCCTGTTCCGGGCCCACACTGGGACGCACGAAGGTGGCCGTGGTGTTGCCGAACAGGCGCAGGATGCGCATGGCCTGCCGGGAAAGGGCGGAAATGGAGCGCATGAGGGGGATCTTGCGGTCCAGGGCCTCGCCCGAATAGCTGTAGAACAGGGTGGGCACATGCAGCGTGCGGCCGATGATGAAGGCGGGGACAGTGGGGTCCCAGGCCGTGTAGCCGCGGGCCTCGAAGGTGGAGCGCAGGCCGCCGGACGGGAAGGAGGAGGCATCGGGCTCACCGCAGATGAGCATCTTGCCCGAGAATTCGTTGATGACGCGGCCTTCGCCGGTGGGGCTCAGGAAGGCGTCATGCTTTTCGGCGGTCAGGCCGGTCATGGGCTGGAACCAGTGGGTGTAGTGCGTGGCGCCCTTGCTGATGGCCCAGTCTTTCATGGCGCAGGCCACGGTATCCGCGATGTCCGGGTCAAGGCGTTCGCCGCGGGCGATGGTGGCCTTCAGCGTGCGGAACACGGGCTTGGGCAGGCGCTTCTGCAGGATGTCGAGAGAGAAAACGTCGCAACCGAAGATGGCGTCGATATCAGCGGCGGGGGGCTGGTGATCCGGGTGGCTCTGGGCGATCTGCCGGATGGCGTCAGTGCGGGGATTCATAAGGGGACTCCTTGATACGCTTTTTTCAGGCCCGCCGGGAAAGGAAAGAGGGTGAGACCTTTCCGCGGCAGGCCTGATTGGGGAGGAAAACGGTAAAATTTCTGGCAGCTGTTCCTTACAGGGCTGCGGGGCCGCGTTCACCGGTACGGATGCGGATGGCATCCAGCACGTCATAGATGAAGATCTTGCCGTCACCTATCTCTCCGGTGCGGGCTGCGGAAACCGCCTGCAGCACCTTTTCCAGCGCCTCGTCATGGACCACGATCTCTATTTTGACCTTGGGCAGGCAGTCCACGGCGTAGCTTGAGCCGCGATAGACTTCCGTATGGCCGTGCTGGCGGCCGAAGCCGCGGACTTCGCTGTAGTTCATGCCGTGGATGCCGATATCAGTCAGCTGTTGCTTCACTTCTTCGAACTTGGACGGACGGATGATGATTTCGAGCTTTTTCATAGGGGGCTCCAGATGTTCCTAGCGGCAGGTGGAGGTATCTTGATGGTTACAGGGTATAGCCGCGTTCGTTATGCAGGCTGAGGTCCAGGCCACTGACTTCGGAAGCGGGATCCACACGCAGGCCCACCAGGGAATCCGTCAGCTTCAGCAGGATGCGGCTGACCAGGTAGACAAAGCCCCAGGTGGCGACGATGGAGATGATCTGCACCACGAGCTGCCACGGGTTGCCGTAAAACAGGCCGTTGACGCCGTTGATGCTGGCGGAGGCGAACAGGCCGGTGGCGAAGGCGCCCCAGGTGCCGCCCACACCGTGGATGCCCACCACGTCGAGGGCGTCGTCATAGCCCAGGCGGTTCTTGAGCAGGATGCCGCCGTAGCAGATCATGCCGCCGGCAAAGCCGATGAACAGGGCGGGCATGGTTTCCACGAAACCGGCCGCGGGCGTGATGGAGACGAGGCCCGCCAGCGCTCCGGAGATGGCACCCAGGGTCGTGGCCTTGCCGAAGCGCAGGTATTCAAGGATCATCCAGCCGAAGATGCCGCCGGCCGTGGCCAGATGCGTGGTGACCAGGGCGTGGCCCGCAAGGCCGTTGGCAGCCAGGGCGCTGCCGGCATTGAAGCCGAACCAGCCGAACCAGAGCAGGCCGCCGCCAAAGAGCGTCATGGGCAGGTTGTTGGGGATCATGGGCGTCTTGCCGAGATCAGTACGGGGGCCCACCGCATGGGCGCAGGCCAGGGCCGCCGCAGCGGAAGCCATGTGCACCACGGCGCCACCGGCAAAGTCCACGGCACCGAGCTTGGCCATCCAGCCGCCGCCCCAGACCCAGTGCGCCATGGGGCAGTAGGCAAAGATCGTCCACAGTGCGGAGAAGACCAGCATGGCCGAGAAACGAATGCGTTCGGCATAGGCACCGGAAATGAGCGCCACGGTGAGGGCCGCAAACATGCACTGGAAGGCCATGAAGACGTTGTGCGGCAGGTTGGTTGCCGGGCCGTTGGCTTCGGCGCCCACACCCGTGAGGAACACATGGTTGAGATTGCCGATGATGCCGGAAATATCACCGCTGAAGGCGAGGGAATAACCGACCAGGGCCCAGATGATGGAGACCAGCCCCAGGGCCGCATAGCTGTGCATGCAGGTGGAGAGGATGTTCTTTGACCGGACGAGCCCGCCGTAGAACAAGGCCAGGGCGGGAGTCATGAGCATGACGAACGTTGTGCAAATAAGGATGAACGCGGTGTCTGCGGGATTCATGGAAAACCTTCCTGTGGTCTGGCAGTACAGCAGGAGCCGGATCCTGGAGCACTGCGTAAACATGATTGCCGTTTCTCAGACAACGAGCAGCGGCAGACGCCACGAAATAAAGCAAGGACCATGCCAAAAAAGCATGAAAGACAATTATTTTTTTATAATATACTGATATATTTAATGAAAATATTTTTCTGAGAGGGGGAAGCCCGCGCCAAAGAGAGCAGAGGCCAATCTTCAAGAGAATGTTTCTACCGAATAGTAGAAAAAAGGAACCCGCCCGTCCAGTACTTTGCGGCACAAAGGGGATATGCAATATGATACATTTAAAAATCAATGGGATATATCAAACAAATCATTTTTCTACCATGATGTTGAAAATGGCTGTCCCCAAAGCTGATTGAGCATACAATCACAATCTATTTAAATATATTATATTAATATTATTACTTTTTTTTAAATTTATACCAAGATGTCGACATACAGGGACAACGGGCCGGCTGCCCGGCTGGCATGATTCGGCGCCTTTTCAGGGGCGGGCTCGTTCCTCCCGGAGCAAGGAAAGTCGCAGGGGACTGACGTGCCGTGAGAGGGGCCGGACGCAGGGGGGGGACAGCCCGGCTGCACGGGGCGGGGAGCATCCTCCGGGAAAAATCCCTTTTCGTGCGCCCGCACACGGTAGCGCAGGCCGTATGCGGTTATCTCCATGAGGAACGAAGGCAGCGACCTTCCCACACAGGAAAGGAGATCATGATGCGTGGAAAACAATGGCTGGCATGGAGGGGCACAAGCGCTCTCAAGGTATGGCGGGCCTGGCTGGGGAGCTGCTGCAGCCTCCTGCTGGTAGCGGCTCTGGACAGGTTCGTCGCAGGGGATTACGGCGTGCCCATGCTGATAGGCTCTTTCGGTGCTTCGGCAGTCCTGCTGTTCGCGGCGCCGGAAAGCCCCTTGTCCCGGCCGCGCAACCTGCTGGGGGGCCACTTTCTTTCTGCCCTGGTCGGTGTGGCCTGCGCGCAATGGCTGCCGCCTTTCTGGGCCATCTGCCTTTGCGTGCCGACGGCCATCGCCGTCATGCTGCTGAGCGGGACCCTGCATCCGCCGGGAGGGGCCACGGCCCTTATCGCTGTGACTGGCGGCGAGCAGATACGACAACTGGGCTTCTGGTATGCTGTGGTCCCCTGCCTGGCCGGTGCCGCTCTCATGCTGGGGACGGCATGGTTGCTGGGCATGGGAAAGCCGGACAGGAACACGGTCACTTCGGGCAGTACGGCCTTCCTGCGGCGTCTTTTCCGCAAAAGGATAGCCGGTCCCGGAACCGTGTCCTGATGCCTCCCTGATGTGGGTGCGCAGCGGCAGACAGCAGGGCGCATGGCACAGCATGGCCCCGGCAGGGTGATGGCCTGCATGAAATACGGCGGACCACAGTGGTCCGGTGATCTTGAAAAGTATTTCTTTCAAAAAAAAGTTATTACTGGGGAAAAGCGTTGACAGCCTGTCCGCTTTTCTATAAGAACATCCTCGCAACGCGCTCGTAGCTCAGCTGGATAGAGCAACAGGCTACGAACCTGTAGGCCAGGAGTTCGAATCTCTTCGGGCGCACCACAAAAAACGCAAGCGGTCAGCTGTAACAGGCTGGCCGCTTTTTTGTATCCTTTCGTCGGCAAGGTGAGGGAAGGAAAAGTCCAGGCTCTATTTACTCTCCTCAGCGCAGGGAAAGGAGGCCGCATGCGGCAGCCAGGCCGGGACAGGAATGCTGCTTGCCATTTGAGGACAGCCCCCTGGCGGCATGGCTCGGAGGCGTGTTCCCTTGCAAAAAAGGCCGGTCGGGAAGGGGGCCCACAAGGGCAGACGATGCTTGCGGCCCCCTTCCGGGCGAGCTGGCAGCAGGCGGCCTTGCTGTTTCCAGGGCGTTGCCGGCCCTGACCATCTACCGGGCAGCCGCCAGATACAAAAAAAGGCCCCGCCGGAAGCGGGGCCTTTTTTATTCAGTCGGAAGCGGGGGCTTCGCGGCGGCTTAGTACATGCCGCCCATGCCACCCATGCCGCCCATGCCGTCAGGCATGGCAGGAGCATCCTTCTTGGGTTCGGGCTTTTCGGAGATGGCGCATTCGGTGGTCAGCAGCAGGGAGGCCACGGAAGCGGCGTTCAGCAGGGCGGTACGGGTCACCTTCTTGGGGTCGATGACGCCGGCCTTGATGAGGTCTTCGTATTCACCGGTAGCGGCGTTGAAGCCGAAGCCGTCCTTGCCCTGGCGGACCTTTTCCACAACGATGGAGCCTTCAAAGCCGGCGTTGTGGGCGATCTGGCGCAGAGGAGCTTCGATGGCGCTGCGGATGATGTTCACGCCGGCCAGTTCGTCGTCGTCAGCGGGCTTGATGCTGTCGAGCACCTTGGACACGCGGATCAGAGCGGTACCGCCGCCAGGCACGATGCCTTCTTCCACAGCAGCGCGGGTAGCGTTCAGGGCGTCTTCCACGCGGTCCTTCTTTTCCTTCATTTCCACTTCGGTAGCGGCACCCACATGGACCACGGCCACGCCGCCCACCAGCTTGGCCAGGCGTTCCTGCAGCTTTTCGCGGTCGTAATCGGAGGTGGATTCTTCCACCTGGGCGCGGATCTGCTTCACGCGGGCCTTGATTTCGTCGGCCTTGCCGGCGCCGTCAACGATGGTGGTGTCTTCCTTCTTGACCACCACGCGCTTGGCGCTGCCCAGGTCGTTGAGGGTCATGTTTTCCAGCTTGGTGCCGGTGTCGTCAGAAGCCACCTGGCCGCCGGTCAGGATGGCGATATCCTGCAGCATGGCCTTGCGGCGATCGCCGAAGCCGGGGGCCTTGATGGCCACGACCTGCAGGGCGCCACGCAGCTTGTTGACCACCAGGGTAGCCAGGGCTTCGCCTTCCACGTCTTCGGCCAGGATCACCAGAGGACGGTTGACCTTGGCGACCTGTTCGAGCACGGGCAGCATGTCCTTCATGCTGGAGATCTTCTTTTCAGTGCACAGGATGTAGGGGTTGTCCATCTCGCATTCCATCTTCTCCGCGTTGGTCACGAAGTAGGGAGAGAGATAGCCGCGGTCGAAGCGCATGCCTTCCACCACGTCCATGGTGGTTTCCAGGCCCTTGGCTTCCTCAACGGTGATCACGCCTTCCTTGCCCACCTTGGCCATGGCTTCGGCGATGATGTTGCCGATGGTGGCGTCGGAGTTGGCAGAGATGGTGCCGATCTGGGCGATTTCCTTCTGGTCGCGGGTAGGCTTGGCCAGATTGGCCAGTTCGGCGATCAGGGCTTCCACGCCCTTGTCGATGCCGCGCTTGATGGCCATGGGATTGCGGCCGGCGGCCACCAGCTTCACGCCTTCGTGATAGATGGCCTGGGCCAGGATGGTGGCGGTGGTGGTACCGTCACCGGCGGCGTCGGAGGTCTTGGAGGCGACTTCCTTCACCAGCTGGGCGCCCATGTTCTCGAACTTGTCGTCCAGTTCGATCTCCTTGGCAACGGTCACGCCGTCCTTGGTGATGACGGGAGCGCCGAAGGACTTTTCGATGGCGACGTTACGACCCTTGGGGCCGAGGGTCACCTTCACGGCATTGGCCAGCTTATCAACACCACGCGCCAGTTTTTCGCGGGCTTTCACGTCGAAGAGAACTTCTTTAGCGGACATTATGTTTTCCTCCTGGGAATAATCGAAAAGCGGAGAGTGTGTATGACCGGTGCGTGTGCGTTAGTCGGTCAGGATGGCGAGGATGTCTTCTTCGCGCATCACCAGATGGTCGATGCCGTCCAGCTTGACTTCGGTGCCGGCGTACTTGTTGAAGAGCACCTGATCACCCTTCTTGACGGCCAGTTCAACGCGGGTGCCGTTTTCCAGGACCTTGCCGGGACCGGTGGCGATCACCTGGCCCTTGCAGGGCTTTTCCTTGGCGGTATCGGGGATGTACAGACCGCCGGCGGTCTTTTCTTCGGTTTCCAGGCGCTTGACCAGCACACGATCGTTCAGGGGCTGCAGTTTCATGGTGTCAGATCCTCCAAAAATTTTTATGGCCACGCTTGGGTGGCATGCACAGCGTCCGCGGGGCGGAGCTGAAATTATCGCGTCATGACCGCCGTAAACCATTGCTGCGGTCCCGCAACGGGATAGTAGATAAGACACTCTTTGCGCTTGAAAAGGGGCAGAAAGGAATTTTTTTTGCAGAAAAGTCGTTTTTTTGAATAAAAGTAAATAATATCAATATATTATAAAAATAAAAAACTTTTATTCCCAGCTGTTTGCCCGGGTGGCGGTGAAGGTGGCCGGGAAAAGTGCGGCGGGATCAGGATGGAAAAGAACGGAGGATGTGGCGGCAAGCCTGCCGGCAGCCCCGTGCCGCACAGGCAAGCCGGAGGGCTGAGGCGGGGAATACCGGGCGCATCGGGGACAGCGCCGGGATGGCTGCGGGCTGAAAAAAGAAAGGCCCCGCATGGGCGGGGCCTGAAACAGTTATCTGCAAGATAGCCTAGTCTTTGTTGCCGAACAGCTGGTCCGGCGGCAGGACGGTGAAGCCGTTGCCCTTGAGCAGATCCACGGCCTGGTCGGTCTTGTCGAAGCGGAAGATCATGATGGCACAGTCCGCCTCGCGGGTGATGAAGGCATACATGTATTCCACATTGATGCCGTGCTGCGAGACGAATTGCAGCACGCTGTCCAGCCCGCCCGGCGTATCGGGCACCTGCACGGCGACCACGCTGGTGCGGCCCAGGGTGAAGCTGTGCTCTTTGAGGACGGACTTGGCTTTTTCCTGGTCATCAACGATGAGGCGCAGGATACCGAAATCGGAGGTATCAGCCAGGGAAAGAGCGCGGATGTTGACGCCGGCCTCGGCCAGCGTGTGGGTCACTTCGGCCAGGCGGCCGGCGCGGTTTTCCAGAAAAACGGAAAGTTGTTCAGCTTTCATGGCAGGATCCTCTACGCTTTGGGGGCATCGTCGCCCGAGGTGGGCTTTTTGTCCTTGCCGGGGGTGATGTCGATCTCGTCAGGCTCGGACGAGGCCCGGCGGAAATTTCGGATGGCCCGTCCCAGCCCGCCACCGATCTCCGGCAGTTTGTTGGCGCCGAATATGAGCAGCACTACGATCAAAATAAGTAACAGTTCCTGCATGCCGATGCCGAACATGGGGGCCTCCCTTGAATGTTGAGCCTTTCAGGCCATTGATTTGAAAAACATACGACGTGAAGGTGCCAAGGTCAAGACGTGCGGCGCTAAAGGACTCCCCGCATGAGCCTGCGCACCTGCTTGGGCGAAGCCGGTGACTTGAACCCCGCCTCGATGAGGCTGCGGGCGACCATGTCGCGGGCGGCACGGCTCCTGCCGCCCATGACCACCACCAGAAGGCGGGTCTTGCCCCGGCGCGCCGTGACGATGATGTTGTAGCCCGAGGCCACGGTCCAGCCCGTTTTCAGGCCGTCGACGCCGGGGATGCCCAGCAGGGTGTTGGTGGCCCCCAGGGTGCGGCCGTTGAAGCGGAAGGAGCGCAGGCTGTGATAGCGCATGGCCTGGGGATGGCTGCGCAGATAGGCGCGGGCCAGGGTGGCCATGTCGCGGGCCGTGGTGCGCTGGCCCGCCGCGGGCAGGCCCGTGGGGTTCTTGAAGACGGTCCGGGTCATGCCGAGCTGGCGTGCCTTGTGGTTCATGAGGTGGGTGAAGTTGCGGCTGTTGCCGCTGATATGCTGGGATATGGCCATGGCGGCGTCATTGCCCGAAGCCACGGCCATGCCGGTGAGGAGCTGGTCCACGGTGACTTTCTGGCGGGGGCGCAAACGCATGCTGGAGCCGCCCACCCGGGCCGTGGGATGGACGCGGATGCTGGTGGTGCGTTTCAGCCGGCCCATCTTGATGCGGTCCATGACCACATACATGGTCATGACCTTGGTCAGGGAGGCAGGCGGGATGGAGAGGTTGGGATTGTACTCGTACAGTACCTTGCCGGTGTTCAGGTTGATCATGACGGCGGCGCGTGCCCTGCGGGCCGCGTCGGCACCGGCGGGCAGCGAGAGCATGGCAAGGACGAGCAGCAGGACGCACAGCCAGCGCCCCGGGAGGGAAGGGGAGTGGTGCATGTGTTCAGGCCGTATGGTGGTAGGTTTGATGGGCTTCTTCCACAGCCTGCATGGCGATGGCCAGCAGCACGGGACCGATGATGAGCCCCATGGGACCAAAACTGCCAAGACCGCAGAGGATGGCGATGATCAGCACGAAGAAGGGAGCGTTGATGCCCTGTTGCAGAAAAAGGGGACGCAGGATGTTGTCCACACTGGTCACGGCCAGGGTGCCCCAGAGGGCCAGGCCCACGGCGGGCATGGTGGCGCCGGAGAACCAGAGGGAAAGACAGAGCGGGCCCCAGACAAGGGCTGTGCCCACAAAGGGGATGGGCGCCACGACCGTGGCCAGCAGGCCCCAGAAGGCAGGCTGCTTGATGCCCGCCACGGCAAAGCCCATGCCGCACAGGACCCCCTGGGCGATGGCCACCAGGACGATGCCCAGCATGACGCCCTGCAGGGCCTTGCGGATGGCCAGGACGAAACGGCGCAGCATGGTGGCCGGGATGTGGAAGATGCGGGCCGTGACCAGATTGATGCGGCTCGCGTAGGCGGCAAAGATGACCGTGAGCGTCACGAAGAGGAAAAGGGTCCAGAGGACGGTCATGGTGCCGCCCAGCACGTCCACGCCGCGGTTGATGAGCAGGCCCATGGTGTCCGCCAGCATGGCATCGAGGTTGCTGAGGAAGTCCGAGATCATCTTGTCCACTTTGGGGTAGTCCGCCAGGCTGTGGCGCAGCTCCTGGAAGCGCATGACCCATTCCGGCGGCAGCTGGAAATTGTTGGCCTGCAGTTCCCGGAGCCGGGCCAGGCCGCCGGCCACCTGGGGCGACACCAGCAGCACCAGCGTGCCGATGGGGATGAGCACGGCGGAGATGACCATGACGATGTAGCCGTACAGCGGCAGGCGATGGGAGCAGGAGGCCGCGATATGCCCGAGCCTGCCCGGATGGCGGCGGCGCAGCCGCTTGCGCCAGTGCCGGATCGCGCAGCGCATGCGGCGGTAGACGGGCAGCGTCAGGCAGGCGAAACATCCGGCCATGACGATGGTGACAGGGTTGGGGCGGAGCAGCAGGAACCAGGCCAGTGCTGCAAGGATGTACAGGAGGCGAGGCAACATGTTGGGCATGCGGGAACCTTTGGACGGCAGAATGATCTGGGCAAGGATAGCACGCGGGGCCTGGGCTGCCAAGCTCCCCGGGGAGAGGGGGACGAGTACAGGACAGGAGCCGAAAAAAAGCCCTGTGCAGGAGTGCAGCAGGGCTTGTGCAGGTCACGGTGCCGGCGGCTAGTCGAAGATGCTGGAGCCGCGGAAGGTGATGTCCACGATCTCGTAGGTGACGCGGCCACGCGGGATGTCCACGCTCACTTCGTCGCCCACTTCCTTGCCCAGCAGGGCCTGGCCCACGGGCGAGAGGAAGGAGATGGACCCCTTGGCGGGTTCGGCCTCATCGGGGCCGAGGATGGTATAGGTGCGGCTTTCTTCGGTATCCACGTCTTCCACTTCCACGGTGGACCCGAAGATGACCTTGTCGCCGCTCAGCTTGTCCAGGTCTATCACCTGGTAGAGGGCCATGCGGGATTCGATGTACTTGATGCGCGCTTCCGCCATGCCCTGGCGTTCGCGGGCGGCATCATAACCGGCGTTTTCACGCAGGTCGCCTTCTTCACGGGCCTCCTTGATGGCCTGGATGATGGCGGGGCGTTCGCTCTTCAGGCGGGCCAGCTCTTCTTCCAGACGCTTGTAGCCCTGCTTGGAAATGGGGATATTGGTCACGGCCATGGTACACCACCTCTGTTCGTCAGATGAAAAAAAAGCGTCCGCTGCGCGGGCAGCGGAGCGCGTGAAGATTGCATTTGTTCTGTGGACTATATCCGTTGCTCCGGCATTGGTCAAGCCCTGTGCGGCAGGGGATCACCCGTCCGCCGGGATGACGCCGGGCATGTTGATGCTTGCACCGGGAGGCGGCTGCGTATATGGTGGAGATAATTTGAACAACTTCTTACCTTGCCGGAACGCCATGAAAAAATACTTGCGTTACCTGGGGCCTGTACTCATAACGGCACTTTTCGTGCTGGCCATATATCTTTTGTATCACAAGCTCAAAGCTTACAGCATCGCCCAGATCAGGGAGAGCATCCAGCAGGTCTCCACGGGCAGCATCTGTTTCTCCATCGGCCTGATGATCGTCAACTACATTATCCTGGTGGGCTATGACTGGCTCGCCCTGAAGGCCATCCACAAGTCCCTGCCCCTGCCCCGCGTGGGGCTGGTCTCCCTGGTGGGGCAGGCCGTCAGCTACAACTTCGGGGCCCTGCTGGGCGGCACGAGCGTCCGTTACCGCTTCTATTCGGCATGGGGCTTTTCCCTGGCGGAGATCGTCCGCCTGGTGCTCATGCTGGCCGTCACGTTCTGGGTGGGCGCCCTGGGCCTGTGCGGCGTGGTCTTCCTGCTGGCGCCGCCCGTGATCCCCGACGAACTGCTGGCCAAGATGCCCATCCATGACGTGCGTTTCCTGGGAGGCATCCTGCTGGCCATCGCCCTTTCCTATCTGGTGCTGTGCTTCACCATCCGCAAGCCGGTGCATGTCTTCGGCAAGGAATTCGTCTTCCCCGTCCCCCGCATCGCCGTGGCCCAGATGGTCGTGGCCGGGGTGGACCTGATCGCCGCCGCCGCCTGCATGTATGTGCTGCTGCCCGGTGACCTGGGCATCGGTTTCATCGACTTTTTGCCCAGCTATCTCATGGCGCAGGTGGCCGTGGTGCTGACCCATGTGCCCGGTGGCGTGGGGGTCTTCGAGCTGGTCATCCTGCACCTGACGCATACCCCGCGCGAGCAGGCCGTTTTCGCGGCGGTGCTGCTGTTCCGCCTGATCTACTTCATCCTGCCGCTGCTGGCCGCAGCGGCCCTGCTGGCCGTGTACGAGGCCCGGCAGAGCCGCAATACCCTGCGGGAAGCGGGCCGCTGGCTTTCCGTGCTTTCCCATTCCATCGCGGCCTACACCACCTTCGTGGGCGGCTGCATCCTGCTGGTCTCGGCCATGCTGCCGACCCTGCCCGCCGTGGTGGCGCAGCTCGACTTCCTTCCCCGGCCCCTGCTCATGGGGGGGCATCTGGTCTGCGCGCTTTCCGGGGCCCTGCTGCTCTTTGTGGCCTATGGACTGGAGCGGCGCCAGAACCGTGCCTTCTGGATGGCGGTGATCCTGCTGCTGCTGGGCATAGCCGGGGCCCTGCTCAAGGGGTTGTCCTTCCTGGCGGCCGGGGCCGCCCTGGTGGTGCTGATAACGGTCTGGCTCTCCCGGCGCCGCTTCTACCGCTCTTCCTTCTTCTGGGAAGAAGCCATCCCCGCGCACTGGCTGGTCCTCGCCTTCGCGGCCCTGGGCCTGGCCATGGGCCTGGGCTGGTTCATTTACCATCCTGCGTGGGACAGGGCCGCCCTGTGGGGCTTTGAGCAGCACTTCAATGCCTCGCGCGTCCTTCTGGCCGATGTGGGCATCGCCGTCGTGGTCCTGGCTTCGTGGATCGTCCGGGTCAGTCTGAGGGCCCGCAAGCGTCTGCAGGAACGCAACCTGCAATCCGGGCGTGCTCCGCGCGCCTGAAAACGAGGCATCTGGGGCTGTCCCGGCAAGGGGCAGCCCTTTTCACTGGCGGGGCGGGAGGGCCGGAGCGCCCCGCGGGCATGACCGGATGCGCAGCAACGAAAAAACGCTGTCCCGGCGGAGCACCGGCGGACGCACCAGGCAAGAGGGGCCCGGACCTGCCTGCTGCCTGGATGCGGGTGTCCGGGCCGGTGCGCGGAGTTTGCCCGGCAACGATGCCGGACGCAGGAAGAGGGGGCGCGCCGGCCGTGACCATGATGCCGGTATGTTTGGGGAGGGCGCCTTTCAGGAAGGAAGCCGCCCGTCGCCTCGTTTAGCGCCTTTTCCACCACCCTTCGGAGGTATGGAGCATGATGACGGAAGAAGCCCTGTATGCACGGCTCAGGGAGGCATTGCGCGATGCCATCGCACGGCACCATCTGGACGAACGCAGCATCAGCCTGAAAAGCCGCGGCCTCACCCCGGAAGAGGCCATAGGCCGGACGGCACGCACGGACTATCCCATCCTCAACGGCAGGGAAGTCATGCTCCAGGCCCGCTTCGGCGGGGCCCTGGGACAGGCCTTCACCAGCGCGCCGGTGGATTTCGAGGGCTCGCTGGCCGATGTGCTGGCACTGGACACGGCGCATGATCCCCAGGCAGGCGGGATGCTGGTGGCCACGCTCAATGCCGTCCTGCGGGCCGTGGGCGACATCGGCAACACGGTCCATTGCCGCGACGACGGGCCGGAGCAGTGCGCGGAACGCTACGCCGCCCTCGTGCGGGAGCGTTTCGGCACGCCGCGCATCGCCCTGGTGGGGTTCCAGCCCGCGCTGCTGGCACGGCTGGCAAAGGAATTCGATGTGCGGGTGCTGGACCTTAATCCCGAGATAGTGGGGACGGTGCGTTCCGGCGTGCTGGTGGAAGACGGCATGTCGGCCTATCAGGGCGTGGTGCGGGACTGGGCCGAGCTGGTGCTGTGCACGGGCAGTACGCTTTGCAATGGTTCGTTCGTCAATTTCCTGGATATCGGCAAGCCCGTGCTGTTCTTCGGCACGTCCTGCGCCGGGGCGGCGCGTATCCTGGGGGCGGAGCGCTTCTGTCCCATGTCGGCCTGAGATCCCGGCCGTCCGGGCCTGAAGGCCGCGTATCATCTGGCCCGCCCGGGTTGTCGGGAAAATGTCGGCTTTCCGACACCATCCCGACAGCCAAGGGGAGCCAGACTGTCGGCATATGCGGAGGTAAGCATATGAGCGACAATGACAGGATACTGTGCCAGGTACTGGAGCAGCAGCTTTCGCTGCGTCTGCGGGAGGCTTGCCGGGGCGTGCTGCTGCATGTTTTGCCTGCCCCCCTGCGGGGCCTGCTGTATATCGCCCAGCGCAGCAGTGCTGCGGGCTATGCCCGGCTGTGGACGGGTGTCCGCGCAGGATGCCGCAGGCAACTGCCCCGAAGGGCGGGTCGCCTGCGGCAGGAAGGGGCCCTGTGAAACGGGCCGGTCCGGTGACGGCGGCGACCGGAACCGGACTGCGCCTTCCGGGAGCTAGAACTTGTAGATGAAGCTCATGTTGACGTTCCAGGCATCCTCGATGCTGTTGGCGCGGTGCCAGCTGCCGTCCTTGCTGAAACCGCCCCAGACACGGGACGACTGGTCCAGCCAGAGGGCTATATAATTGGCTTCCACCAGCAGGCGCAGGTTGTCATAGATCTGGTAGGAACTCATGATGCCGAATTCCGCAGCATAGTCCCGTTGCGTCAGGTAGATGCCGCCGTTGGTGTTGACGTTGTTGAAATCCGAAGCCGTGCCGTACAGGCTGCGGCCCGCATGACCGGGGACGTCCAGCTCTCCCTTGATGTAGCGGGCCATCCTGGGGGCGTTGGTCCCGTTATAGAAGTTGACACGGATGGTGTGGCTGAGCTTGTCGATGAAGCTCAGGTCCCTGATGCGCGCACCAAAGCCCCATGTGCCGGCCAGGGTATAGCCCAGCACGGCATCGCGGCCGATGGTCCAGGTCCCGAGCGTCCCGAAGCCGGAAAATCCGCTGGTGCATTCGTTGTTGTAATCGAAGGACGGCAGCCGCTCGGAACCGTTCGTCGGATCGTCGTCATCACCGCTGCTGTACCAGGCATAGATGCCGGGCGTGCCCCAGGCCAGCCGGTACTCGGCCAGCAGAGAGGCATACCAGCCGCTGCGGTCCAGGGCCTCCTCACCGGAGTTGAAGCTGCCGTAGTTGACGCTCCAGGCCAGGCGGAAGGGATCGGCAGCCGTGATCTCGCCGGTCAGACCTGCCCAGAACGCCGTTCCGTAGGCATTGGCCGAGGTCCCGTCCGCCTTGCGGGCGGGCAGGGCATACCACGAAGGCCCCATGCCCGAACCGTAGCCGCTGCCATAGTAATCATCGCCGGAGCGGAAGGCATTGGTGCCCACCATGCCCAGCATGGCCCAGGGGGTCAGGCGTACCCCTTCGAAGGTCAGGGGCAGCAGCAGGCCGAACACGTCCACGTTGTCCAGGTAGCGGTTCGTCCCGTCTGTCCCGCCGCTCCAGTTGTCATTGAACGGCCGTGCCCAGAACGCCGTCACAGCGGCATGGTCACCGAGAGGGGCGGAGACGTTGATGCCTGCCACGTCGGCATCGAAGACCTGCGAAGCCTCGGAGGCGTAGTCCGGCAGGAAGATGCGCTGGATGCCCATGCGGGTCTTGACGGCCGTACCGGGGACGACCCAGTCCAGATAACTGTGCTTTATCTTGACGATGTTCCCGTCGGCACCCAGAGCGCCGCCCTTGGCGGAGCGGCCCCAGGTGGCGGCACCGATCTCGAAATAGACTGTCCCCGAAAGGCTTTCCGAAGCGATGGCCTCCAGCTGCAGGCGGACACGTGTCTTGGCCTCGAATTCATCCTCTCCCCAGCGTCCCCAGCCGGTCACATGATGGCCGTTACGGTCATTTTTGACGAAATTCCCCCCTCCGCCGTATTCGAGCATATTGATCCATACGCCCCTGGCCTTGAAGTCCACGGCCTGGCCCTGCTGCGCTCCCCCCAGAAGCAGACCGGCCGCAAGAAAAAGGATGGCCAGATGTTTTTTCATGTTCCTCACTCCTTTGACAATGGGTTGTCATGCTGTTTTGCCGTTTTGGGGATCGCAAAGATATTTCCTGACCAGGTCAAGGAAGATTTCGTATTCCCTGGAAAGGACCGTGTTGCGTTTTTTGATATAGCCAAAAGAAAGGCATTTCCCGCAACCGTCTATGGGGATGTCCCGTATGGCATACTTCCTGAAAGAATCATTCATCAGACGGATGCCGAAGCTGCAGATGTCCGTGTGCAGCAGCATCTCGATGATCTGGTTGTCGCTGTTGGTGGAGAAAAGGCTTTTGAAGTCGGCTGCCTTGGCCATGCCGACGCTGATCCTGTCCAGATGATGCTCTATGGAGAAGAAGTCATTGACAGGCTGGATGAAGCTGTTGTCATCAAGATCCGCGAAACTGATGCTTTTGCGGTCATACAGGGGATTTTTGGGACCGACATAGATGCAGGGCTCGTGCTGCGAGATCTCGATGAACTCGATGTCCTTGTGGGCAAGGACATGGGAGAAGCATTTCTGCTGGTCCCTGGAAAAGTAGACGATGCCGATATCGGAAATGCCGGTATGGACATTGTCCACGATATCCTCCACCGTCCCTTCCAGAAATGACATCTTGTATTCATCATGGTTTATGGTGTTGTACAAAAAGCAGAACAGCCGTGAGATCATGGTGGATGGATAGCAGGATATGTTGATCTTCTTGTATTTTTTCTGCCGTCCCATCTGCTTCATGAGGCGGACGTTCTGCAGCACGGTGTGGGCCTGGCCGTAGAATTCCCTGCCCGCCTCCGTCAGGGAAACACCGCGGTTGGAGCGGACGAACAGCGTGACCCCCAGCTCTTCTTCCAGCATGCTGATATTTTTGCTCACGCTGGATTGCGAGGTGTACAGGGTCTCGGCGGCACGCCGTGTGCTGCCGAAATCCGCCGTGGTGACAAAGTGTTCGAGTTGGCGCAGTTCCATGCTGGTGCCTGCCGGAAGGGCGTGTAGGGTGTGTGGAAAGGGCGGCCTGCCCGGGCAGGGAGGCGCCGGCAACGTTTTTTCGTGCCGCTGGCAGGGCTGCGGCGGGGCATGCCGCATGCCCGTGGCCTGCCCTCCCGGAGCGCGGGCGCCGTCCGGGAAAGCGGGCATGGGGGCATGGGCCGGGAAGCTCCCGGCCTAGCCGTAAGCCACCAGGGGCGTACCGGCCTTCACGGCCAGCGAGACCGTTATGTACAGGACGATGCCGTCCTTTTCGGCCCGGTAGCAGTCGATGACACGCCCGAAGATGTCACATACGGTCCCCAGTGTCTCTCCCCGGCTGACAGGGGCGCCGGGGGTGACGTCCGGGTACCAGCACCCCTGGTCCTTCGCCGTCAGGTAGACGGCATCGCGGATCTCGCGCTGTTCCCGGTGCGGCAGTCCCGCCAGGGGCGCCAGCAGCTGCAGATGGGCCAGCAGTGCCCGGATGTCCCGCTTGTAGGCGTCCACCTCGGCCCGGGACCAGACACCGTTGCCGCCCCGTTCGATGAGCAGGGAGGGCACACCGCGCAGGGCGGCGGAGTTGTAGGCCCCTGTGGTGGCCGACGAGAGGACGCGTACGTCCACATCCAGGACCTGGGCAGCCTCTCTTGCCCTGCTTGTGACCTGCTCCCCGGCCACGCCGGGGATGAAGACGAGGGGGTGCATGCTTTCGTGCAGGTCCCCGCCGTGCATGTCGACATAGAAATCGGCGTCGTCCTGCAGGCCGGTGATAAGGTGGGCCAGCCGTTCGGCCCGGCTGCCGTCAGCCCTGCCCGGGAAGACCCGGTTCAGGTTTTTGCCGTCTTCCGCCACGATCTCGGGCAGGCGCTCGGTGAAGCCCGAAGTATTGGCCAGAGGCACGATGGTCAGCCGTCCGGCCACGACATCGCCGTCCAGCTCGGAAGCCAGTTCTATGGCTGCCTGTATGCTGCAGTATTCGCACCCGTGCACGCCGGCGGTGAGCAGCACGCGCGGCCCCGGCCTGTTGCCGTGGATGGTGGTCACGGGCAGGGCAAGGTCACGGTCGCGGAGCAGGGTGGTCGTTTTCCGTCCCGGGGCGGGCTCCGCCCGTGAAGCTTGATGAAGATCCATGCGGGTCTCCTGTGTCGGGATAAGGTTCAGCGGAGGGCCGCGCTGTCATGCCTGAAAAAAGGCGCGTTGCGCAGCCGGGGCCAGTAGCGCAGCAGGAAGAACGACCTGCCGGCGTAAAAGATCAGGTACGCGCCCCACAGGCCGTGGTTGCCCCAGAAAGGGACAAACGCCAGCCAGGCCAGGCCGAACGCCGCAAGGGCCTGCAGGGTGGAGAGGAAGACCGGGCGGGTCAGGCTGCTGCCCGTGAACAGGCCATAATAGGTCAGGCCCAGGGCCGCGCATGCCGGGAAGCATATGCCCCAGTCCGCGTACCGTCCCGCGGCTGCCAGGACTTCCGGCAGGTCGGTGAACAGACGCAGCAGGGACGCGTGCCCCAGGGCATAGACTAGGGTCATGCCCAGCAGGAGCGCCAGGGACCAGCGCAGGGTATGGCGCCGCGTCCTTTCCAGCATGGCGGCACAGCCCTGTCCGGCGGCCTTGCCGGCAAACACGCTCGATGTATTGGCGATCCCCTCGAAAACATAGGAGAATATCAGCATGATCTGGAGGATGACGGCATTGGCCGAGATGGTCAGGGTCCCGAAAGACGCCGTGGTGATCATGAAGATGTTGGTCTGGGCCAGCAGGCAGACCGTACGCAGGAACAGATGGCCGTTGACCCGTGCCATGCGCAGCATTTCCCCCGCATGCACAAGGCTGGGGAGCGGCGCGGGGAGGGGGGGCAGGGCCCTGCGCATGGCGGCCAGCCCGGTGATGGTGGAGAACAGGCAGGCCAGCACCGATGCCGCGGCCACCCCCGGCACCCCCCAGCCGAACAGACTCACGAACAGCAGGTCGAGCAGCATGTTGACCGCATTGCCGCCTATCTGCATGAACAGGGAGGCCCTGATGCGGGCCTGCCCCATGAGCCATCCCAGTATGGCGTAGTTCAGCAGCGTGAGGGGAGCCGTCCAGATCAGGATATCGTAATAGGTTCCGGCTACTTCTCCGGCGGCCGGATCAAGGCGCAACAGGAGCATGGCACCGGCAAGGATGGCATCCCGGCACAGGAGGATGCCGGTGCCCAGCAGCAGGGCCATGATGCCCGGCAGAAGAAAGGCCTTCCAGGCGGCCTCCGTATCCCCGGTGGCCAGGGCCTGCGCGCTGAACCCCGTGGAGCCCACGCGCAGGAAGCCCAGCAGCCAGTACAGGGTGTTGAAGATGACCGCCCCCACGGCCACTCCCGCGATATAGGCGGGGTCGGAAAGGCGCCCCATGACGGCCGTATCCACGGCGCCGATGAGCGGTTGCGTCACCGTGGAAAGGATGAAGGGCAGCAGCATGGCCGCATATTCCTTGCGGGAAGGGCCTGGCACGGTGGCGGCCGTCTGCGCGGGGGCAAAAGGCACGGAGTCGCTCCTTTCCTGCTCAGGCGATGGCCGCGTAACGTTCCTGTCCGGTGCGGGCCGTACCGCTGCCGTGTTCCACACCGATGCCCATGACGGACTCCAGCAGCTTGCGGGCATAGTCGTTGCGGATCATGGCGATGCGGCGGATATCGTCCACCTGTTCCACGATGGTGCCGTCATTGATGAAGACGACCCGGTCGCACAGATAGGTGATGCTGGTCAGGTCATGGGTGATGAACAGGTAGGAAAGGCCCAGATCCCGGCGCAGGCCGATGAGCAGATCCATGATCTGTACCTGGGTGGAGGCGTCCAGCGAGCTGATGGCCTCGTCCAGAAGGAGGATGCGCGGCCGGATGGCCAGGGCCCGGGCGATGCATACGCGCTGCAACTGCCCCCCGCTCAGTTCATGGGGATAGCGTGAGATGAAGGCGGCCGGCAGCCCCACCTGCTCCAGCAGTTCGCAGGTCCGGGCGCGGCGATCCATGCGCCGGCCCGTGCCGCGCTCCAGGGCCCGCAGGGATTCTCCGATGATGTGCTCTACCCGGAAGCGGGGATTGGCCGAAGAGGTATAGTCCTGAAAGACCACGGAAAGGCTGTGATGCAGGGTGGACGCCTCGCGGGCGGAACGTCTGGCGTACAGATCAAGGCCGTCGATGCGCACCGTGCCCCGCTCCGGTCTGAGCAGCCCGGCGAGCACACGTCCCAGAGTGCTCTTGCCGCTGCCCGATTCGCCGATGATGCCCAGGCATTCCCCCTCGCGGAGGCTCAGGGATATGCCGCGCAAGACCTGCTGCCGTTCCCGGCCGAACAGGCTTTTCTGGTTCTCTTTTTTGAAGGAGACATGGATGCCGTCTGCGTGGAGCAGTGTGTTCATGCGGGTATCCTCCCCGGGACAGGGGCGTGCAGCGCATCCAGAAAGCGGTGCATGACGGCCCTGTGCTGTTTGATGAGGTGTCGGGTATAGGTGTCCGTGGCGTTGTCGAAGATCTCCTGCGCCGTACCGCTTTCCACCGCCTTGCCGTCATGCATGACGATGACCTTGTCAGCGATGAGCGACAGCACGCCGAGATCGTGCGAGATGAAGATCATGGAGACTTCCCCCCGCCGCTTGATACGCAGAAATTCCTGCATGATGGCGTACTGGCTGATGGAGTCGATGGCTGTGGTGGGTTCGTCGGCGATGATTAGCGAAGGCTGCATGCAGATGGCCAGTCCGATCATGACGCGCTGCAGCATGCCGCCCGAAAGCTGGTGCGGATACTTGCGCAACACGTCCGCGGGGTCGTGGATGCGCATCAGGCGGAGGATGGCCTCCATCCTTTTTTGCAGGGCCCTGCCGTTCAGGGCGGTGTGCTCCTGCAGGGTCTCGGCCATCTGCTCCCCGATGCGGTACAGGGGATCGAAGCAGGACATGGGATTTTGCAGGACCATGCTGATCTTGCCCCCCCGCAGGCGGCGCAGCTGTTCCGCTGTCTGGCTCAGCAGGGGCCTGCCCTCGAAGCGGGAACTGCCGGTGACCTGGAAGTTGTCGTCCAGCAGGCCCAGCAGGGCCTTGCAGGTCATGCTCTTGCCGCTGCCCGATTCTCCCAGGATGCCCAGGCATTCGCCCCTGGCCACGGAAAAGGAGACCCGGTCCACCAGCTGCACCAGACGTTTTCCCTGCCGGAAATGCACGGACAGGTCCCTGACGGTGAGGATGGCATTCATTGGCGCACCGCCTTGGGATCAAGGGCATCGCGCAGGCAGTCGCCCAGCATGTTGAAGGCCCCTACCAGCACCACCACGGCGATACCGGGGACGATCATCTGTTCGGGATTGGAGACCATGACGTTCTTGGCCTCGTTGAGCATGGCACCCCATTCGGGCACGGGGGCCTGGACGCCCAGCCCGAGGAAGGAGAGGGTGGAGATGTTGAGGATGGCCCAGCCCGTATCCAGCGAGGCCAGCACGGCCAGTTCCGCGGCGATGCAGGGCAGCATGTGCCGCGTGAGGATGTAGAAGTTCCCCGAGCCGATGCTGCGGGAGAAGAGCACGAAGTTCATGCCCGTGTACTTGATGGTGGCGGTGCGGATCATGCGGGCGTACCAGGCCCATTTGATGAAGATGCTGGCAATGACCACGTTGCGGATGTCCACGCCCAGCAGGGCGACCACGGCCAGGATGATGATCTGGCTGGGGAAGGAGAGCATGACGTCCACCACGCGCATGATGACCTCGTCCACCGTGCCGCGGAAGTAGCCGGCGGTGATGCCCATGATCACGCCCAGCCCGATGGTGCCCAGCATGGTCAGCAGGGAAAGGAAAAGCGTGGGCCGTATGCCGAAGAGCATGCGCGAGAACACGCAGCGTCCCAGATGATCCGTGCCCAGGGGATAGTGCCAGGAAGGGCTGTCGAATTTGTTGAGGATGTCGTTGGCGTAGGGATCGTTGGGTGCCACCCACGGGGCAAAGATGCCCAGCAGGGCCGTGACCAGGACGATCCCCATGCACAGCAGCGCCATGGGATTCTTGAAAAGTTGTTGCAACATTTACGCTTTCCTTTCGCGCAGGCGCGGGTCGGCCACATACTGCAGGATGTCGAAGAACAGGTTGAAGAAGACGAAAAGCACGCCTACCAGCAGCACATAGGCCTGGATGACCGGGTAGTCCCGGTTGAAGATGGAGGCGATGCACAGGCGCCCCACCCCCGGCCAGGCGAACACGTTCTCCACCACGATGGTACCGGCGATGAGCTGCGGGATGCTCATGCCGATGGCGGTCACGCAGGATTGCAGGGAGTTCTTCAGGATATGGCGCACAAGGATGCTGCGCTGCTTCAGGCCGCGGGCCCGGGCATAGAGCACATAATCCTCGCGCATGTTTTCCAGCATGTTGTTGCGGATCAGGCGGATATAGGTGGAGATATAGCTCAGCGCCACGGTGAAGGCCGGCAGGATGAGGCTGGAAAAGCCGCCGTAGCCGCTGGTGGGCAGCAGGTCCAGCCTGATGCTGACGATCCAGATGAGCAGCAGGCCCACCCAGTAGACAGGCATGGCCGTGGTGGCAAAGACCACGCCGCGCATGATGCGGTCGAACCACGTGTCCTTGTAGACGGCGCTCAAAAAACCGATGGGCAGGCTGAGCACGATGACATAGACCAGCGAAAGCCCGGCCAGTTCCAGGGTGGCCGGCAGACAGCGGCCTATCTCGCCCAGCACCGTCCGCGCAGGGTTGGTGTAGCTCACGCCCAGGTCGAAGTGCAGGCAGTCCCAGAGCCAGTGGGCATAGCGCACCAGAAATGGCTGATCCAGGCCCAGTTCCGCACGGGTCTGGGCGATGAGTTCTTCCGTGATGATGGGGGTCTGGCGGATGCGCAGGGCCACCTCGGCAGGGTCGGAAGGGATGAGGTTGATGAAGACGAAGCACAGGAAGGAGATGCCCAGCAGCAGGGGCACGGTGGCCAGCAGGCGCATGATGATGTAGTTTTTCATGAGGCGATCCGGGCGGGAAGGCAGGGAAGGGCTGGCCTGTGGCGGGATAGCCCTTCCCTGCGGGGACTTGCGTCCCGCTATTTCCCTTCAAAGTACATTCTGGTGAACGGCACTTCGTACTGGGTCTGGTTGAACCCCACCCCCTTGAGGCGCTTGGTGAAGAGCGCCTTGTTGGTCTCGTAGGTCAGGGGGATGTAGATGGCGTCCTCATGCAGATGGGTCAGGGCAAAGGTGAAAAGCTCCTGCCTGCGGACCGGGTCGGTGGAGGACATGATCTCCGTGATGGCCGCATCGATCTGGGCCTTGTCGGGCAGGGAGAGCTGGGCGGCATAGTCGCCGTAGACGCGCTGGCGCATGGCGGCCATGGAAGACTGCGGGTCGTAAGGCATGCCCCAGCATATGTTGAAGATCATGTCGAACAGGCCGTTCTTCATGTTGTCGCGATAGGACTGTTCTTCCTCGCCGCGCAGGCTCACCCTGATGCCGAGCTTGCCGTATTCATGCTGCAGGTATTCGGCGATGGTCTTTTCCGTCACGCTGTTGCTGTTGTAGAGCAGCCCCAGCTCCATGCGTTTGCCGTCCTTCCGGCGAATGCCGTCGGAGCCGGGTTTCCAGCCGGCCTCGTCCAGTATCCTGGCGGCTTTGGCCATGTCATATTCATAGGGCTTCAGGTCGATGTCGCAATAGGGGACGCTGCGGGCATACAGCGTGTCCGCGGGGAGTTCGGTATTGTGGAACACGCCCCTGGCGATGGCGACGCGGTTGGTGGCATGCTGCAGGGCCTTGCGGACATGGATGTCGGCAAGTACGGGATTCTGGCCGTTGAGGACGATGTGCCGGGTGGAGGTGGGGGCGGAAAGGGCGACGCCGAATCCCTTGCTGTCCCTGTATTTGTTCAGGGCATCGGCATCCAGCATGTTCTTGCCCCAGATCAGGTCGATCTCGCCTTTTTCCAGGGCCAGGATGCGCGTCTGGTTGTCAGGGATGACCTTGACCACCACACGCTTGATCCTGGGCTGTTCGCCCCAGTAGGTCTCATTGGCCTCGAACACGGTGTATTCGTCCGTGACGACCTTGGTCAGCTTGTAGGGCCCGGTGCCCACATAGGCTGTCACGCCGTCCTTGGTGGAGCCGTTCTTCATGGCCTTGGGCGAGATGATGGCAAAGGGGCGGGTCACGCCCAGTTCCGTGAGCATGGGCCAGTAGGGGGCTTTCATGAAGATGCGGAATGTATGGGCATCGGGGGCATCCACCTTTTCCAGCAGATGCATCATCTCCAGCCAGGTATGGCGGGCGCGGTTCTCAAGGATGGCGTCGAAGTTGGCCTTGACGGCAAACGCATCGCACGGGGTCCCGTCGGTGAACGTGACCCCCTTGCGGATATGGAAGGTGTAGACCTTGCCGTCGGCGGAGATATCCCAGCTTTCGGCCAGGCAGGGCTTGTAGCCGTCGGCCGTGATGTCCACCAGGGTCTCGAAGAGCATTTCCTGGGCGTACATCTCACCGGCATACAGGTGAGGATTGAGATCCCGGACATCCCGGTAATTGACGAAATTCAGGGTGTCGTCCGCGGCCCGGGCATCAAGGCCGGGCAACAGGAACGCCCCCGCCAGGGCCAGGGACACGGCCAGTTTGCCGAATGTGGAATGAATGGTCATGCAGTCCGTCCTTCGTTTTGGAATAGAATTTTATTTTCATTTCCACAATACCTATGCCACAGACTGCCGATGCCGCAAAATACTTTTTTCCCATTGCCCGTGATAGGAAGGGGGAATCACCCCCGGGTGCGGCGCATGGGGCCCCGGCGGGGCCGTTCTCCCATGCGGCAAACAGGCATGTGAGGAGAGCACGGGCTGCCTGGCGTCCTCATGCCCGCGCAGGGGTCGGGGAAAGCGGCCTGTCGGCGCAGGATCATACGGCAAGGCCATGCGGCGCGGGCCCTGTTGCCCTGTGGTGCGTCCCCGGTCACAGGGGATAGTCCGCAGCGGGTGAACCACCGCTTTCAGCCATGTTCGCCAGCTTGCGCGGGCTGCGGTACAGACGGGTCATGGCATGGACCGTTTTTTTGACCTCCCTGCGCAGCCAGTCAGGAGCCAGCACCTGGGCCCGGTCGCCAAAGCCCAGCACCCAGGAAAGGCATTCCGCCTCGTTGTGTGCCTTGATATGCAGCGTGACGGAACCATCGTCATGGGGCTCACAACGCTGATCCCGGCTCCAGCGGCGTTCCGCGGCGTAGGTGGCGGCCTCAGGGGCAAAGCGTACGCTGACAGCGAAAGGCTCTTCTTCCGTTGCCATGATCCCCAGTCCCTCGCCGGACGGTGCGGGGATGTCCGGCAGGGCGACGGAGCTGCGTCCGGTGACGCGGCAGGCGGTGATGCGATGCAGTGCCAGCAGGGTGGGGTCATGGAACAGGCGTTCCACCGGCCCTTCATCCGTGACCATATAGCCCTGCACGAGCAGGCTCTCGCGGTAGGCCAGCAGGCGCAGCGGCGCATACTGCCAGGTCTTTTCCTGCCGGTGCAGGGCGGCACGGTAGCTCACGGTACAGATCTGGCGTTCCCGCATGGCCCCGGTCAGACAGTCCAGCGTGGCCGCGAAGGGCCCGTAGTCGATATGGCCCTTGCTCAAGCGCCCGCCGATACCGCCGGGCGGCAGGCTTTCCGTGTCCGGCAGCAGGGCGGCCGCCTGATACAGACTGTCACGCATGACCCGGTGCATGTCGTCCGGCAGGAAGTGCAGCAGCAGTTCCCGGCAAAGGGCCAGCTGGCGCAGCCCCTCGGCATCGAGGCTCGTACAGGGGCGGTGCCTGGGTCTGTCCAGGCTGTAGGCCACCTGACGCCCCAGCTGATGCCGGACGATCTTGCCGAAATGGGAGCTTTCCAGCTGGTCGATGAGCCGGGTCACGGACTGCTTGGCGCAGTTGAGGAGCCGGGAAAGCTCCGTGAGCCGTACAGGCTGGGACGATGTCAGCAGCAGGGTGTAGAGCGAGAGCATCTTTTCCGCCGGGCGGCTCTCTGACCATTTTTTTCCCATAAGGCCTCCTGTAGCCTGTCTTGCCTCGTTTCGGGTGAGGCGCTGTTGCCGGGAAGGAGCCTTTTCCTTCCCGGCAGAGTATGCCCATCATGCGGGACGGGGATCAGTCGTCTTCTCTTTCCTCTTCGTCCTCGTCCTCTTCCTCCTCGATCCTGCGGAGTTCTTCCAGGTTTTCCCTGGCAGCCGCTCTGACGCCGGGATCAGTGTCGGCAAGGAGCCTCGTCAGGATGGCGGCATCCTCGGTCGTATACCCCGCCAGCTCCATACGCACGGCCGGATCAGGGAAGGAAAGCAATGCTTCCAGAACGGCATGCCGGACTTCCTGGTTGGGGATGTCTTCCACGTGCCTGGCAAGGTTGATGAGAGCCGAGGTGGAGACCGTAAGCAGGGCAGGGATCTCGTCCAGCCGCAGGCTCCGGAAGGCGCTGCTGTTCAAGGTCAGACCAAGCCGGAGCCGTTCGCCCACCGGGATGGCGATGGCATCAGGCAGGGCGCTGTTGGCAGCCAGGGCCTGCAGAACACGCATGTCGGGATGCTGGCGCAGGTGCAGCCATAAGGCATCACGTCTGGCAGGGGACATGCGTTGTTCCGAAAGATCGCCTTCCAGCAGTTCGATCCAGTGCGCCAGACGGCGCAACATGAAGACATCATCGGCCTCGATGATGTCTTCTGCCTGTTTGTCCGTCAGATTCCTGATGAAATCCATGCCATCCACCAAGGCGCGCCGGACTTCCAGATCACCGGATGCCCAAAGGCGGTCCCTGTGCTCCGTTTCCAGAGCAGATCCGTCGAGCAATTCTATGGCCAGGGACGGGATATGGAGTTCCAGCAGGGCGGAAACAAGGTCCGGGTAGCCGCCCCGTCGTCCCAGGGCTCTGGCCAGACCGAGCAAAAGGTCATGGCCGATGGGGAATTCCGGGCTGTTTTCATGCAGACGCAGATACATCATGTCGTTCTCCTTGGTTAAGATCATGGGCAGGGGCCTGTCTGGATGTCCGGCGGCAGGCCGTTTTTGTCCCTTTGTGCCGGGGAGGGGCCGCATCACGGTGATCCGGGCATCCGCGGTTGGCCCTGCGGGGGCAGGCAAAAGACCACCGGAGCCTGTTCCGTACGGGAACGCTCTGTCGCAGGGGGGCAGACGGACCTCCTGATAGGGGCAGTATGCAGGTATAGTGTTCCATAATATGGAGACTATGAAAAAATATGTGTTGGTAAAAATAATATGCCGATTTCCTTTGTGTTGCCGTCTTGCGGAACAGGGGAAAGAAGGGGCAGCCAGCATGGTGCCGGTACGCATGACGGTATCTGGTCTGCATGTGGTTGCCGGCTCCGGCCTGCCGGGCGCTGCCGGTCGAGCCGCGCTTCCGTGCAGGAACCGTCCATGCGGGACAGGCTGACAGGTATCGTCCGCTGTGGACGGACCGGGCCGCGGCCGGAGGGGCTGCTGCCCCATGTCCGGCTCATGCGGGGGGCGTACGCTGTTCCCACAGGAGCAGGCGTTCCCGGGCAGCCGCGCAGACCCGCAGGTCCGTATCTTCGCACAGATCCATGAGGACGGCGTGGAAAAGACGTTTGTCCTCGCTGAGGCAGAGATCTGTACCGCCACGCCCGGCCAGCGCCTGACGGACAAGGGGATCTGGATGGCGGGCCAGATAGCGGATGACATTTTTGCGTACGCCGGGCTTTTCGATGCCCCCGATCTCGCCGATGAGCTGGAGCAGCAGGGTATGCGCCGCTTTGAAGAGCAGCCCCAGCTCGCTTTGCTGCAAGCGGCTGAACGCGGTCGTGCAGAACGGCAGGTCCTGCCGGAATCGCTCGCCCACGGAAAAGGCGTAATCCGGCGATATATGGGGATTGCAGGCCAGCGCCTCCCGGACACGCATGTCGGGATGCTGGCGCAGGTGCCGCCACAGCCTGTCCAATAGGGGGTCAGCTTCGGGCAGGAGGGGTTGCACTTCCTCCCTCATGCACAGGGCAAGCTGCCACAGCATGGGAACGTCGTCGGCTTTCAGGATGTCACGGACCTGCCCGGCATCCAGGTGCTGGATGAAGTGCTGTTGGCCCAGCAGGGCCCGGCGCACCTCCAGCCCTCCCGAGCTCCAGAGGCTGTCCATCTGCTCGCAGGACAGGCAGGCGGTGGCGATGATGGTCTCGGTCAGGGAGGGGATCTCCAGCGCCAGCAGCGCATCAGCCACTTCCCGCTGGCAGGGGGCAAGGGAGGCCGCCAGGGCGGCCAGCTGCCTGTAGGTGAGCGGAAGATGCTGCCCGGACGTGGCGAGCCGCAAGGAAGCGCCGCCCTTCACGGCATGATCGCTCCAGACCGGCATGGCAAATATGTCCTGCCTGGCGGCCGATCCTTCCGGCGGGACATCCGAAAAAAGCATCGGGCCGTACGGGCGCAGGGGATGGGAGCGGTGCCGTGCCATGCCGGACAGCTCCAGACGGACGACAGGATCCTTATGGTCCAGCACTCCCTGGATGAAGGTCCTGCGCACCTTCCCGTCACGGATGCACGGCACGAAAGGGAGCGCTTCGACCAGCCGCTGATAGGGGCCCTGGAGCAAAAGGCCCACGTCCTCCTGACGAAGATCGCGGAAGGTCGTCCGGCAGAACGGCAGATGCTGGCGTATCCTATCGGCAAAAGAGATGGCAAATGCCGGAGGAAGGGCGTCATTGCCGGCCAGCGCTTCACGGATGCGCATGTCGGGGTGCCCGCGCAGATGCCGCCACAGCTTTTCGTGTGTGGCCCGGGAAAGGCGGTAGGGGGATTGGGCTCTTCCCGGAAGGAGGGTGGCCAGGCGGCAGAGCAGCGGGACGTTCCCGGTCGTGAGGATATCCCGCGCCTGGCTTTCAGTCAGGCCGATGAGGAAACCGTCACAGTCGAGCAGGGCCTGCCGGATCTCCTGGGGGCCCTGCCGCCAGAGAAAGTCCCTGTGCCTGGTCTCCAGCCGGCAGGTGTCCATCAGGTCCAGGACCAGGGAGGGGGGAGCCTGCTCCAGTAAGGAGGACAGCGGCTTCATATAGGGACGCCGCCGCAGGGATGTGCCACGCGTCATCCCGGGCCGGACACTGTCTTTTCCGCTGGTGTCCCGGCAGTGCACCACATGCTGCCGCCGGCAGGGCTCCTCCCTGGGGCAGCAGGGGCAGATCCCGGCAGTATTTCGTGAATCTTGGGGGTGCTGAGGCGTCATATCCATCCTCCTGTGCAGGCGCCGGGCTTGATGCAGGCGCTGCTGGCAGCAGTATGGAGGCGCATCGTTCCAGATCGTGAGATCAGTGCAAAAAAAGTGGAAATGTCCCGCAAATGCCCGGTGTGCGCACGCTGCGGGCAACAGGCAGAGGAGATGGCCACACGGGAGACAGAAGAAGAGAGGCGGAGAGAAAAGCCTGCGCGGGAGCGCGGAGCCCGGCAAACACGAAAGGCGTACCGTGTTCCGGCACGCCTTTCGTGTATCGTCCGCCCCGGAGGTGGCTCCGCGGGGCTACTTCATCTCCTGGTAGAATTCGTCCACGGCCGCCAGCACTTCCAGCGGCGGGTTCCAGCCGATGAGCGTGGCCATGAAAAGGTTCAGGGCCATGCTGACGGGGCTTTCGAAGACCGGTGACAGGTCACGCGGGCGCGCGCCCTTGAGGATCGCCTCCACCAGACCGGCGCTGAAGCGTCCCTCTTCGGCCGCATTGGACTGGGCCACGCTCAGCAGGGCACCGTGGACCACATCCGGTACTCCCAGCTGGGAGAAGGTGGGGATGTGCGCATCGGCCAGAGGTTGCAGCACGTTGCGCATGGCACTGGCCTGCAGACCGACATTATAGGTAAGATAGACCGCTTCGGCCCCTTGCTCCACCAGCTTTTTATGGCAGGCCAGCAGGCGTTCGGAGGCCAGGTCCGTATCCTGGATGTCGAAGGTGTCGGTACAGCGCAGCAGGGTGACGCCCAGTTCCCTGGCGGCATCCTCGATCTCGTTGAGAGCGATGCTGCTGCGGCCTGCCGGGGTATCCTCGTAGGCGATACCGAGCTTTTTGAAGGCGAAGATGTCATGGAACAGCAGGACCTGGCGCTTGAAACGGTCCGGCTCGATGGGAGCTATCAGATTGTCCCGACCCGAATCTTCCACCGAGGGGATGATGCCCGCGTCCACGGCATTGGTCACGGACGAGACGATGACCGGGACAGGCAGGTCCTGTGCGGCAAGATCCTGCCCGGCCCAGGTGCCGAAGGTCAGGACCATGTCCACGTCCTTCTTTTCCCGGATGCGCCGCAGGACGTCCTGGCGCACCTTTTCCCGCTGCCGGCTGTCCCACTCGGCGGAATAGAAGCCGTCCGCCAGAAAGACAAGGCGGTTGCCGCCCGCATGCCGGTGCAGCCATTCCCACATGCCGCGGACCTCTTCGCTGTCTTTGGGCAGGGGCACATGGCCGTTCCTGATCAGACCGCGTTCCTCCAGCCCCAGGGCCAGTCCCTGGAAGATGCGCTGGTAGTCGGAAAAGGGGCCGCCCTCCACATAGATCACCCGCCATGCCTTGTCCCCGGCGGGCCGGTTCTGGTCAGCAGCGGCAAGGGCGCTGTCCCGGAGCAGCAGAGGCAGGAGAAGCAGGCAGACAAGCAGGGGCGCGACGGCGCGTCGTATCGTGTTCATGAAACCTCCGAAAGGAACGTCGTTCCCTGATGGGGAGCGACAGGCCGGGTACCGGGAAGGGATCGTTCCGGCAGGATGTCGTGGACGATGGTCTTGCGGATGTGGGGCATGCGGCAGGTACGGGCCACGGCCCAGTAGGACGGGATGAAGCGGACATGATCCCCCGTCACGGGCGCCTGAGGACAGGCGCTCACGTCCAGGACGGCGTAATTGCCGCTGAAATCGGTGATCCGCCAGTCCGTCCTGGGGAGTGTGAGGCCCTGGACGTCCGTGTGCAGGCTGCCGCAGTCCACCAGCGCCCGGAGGCGTTTTCCCAGGACAGGGCAGTCGGCGGGCAGGCCCCGCCCGTTGTGGACGCTCTGGCGTGGGGGGCGGATGTCCCGTTCCGTCACTTCCAGCACCGTGGCCGTCAGGCGGAAGATGTCCTGCCGGAAATCCCCGCCCAGCAGGGCCTGGTCGCGGTACATGTCCCATCCGAGCAGCAGGGGATCCCCCATGCGGAATTCCATGATGCAGCCGGGCGGCAGATGCGGGCCGTGGCCGTGGCGGCGGGCGAACCAGTTCCAGAAGATGGTCCCGCCCAGGCTGACCCGGTGCAGGGCGTGGCCCAGCAGGTCCCCGGCCCGGGCCGCCAGCGCTTCGAGCCGGGCCATGTTTTCTTCATCCGGGCAGGTACCGTACAGACAGCCCAGATTGACGCCGATGCCCGCCACATGAGCGCCCGGGCCGCGGGCAGCACGCTGCGAGGCGGCGGCCACGGCCCGCAGCAGGGCGGGCGCCTCGTCCTGCGGGATGCCTTCGCGCATGTCGCCGATATCCACCATGAGCAGGGCCTCGTGGTGCAGGCCCGCGGCCCGGGCGGCGGCATCCAGGGCCCGGAAGGTCGCCTCGCAGGAAAAGGAGCTGCGTTCGAACAGACGGACGACATCGTCCGTCCTGTCCGGGGGCGCCAGATTGATCAGGACGCGCCCTGCGCGGGCAGGCGGCTCCTGGCCATAGAGAAGATGCTCCGTCATGTCCGCGATGCCGTGACAGCCATAGCCCTGCCTGCGCAGGAAGGCGACGATCTCCGGGTGGGAGGCCACCATCTTCAGCACGGGCAGGAAGCGGAAGCCCCAGGCCTGTTCCCGGTGCCGCACAAGGCGCAGATTATGGGCCAGGGCATCCAGATTTATTTCCAGCTCAGGCATGAGGCATCTCCGGGGTGAAAGGCGCAAGGAAGGGCAGGCTCCCGGCGGGCGGGGCCTGTTGCAGGAGGCTGTCCAGCAGCAGGGGCTGCATCTCCTGTCCGGCCAGATCTTCATAATGATAGGGCAGCGAGGCCGCCAGGGCGTGGTCGACCCGGCTGTGCCGCAGGGCTTGCCACAGGTCCGGCGAAAGACCGCCGGCCAGCCAGAGGTCCGCGGCACCGGCTCCCCGGCCCGTCTGCCGCAGGGGACCGTCAGGACAGGGCAGGCGCAGGGGCAGCAGTCCCGTGCAGGGCGGACAGGGGCGGAATGCCCCGGTGATGCGTGCCGCCAGACCGTCCGCGCCGCAGTGCCGCAGGGCTGTACAGATGCCCCGGATCATGCGCGGCAGGTAGGAGGTCTGGAAGATGCCCCCGGCACAGCGCAGCCCCCTGGCCGCGGTCACGGTGGTGAAGTAGAGGAAAAGCGAAGGGAGGATGCGCTCTTCCGTCAGGGCCCTGTCCAGGCTGGGGGCATCCAGCGGCAGGCGCCAGCCGTCATTCCGGGCCGCCACCAGCGCACGGAAATCGCGGGCAGGCCGCAGGGCCAGGGCCCGGCCCTTGCCGTCCACGCCCCAGAACAGGAAGGTGCCCCGTTGCAGCCCCTGTGCGTCACCGGTCCAGCAGGCCCGCTGCCCGTTGAGGGCATCCCAGACGGCGGCGGTCAGCGGCGGGTGCAGGAGCAGCTGACGGACAAGGCTGCCCGGCCGTTCAAGATCGGCCGTGATCAGGCGGCCGCACAGCCATTGCATGTCCAGCGAGACCAGCGGCGGGATGTCGCAGGACTCCGGGATGACCTGCCGCCACAGCAGGGCATTCATGAGACTGGCCTGATCCCGGAACGTGCGCTGCGCCAGGACGCGGGGATGCCGGTAGACGGCCTGTACGAGACGGTCCAGGGCATGCAGGTCGTCCGGCTGGCCGGGAAGTCGCGAGGGCAGGGCGATCCCGGCAGCGGTGAACGCCGGACGCACGCTGATGAGCCCGTGCCGGTCCCGCCCCGGCAGGATGGGCAGCCTGCGGCTGTGGAAACCCGCCTCTCCCGGGGTACCTCGCCCCAGCAGGATGCCGCGCGGATAGGCCACGTTGTTGGCCGGGACAGCTCCGCAATTGAACAGGGGCACGGCGTGGCGGCAGCTCATGGCGAACAGCAGGTCGCCCTGGAAGAATTCCGGGTGGAAGTCCACACCGTGATGGTTGGCTGTGAGGGCATGGGAATCGCTTTCCAGTTCACGGCGCAGGGCCCGGCCCAGATCGGGCGAGTACAGCCGGGCGCAGGTCGTGGCGGCCAGCTCCACGAGGTCGTCGGCGGCTTGCGGCGGCCGGGGCAGGGCGGTATCCGCGCCGAAGCCTGCCGCATAGCCCGCCAGCCTTTGTGCCCCCGCCTGCTCGAAGGCAGCCAGTGCGTCCGGGCAGCGGCTGCGGAGCCAGTCCCGGGCGGGGGTCATGCCCGGCCTCCCGTACGCCGGGCCGGACGGACCAGCAGCAGGAAAAGGAGGGAGATGCCCGTCAGGGCGAGGCCTGCCCAGCGGGCGGCGTCGTCCACGCTCATGATGGCCATGACGGCTCCCACGCAGACCGGGCCGATGACCTGTCCCACGCGTTGCAGGGCATCCAGCAGGCTCATGGCCTGATCCACGCCGATGGCCCGGGCTATGTCCAGTTCCAGCAAAAATTCGCTCTGGGCCGGGATGTTGAGACCGGTGGCCAGTCCCAGCAGGATGGAGCCCGCCACCGAAGCCGGCAGGGGAGGCAGTACGCAGAAACAGGCCACGGACAGGGCCGACAGGATGCCGGCCCAGAAAAGGAGCGGGCCTTTGTACAGACTGCTGCCGACCAGCCGGGCGAACAGGGGCCCGCTGTAGATGACGATGAGGCAGTTGAGCATATAGATGCGCCCGATATTGGACTGGGCCACATCGGCCTGCTTGAGGAAGACGGGCAGGAAATAGTTGAGGAAGCCCACGCAGAGCAGGGCCGACGGCAGCAGGGCCAGCAGGATGAAGGCCAGGAAGCGGCGGTCCGTCAGCAGGCGGCGGACCTGCGTCAGCGTCAGCCTGGCGGCCGGGGCCTCCTCCCGGGCATCTGCCTGCTCTTCCCGGCCGCGCAGCAGGCGCAGGGGCACCAGGGCCAGGCAGGCCAGGATGACGGCGGAGATGACGAAAACGGGGCCGTAGCCCAGGCGTTCGGCCAGCATGGCCCCCAGGGCGCTGCCGCACAGGGAGCCGGCATAGACGCCGGCGAACATGTCGGCCAGCCTGCCGTCCCGTACCGTATAGGCCTGGGCCGTGAGCAGGGAGAGGCCGTAGCCCAGCCCCACCAGGGCCCGGGCGGCGATGAAAAGCCAGGGGTTCCAGGCCAGCATGGAGGCCAGATAGCCCAGGGCCATGCAGATGATGCCGGTCATGAGGGGCGGCCGGGCCCCTTTGCGCTTCATCCATGTCCCGGCAATGAGCACACTGAGGCCGGTCATGCCCATTTCGGCGGAGATGGGCAGGCCCAGCAGCACGTCACGCGGGAGCATGCCGGACGTGGTGAGTTCGGCCATGCGCAGGGGGATGAAGGAAATGGTCATGTCCATGGCCAGGATGAAGACGAACATCAGCGGACGGAACAGGGCGCTGCGGTGGGCGTGGGTCTGCGTCGTCCCCTGCAGGCGGGCCTCCAGACTGCGGGAAAGCAGCAGGAACATCTCCACCATGAAGATGAGGGAGATGACCACCAGGGTCAGGATGTCCAGCCCGTTGGCCATGAGGCGTTCCAGCCAGGGGCCGCGCGTGAGGGAGGCTCGCAGCTTCCATCCCTGTTCCGGGGAATCCCCGCTGACGGAGAAGGACGAGGCCAGTTCCAGCAGGGGGAACTCTTCGCCGGACGGCAGGAGCTCCGGGGCTTCCGGGCCTGCGGCATGGCTTGAGGCGTAGGCCTTGCCGGAGGGGGCGATGATCTCCAGGACGAGACCGTCGCCGTGGATTGTGGCGGCCCTGGTCAGGTAGGCAGACAGACGGCTGGTATCATCAAGGGAGACGCCCACCAGCAGCAGGCGGTTGAGGTCCTCGGTCAGGATGGCACCGGTATGCGCGGCGTCGTTCCTGAGCCCCTGCGTGTACTGCCGGCTGACGGCATGCAGGGCCAGTGCCCCGTTGCCCAGCATGAGCAGCAGGAAAACGGTGAGGCACAGGTTGCGGGGCAGGCCGCCGGAACGGCGCAGGCCGAGGCAAAGGGACAAAAGCAGGATCCCCGCCAGGGCCAGCCCTCCCTGAAAGAACAGCTGTTGCCGGAAAAGGCTCCAGAGCGTGTCGTCCAGACTGCGGGAAGGCATCCAGACGGCGATATGTCCCGCGATGCCGCCGGCCCGGTCAGTGACGGGGGCCAGCAGCAGCTCGCCGTCCTTCAGATCAAGGACCGTCTCCCCGTCCGTCTGCGGCAGGCGTCCGCTGATATCCGGCAACGGCGGGAAGCGGCCCCAGTGATGCAGGGCCCTGCCCCGGGAATCCAGCACGGCCAGGGGCATGCCGGCCGCCTGGCCCACACTGGCCAGCAGGCGGTCGACATTGTGGTAGGTATCCAGCTTTTTGCCGAAGCGGATCCCTATGGCCATGCGGCTTTTCAGGGCCGTGGCCGCCACACTGGCCGATGCCTGCGTCCCTTCCCGGGTCGCGGTGCGCAGGGAGGAATAGAGCAGGGCATCGTACAGCAGCAGGCTGCACAGCAGGACAGCGACCCATCCGGCCATGATGCGGCCAACGGGGAACCGTGAGTTTTTCGGAGGAGAAGACAGGTTCATGAGGACGTCCGGGCAGTAGGGGCGGGCTGGGCCACGCGGGTGTTGCGCGTGCGGCAAAAGGCCAGCATGGTGATGTCGTCGGATTGCGGCTCTTCACCCCGGAAGCGGACAAGCTCCGAGAAGATGAGCGTCAGCAGTTCCCGGGGCGGGGCCCCGCGATGGGCGGCCATGAAGTCCCGCAACCGGGCCTCGCCGTACAGTTCCTTGTCGCTGTTCATGGCTTCGGTCACCCCGTCGGTGAAGATCAGGCAGGTCTCCTGTTCCCTGAGGGTATCCGTGAACAGCGTGTATTCCATATCCGGCATGACGCCCACCAGCGGGCCGCTCAGCTTGTCCAGCATGCGGGGCGGGGCATCCGAGGCGGCATCGATGATGTAGGGCGGGCAGTGGCCGCCGTTGGCATAGGCCAGCTCGCCGCTTTGGGGGTCGTACAGGGCCAGGAAGAGGGTCACGAACATGTTGCCCGGGTTGTGGGCTTCAAGCATGGCGTTGACCTGTGACATGGCGGCGGCCGGGTCGAGCCCGGAACCGAGGGCGTAGCGCACGAGAGTGACGGTCATGGACATGAACAGGGCCGCCGGGACGCCCTTGCCGGACACGTCGCCCAGGACGAGGGCCCGACGGCCGTCGCCGGTGACGAAAAAGTCGTACATGTCGCCGCCCACTTCCTTGGCGGGATCCAGAAAGGCCGAGGCCCGGAAACCGCACATCTCGGGAGCGCCGTCCGGGGGCGGAAGGATGCCCATCTGGATCTCGCGTGCGGCGGAAAGCTCCCCTTCCATGCGTTCCTTGCTGGCGGTGGCCTCCATCAGGTTGCGGATGTTGGCGGCAAGGGCCCCGCCCAGATGGGCGTAGGCACGGGCCAGCTGCCCCAGCTCGTCACGGCGCTCCAGCGGCAGCCCCTGGCTGAGGAGGGGCTCAAGCCGGTCAAGGGCATCGGGCGCGGCAAAATCCACGCCGGCCAGCTGGCGGGTCTTGCGGGTCAGCAGTTTCAGGGGCCGCAACGTCCTGATGAGCATGAACAGGGCCGCCAGGGCCACCAGCAGCATGATGGGCAGGCTCACGGCCAGCAGGCTGCCCAGCAGGCTGTAGGAAGGCTGCTGTATCTCGTCCAGGGGAGCCGTGAGGGCCACATACCAGCCGAATGCCCGGATGCTGCCCAGCAGGCAGAGCATGTCGCCCCGTTGCGAGGGCAGGATGACCTTGGCCATGCCGGTCTGGCGGGCTTCTGCCCGGGCCGCGTCAAGGCCGTCCGGGAGCAGGCCGTCGCCACCGGAGACCAGCATGCGGCCGTCACTGTCCAGCAGGGCCACGAGCCCGCCGGGGTAGAGGGCCATCTCCCGGAATTTTTCCCTGGTATCCTCCAGCAGCTGCGCCTGGGCCCGGACGGCCATCTTTTCCAGGTCGTCCAGGGGGATCATGGCGACCAGTATCTCCCGTGAGGGCCTGTTCCCGTCCAGCGGCAGGAAATAGGCCAGTACCGGGCGGTAGGTGCCGGAGGAAACCATGCCGCCCTCGTTGGTGGCCACGAGGCGGGGCAGGTCCAGAACGGCAAAATCGCCGTCCCGGGGCAATTGCCTGAGCAGGCGCTGCACAGGCCGCTGCTTCACATCCCGCAGACTGGACGACAGGCCCAGCAGGCTCGTCCAGCCGGCAAGAAGCTTTTCCGTATCCAGGATCTCCATGCGTATGCTGTCGATATCGTCCACCAGGCCAATGCTGGCGGCGTCCATGACAGAGAGCAGGGGCTGCAGGCCGGAATATCCGGGGCCGCCCTCACCGTGCCGGTCGAGGGAGCGCAGCAGCGCCTGGATACGGGCGGAGGCGTCCCGCAGCTGCGCCTTGCGCATGAGGACGGCACGCACCTTGCCGGCCAGATGGTTGAGGGTGGCAGTGTTGAGCCGTTCCTCTTCCACCAGCAGCAGGGTGGCGAAATTTTTTTCTTCCATCCCGATCATGGTCTCCCCGACGCGCTGCCAGGTCAGGTACAGGACCAGCGCGACGGTAAGGGCCACGGAGCAGATCACCAGCAGGGCCAGGCGCAGACGAAGGCTTGCGTTCATGCCTCCTCCCCGTCATGGCCGCGGGCCGTCCGGCCGAGGCGCAGCAGTTTCTTGCGCAGGCCTTCCCGGGTGATGCCCAGCAGTTCCGCGGCCCGGCTCTTGTTGCCCTGACACGCGTCGAGGGCCCGCTGCACCAGCAGGCGTTCCGTCTGCTCCAGGTTGAACGTTTCCTGGACGACCGGCGGCTCCCGGAGCGCAGCGCCGGGTGTCCGTATGCCGCCGTGGCGCGCCAGGGCGGCCAGCAGCTTGGGGGAAAGATCCGAGGGCCGGACGACCGTATCCACAGTCAGCGCCGCCGCCCGTTCCATCTCGTTGCTCAGTTCGCGCACATTGCCGGGCCAGTCGTAGGCCAGCAGGCACTGCTGGGTGGCCGGGGCCAGGATCAGGGCGGCGCGTTCCATATTGCGCGCATGCTGGGCCAGCAGGTGCCGGGCCAGCAGCAGGATGTCGTCGCCCCGTTCATGCAGGGGCGGGAGCATCAGCTCGGCCACATTGAGGCGGTAGTACAGGTCCTGCCTGAAGCGCCCCCGGGCCACGGCCTGCCGCAGGTCCACATTGGTGGCCGCGATGACCTTGATGTCCACGGGCACGGGCCGGGCGCTGCCCACGCGCAGGACTTCCCGTTCCTCAAGCACGCGCAGGAGCTTGGCCTGATTGGGCAGGGACATGTCCGCCAGCTCGTCAAGGAAGAGCGTCCCGCCCGAGGCTTCCTCCACCAGGCCGCGCCGGGCGCTGACACCGGTGGCCACGCCCTTTTCGATGCCGAACATCTCGCTTTCGAACAGGGATTCGGGGATGGCCGTACAGTTGACGGCCACAAAGGGGGCGTCGCGCCGGGGAGAGTGGTAGTGGATGGTCTTGGCGAATATCTCCTTGCCCGTGCCGGAAGGCCCCAGGATCAGGGTATTGATGGGCCGCCGGGCGATGGCCAGGGCCTGGGCCACCACCTGCCGCATGGCCGGACAGCGGCCGATGATGCGGCGGACGTTGTACTCCTTCTGCAGGGTCTCCACCACCTGCCTGTTATCCTCGTGCAGGCGCAGGCGGCTTTTCTCCAGCTCCTGGGAGAGCTGCTCCATCTTTTCCAGCAGTTCCGCCCTCTGGAATTCGCGGGCCTCCACCTTGACGATCATCATGCCGAAGGCTTCGGCCAGGCGCTCCAGCTCCGGCGAGGAGCTGCCTTCCCGGGTCAGGGCGAACAGGGCGTCCGCATCCGCGGGACGCCCCCAGGCAAGGTCGTCGCACAAACGGATCAGCAGGGCGAGGGTTCGGGCGTTCTTTTCGTGCATGGCTTATCCTTGGCGCAGGGATTGCACCCAGCGCAGCACTTCCGCCACGGGGCCGATGAGGTCCTGGGGGATGTAGGAGTTTTCCGTGCCCTGTTCGTACAGGCTGCGTGCCAGCGGTACGTTGCGCATGATGGGGATGCCTTCTTCCCGGGCGGTCTCGATCATGCGCTGGGCCAGCACGCCCTGGCCCTTGGCCAGGATGACGGGCAGGGGGGTCCTGTCCTTTTCATAATCCAGGGCCACGGCAAAATGGGTGGGGTTGGTCACAAGCACCTTCGCTTTCCTGACGTTGGCGATCTGGTTCTGGGCGATCATCTCCTGGTGCAGCTGCTTGCGCTTGCCCTTGATGAGCGGGTCGCCCTCGCTTTCCTTGTATTCCCGTTTGACTTCTTCCTTGCTCATCATGTGCTGCTTGTTGAACTGCCACTTCTGGAAGCACCAGTCCGCGGCGGCGATGACGCAGAACACGCCCGCCGAGACGAGGACGAGCTCGCCGCAGGCAGAACCGAGAAGACGCCACATGTCGCCGATGTCGCCCTGCGGGATGCGGAACAGCTGCGGCATGTAGTCGGAAAAAATGACATACACGCTGACCCCCAGGATCAGGACCTTGATGATGTTCTTGAGGAACTCCACCAGGTTCTTGAGGGAAAAGACCTGCTTGAACCATTTGCCCATGCTCAGGTTTTCAAGCTTGGGCATGGCGGCCTGTACGGAAAACAGCACGCCCACCTGCATCAGGTTGGCGCAAAGGGCCACGGCCATGACCATGCCGATGAGCGGCAGGGCCACGCGCAGGGAACAGAGCAGGATGGACGTGGAAGCCAGGGGCAGGGCCTCCTCGAAGGGCCTGTCCATGAGCAGCATGGGGATCTCGCCCATGGTCAGCATGGTGTTGAGCATGTCGGAGGCCAGGGCCAGCAGATAGACGGCCACTGCCATGACGGTCAGCGCCGAGGGCACGTCCTGGCTTTTGGCCACCTGGCCTTTTTCCCGGGAATCCCGCAGGCGTTTCGGGGTCGGTTGTTCTGTCTTTTCACTGCTCATGGGCGCATGGGTCTCCGCAGCCCGCGGCTGTCGTCACAGCCGGCGGACAAGCGTGGCGATATCAGTCCCCTCCCGGCAGGAGGTTGTTCAGCTTGAGGATGGATTCCCTCGTAAAATCGAACAGTTCCGGTGCATGTGACAGCAGCAGCCCAAAATAGAAGCACAGCAGGAAGGCCGCGATGCCGCATTTGATGGGCATGGCCAGCACATACACGTTGAGCTGGGACGCGAAACGGTTGATCAGCCCCAGGGCCACGTCGGTCAAAAGGCAGGCCGCCGCGATGGGCCCTGCCAGCAGCAGCATGTGGCCCATGAGCCAGCCGACTTTTTCGGCAAAATACAGGGGCGCTCCCTGGGGCACGTCCAGGGGCAAAAGCTGCGTCACCGGCCAGATGTCATAGCTGGCGTACACCAGCCCCACGAAGGCCAGAAAGGCCCCGGACGTATAAAAAATGTAGACCAGGCTCTGGAACAGCAGCTGGCCCAGAGGGCTGCTCTGGTCGCCGGAAAGGATGTCCGCCCCTTCGGCCATGGTGGCGCCGCGCTGGTTGTCCATGAAGAAACCGGCGCTTTGTACGGCCCAGAAGACGATGCCCGCAAGAAAGCCGATCATCAGGCCGAGCACGGCCTCCTTGAGCAGGAGCAGGGCCAGCCGTCCCCCCACGGCCAGGGAAAGTGCGGCAGAGAGCGTCATGTCCTCGGTAAGATGGCTGACGATGACAGGATGCAGGGGCAGGTACAGGGCCAGCACCAGCAGCAGGCGGATCTGGCCCGTCACCACCGCGGAGCCGAAAAAAGGCGCCACGGTGACCAGGGCGAAGAAGCGCGGCATGCCCAGCAGCAAGGCCGTGAGATGTCCGTAGACCCCGAGTTCCTGCAAAAATTGCGAAAAATCCATGCCTGTCCTGTTCCATGCGTGTCCTGGGGGCCGTCCAGCCTGCCGTCAGCATCCGGGCCTGCCGTTCAGAGCAGGTAGAAACGGTTGAAGATGTCCTCGCTGTACTGCAATATCTCCCCGCTCAGCCATTTGCCCATGAGGAAGAGGGTCAGCCCCACGGCCAGCAGCTTGACGCCGAACGCCAGGGTCTGTTCCTGCAGCTGGGTGATGGCCTGGATGAGGCTGAGCACGATGCCCACCACCGAGGCCACGATGATGGGCGGCAGGGAAAGGATCATGACCAGATACAGGGCCTTGACGGCATAATCGATGGCAAGTTCCATGCCTTGCTCCTAGAGGCGGATCCGGTTCATGGGCTGGACGCTGATCTCCGGGGTGAGCTCCTGGTAGGAGACCACGGGCAGACGGTAGTGCTCCGCCTCGATGAGGCGGCGCACATAGCGCCGGATGTCCATGCTGGCCAGCAGGACAGGCATCTGGACATGCTTGCGGTAATCGCCTGCCGCGGCCCCCACGGCCGCGATGAAGCGGCGCGAGGTGTCGGGGTCCAGCGCCAGGAAGGCCCCGGCCGACGTCTGGCGGATGGCCTTGCGGATGGTCTCTTCCACCGAGGGGTCCATGAGTATGGCCGGCAGCATGTTCTGGCCCCGTGAATACATGTAGCTGATCTGGCGCTTGAGGGCCCCGCGCACATACTCGGTCAGCATGACGGTATCCTTTTCCTTGGGGCTCCATTCGATGATGGCCTCCAGGATGTTCCGCAGGTCGCGGATGGAGACCTGCTCCTGCGCCAGACGCTGGAAGATCTCCGCGATGCGCTGCACGGGCAGCAGGCGGGTGGCTTCGCGCACCAGGTCCGGCGCGCGTTCTTCCATGCGGTCCAGCAGGTATTTGGTCTCCTGCATGCCGATGAAGCTGGAGGCGTGCCGCGCCAGGATCAGGGAAAGATGATAGGCCAGGATGCGCGAGTGGGTCATGCAGGAGAGCCCGGCCTGTTCCAGCAGGGCCTGCTTCTCCGCCGGGATCCACAGGCTTTCCACGTCAGGCAGGAAGTTCTCCCCGCGCTTCACCTCCAGGCCGAGCATGCGCAGGGTGTCCTCGCTTTCGCGCGCCAGCACCATGCCCTGTTCCAGATGCCCGCGAGACATGGGGATCTCGTTGACCTGGAGTTCATAGGCCAGGCCCGACAGGGTCGACGAGATGCGCAGATTGATGCCGGGAAAGGGCACGCCAAGGTCGAAATACAGCGCACGGCGCAGGGCGGAAAGCTCGTCGTTGAGGCTGTCATAATCCAGGGACGCGGCCAGGCCTTCCGAGATGTCCAGGATGATGGGGACCGTGGGCGCGAAATCGTCCTGGGGACCGGAGGGGCGCCCCTTGCGTTCCTTGCGGGCGGCGGACTTGAGGGACTGGCCGAGTTCCTTGCGGGCGTCCCGGGGCGCGGGGGCGGAGCGGATCCTGTCCAGGATGTAGCCGAGGCCGGCGATGGCGAAGGCCAGGGTGAAAAGCTGCGGCTTGGGGAAACCGGGGATGAGCGCGAACAGGAAGATCAGCCCGCCCGCCATGAGCAGGGCCTTGGGCTGGGCAAAGAACTGGCCGCCGATCTGCGCGCCCACATCTTCCTGGCTGTCGCCGGAACGGGTGATGAGGATGCCGGCCGAGATGGCGATGATGAGCGAGGGTATCTGGGAGACGAGACCGTCGCCGATGGTCAGGATGCCGTAGATCTCCAGGGCCTCGCCGGCGGAAATGCCGTGCTGGGTGATGCCGATGACGGTACCGCCCACGATGTTGACCACAGCCACGATCATGCCGGCGATGCTGTCGCCCTTGACGAACTTCATGGCGCCGTCCATGGCGCCGAACATCTTGCTTTCCTGGCTGATGACCTCGCGGCGGCGCTGGGCTTCTTCCATGTCGATGACGCCGGCGCGCATGTCCGCGTCGATGGACATCTGTTTGCCGGGCATGGCATCCAGGGTGAAGCGCGCGCCCACCTCGGCCACACGTTCGGCCCCCTTGGCGATGACCAGGAACTGGACGATGGTCAGGATCAGGAAGACCACGGCCCCCACCACGAAATTGCCGCCCAGGGCGAACTCGCCGAAGGTCTGGATGATCTCGCCGGCGTCGGCGTTGAGCAGGATCAGGCGGGTGGTGGTGATGTTCAGGCCCACGCGGAACAGAGTGGTGAACAGCAGCATGGTGGGAAAAGACGAGAACTCCAGCGGCGTCCTGACATACATGGTCATCATCATGATGGCGAAGGACAGGGCCAGGTTGGCGCCGATGAGCGTGTCCACCAGGGCCGTGGGCAGGGGCATGATCATCAGGGCGATGACGGCCACCAGCAGGCCCACCAGGGCAAGGTCGCTGTGTTTCGTCGTCAGGGAGACGATGTGGCGTGCGTCGGAGAACAGGCTCACAGGCGGCCCCCCCCTGCGGCAAGATAGGCATTGAGGGCATTGCGGGCCTCATCGGTGCGCCGGGTCTGCCACAGGGCCCGGGCCCTGAGCAGGTGCAGCACGGCATCCCGGGAGGCCAGCGGCCCGCCCGCCAGGACAAGGTCCAGCTGTTCCAGGGCCCGCTCGGGGTCGCCCAGCTCCAGCCAGGCCACGGCAAGGCAGCGCCGGGCCCAGAGGTCGGCGGGATCCAGGGCAAGCAGGGCCAGGGCCAGTTTGCGGGCACGCTGGAACTGCCCCATGCGCAGGAAAAGGTGCCCCAGGACCTGGAGGGCACGGCGCTGGCCGGGGGTGGGCCGGGAGAGGGGCTCCGCCATGCTAGCCTCCCACCATCAGGCCCGTATAGGCCCGGAGCAGTTCGGTATTTTCCAGCAAGGGCGCCAGCTCGTCACGCACGAAGGCCCGCACGGCGGGCTTGTCGCTGTTCCTGAGGGCCTCCAGGGCGCCCTGCAGCTCCATATGGAAAAGTTCGGGCTGGAGGATGGAGCCGTCCCCCACGGCCGGACAGAGGGCCTCCTCAAGCTGCTGGGCCGCCTTGCAGCTGTTGTACAGCTCGTCCAGACCGGCCTCGCGCATGGCGCTGGAGGCCAGCGGGCGGGCATCGGGAAGGTGCCCCGCCGTGCCGGGGGCCATGATGTTCTGTATCCCCAGTCCGGGGTCCAGCAGATTGATGGGGGATGATGCCATGCTCAGGCTCCCTGCAGATGGTTCATGACGCGGGCCAGCTCCATGACGGCGTCTTCCAGGAGGGCGGCCGTGACCTGGCGCTCGGGAAGGCGGGTCAGGAGGATCAGGGTGTCCCCCTTCATGCCGGCGGTCAGGGGAAAAGCGGATGCGTGCCGGAAATGGCACAGGGCCAGGGCCCGCTCGGGCAATGTGCCGTCATAGGGCGGGAAAGGGCGGGACAGATAGAGCAGCAGCTCCTCTTCGCCCCGCCGTTGCTGCCTTTCAAAGTACAGGCGTCCCATGCCGCTGACATCAAGCGCCGCCAGGCCCTGCGGGGAAAAGGCCAGTCCGGGCAGGCCCATGCGCATGCCGAAAGCGTTCAGTTCGTGGTCCAGCATATGATCTCCGCGTGTGTCTTGGACAAAGCCCTATCCCTGCTCCGCCAGCCAGGCGTCTTCCTCGGCGATGGCGGCATCCACGGCATCCTGGACGGCATCCAGCACCTTCATGCGGCCCTCGTTGCCGTCGAACAGGGACGGCGCGAAGGCGCGCGCGGTGTTGAGCAGCTCCTGGAGGAAAAGCACCTTGCGCTCGATGTCCGGGGCGCCGGCTTCTTCGGCCAGCCGGCTGATGCGGCTACCGCTGATGTAACGTTCCTTGCGCAGATCCAGCACCTTGCCCAGCAGCGCCATGTCATCCAGGGGGCAGTGGCGGATCCCGTGGACACTGCTCCAGCGCTCCAGCAGACGGGCGCACAGGCTGCGGGCGCTTTGCAGCTGCCGCAGCTCACCAAGGCTGCCATTGACGTGCTCCAGGTGGCTGCTCTCCATACTGGGCACATCGGCCGCAAGATCGCTGGCCAGCGCCTTGTAGAGGAAATCCAGCGCGGCGTCGAAATCATTGCCGTACGTCTTCTGGATATGGTCGTAGAGGCTGTTGACGTCCTCAAAATGGCAGACGGTCTCCCGATAGAAGCTCCCCAGCGCGCCGGCATCGCCCAGACCTTCGAACCCCCGGGCATTGAGCGCGCCGTTGATCCCGGCCCGTATGGCGGGGCCTTCCGTGCGCTCCAGCTCTTCCAGGGCCTCATCCAGGACGCGCAGGGTCTCCGGCGGGGTGTCGGGGGCAGCGGACAGCTCGTCATGGATGTCCTTGAGGGCGGCCCAGGCCTCGGAAGGGTCAGGAAAGAAGCGGCGCAGCTGGCGCAGGGCCTCTTCCTTTTCGGCCCGGGAGTCCAGGAAGCCCTTGAGGGCCCTTGTCTTCTGTATCTCGCGGGCTTCACGCATCATCTCCTGGTACTTTTTGATGCGTTCCTCCATGGCCTCGTTGATCTCGTCCCGTTCCTTGCGTTCCTCCAGTTCAAAGTCATCCGTGCTGTCCGCGGCAAAGGTCAGTTCCTCTGCGGCATCGGCCAGCAGGGACATGGGAGACTCCACGATCGTGGCGGCATTGCCGAACAGCGACCCGGTGGCGGCCGCCGCGGCTCCCGTCCCCGGGGATACGGCGGTACGGCCCTGCTGTTGCTGGATGGAGAAATCGATGCTCATGGCGGGTGGCTCCCGGTCACGCAAAAAGTTGTTGGCAATATGGTATGCTATATGCCAAAATCATGCCACATATTTCTGGTAGCATGAGCCTGTGGCAACGGCAAGGGTGGCTGTGGCGGATCCGCCGGCCTGCCCGCAAAAAAACTCCGCTGGGGAGCACATTGAGAGAACGTCGTTGCTTGCCTGGAAGGACTGGATGCCAATATTGTTGGCATCTTGCTCTCTTTTCTGGCATTTTAGCTGTCTTGTCAACCAGATATGGAAATGGCACGCTTTGTGCTTGACGAATAGCAACGATAACCCAAAAGGAGTTTGCCATGTCGTTTACGGAACAGGATATGAAGAAGCAGATGGACGACTTTGCCGCTCTCCGTGAAGAGTTCTCCCGTCTGGAAAGCCAGGAAAAAGCCATGCGCAAGCAGCTCGGCCTGCCGGAACAGGGGCAGGAGAAGACGGACCCGGCCTCCCTGGCCCCCGAGCTGCGCAAGATGGTCGAGGAAGCCGAGGCCGAGGCCCGCCGTGCCGGTGACGCCCGTGCCGCGCAGGCCCGTGCCGCGGCCAGACCGGCAGCGGCCGGCAGCATCCCCGGCAGCGGCCGCCGGAACATCGTCCGCCTGTAGCGGGCGGGTACCCTCCTGTTTCCCGCGGCCGGTGCCGGATGGCACTCTTTTTTGCTCGTTTCCCCACAGGGCATCATAAAAAGGAATACTTATGAGTCAGGTCGACCTCAATACCGTCTCTGCAACGTCTTCCCTTGGTGAGCTGGGGCCCACCACGAGCCTGCAGCTGATGTTCGCCAAGCTGCAGCTGGAACTGGCCGAGACCGCCAAGACCCAGGCCATGGACAAGATGGACGCCATCGCCCAGGCGCAGGACGAACAGAAACTTGTCTCCCAGCTGCTCAACGAGGCCCGGCAGTCCAAGGCCGACGCCAATTCCGGCATTGCCGCCGGCACGCAGACCGAGACCTATTCCAACGGCAAGACGGAAAAAAACACCAAGAACTGCACCCTGATGTCCAAGGAAATGGTGGATTACATGGACGCGCACGGCCTTGCCTACGACAAGACCGGCGGTGACTATAACCATAGTTCCGATGAATGGGACGTGGCCATCACGGCCCTGGAAGGCCGCCTGGAAGAGCTGGGCAGCAATACCCAGCAGGAGATGGTCTACATCCAGGACTATATGGGACAGTACAACTCCTATCTGCAGGGCGCCAACACCCAGATCTCCAACGCCAACCAGACCCTCACCAGTCTGGCCCGTGGCCAGTAGACGGTGGCCGGCAAAGGATAGTGATATGAGTCAGGTCAATTTTACTTCAACATCCTCCGTTTCGTTCGGTGAGCTGGGGCCCACCACGAGCCTGCAGCTGATGTTCGCCAAGCTGCAGCTGGAACTGGCCGAGACCGCCAAGACCCAGGCCATGGACAAAATGGATGCCATCTCCCAGGCGCAGGACGAGCAGAAGCTCGTTTCCGGGCTGCTCAACGAGGCCCGGCAGGCCCAGGCCGATGCCAAGGCCGGTGTGGGCAATGACCAGGAAAAGACCCAGACCTATGAGCTCCCCAAGAAGGACGCCAACGGCAATGTGATGCATGACGCCCAGGGGAACGTGGTCTATGAGACGGTCACCGAGACCGTACCCAAGGGCAACAACGCGACCTTCATGAGCCAGGAGATGGTGGACTACATGGACGCCAACGGCCTTGCCTATGACAAGACCGCCAACAACCACTCGCACAGCGCCGACGAGTGGGACGTGGCCATCACATCACTGGAAAGCCGCCTGGAGGAGCTGGGCACCAATACCCAGCAGGAGATGGTCTATATCCAGGACTACATGGGCCAGTACAACTCCTATCTGCAGGGCGCCAACACCCAGATCGCCAATTCCAACCAGACCCTCACCAGCCTGGCCCGCGGCCAGTAGGAAAATGACATGAACCAGGTCGATTTTACTTCAACATCCTCTGTCTCGTTCGGTGAGCTGGGGCCCACCACGAGCCTGCAGCTGATGTTCGCCAAGCTGCAGCTGGAACTGGCCGGGACCGCCAAGAGCCAGGCCATGGAAAAGATGGACGCCATCTCCCAGGCGCAGGACGAGCAGAAGCTCGTCTCCCAGCTGCTCAACGAGGCCCGGCAGTCCCAGGCCGACGCCAAGGCCGGAGTGAACAGCAAGCAGTCATACACGTACACGTTCACCCGGGAAGACGGGAGCACATATACGAAAACGGAAACAAGCACGGACAACGCCATTCCCATGTCACAGGCTATGGTGGACTATATGGATGCCCACGGGTTGGCCTATGACAAGTCCAATGGTGACCACCTGCAGCTTGCCGACGAATGGGACGTGGCCATCACGTCGCTGGAAAGCCGCCTGGAGGAGCTGGGCACCAATACCCAGCAGGAGATGGTCTATATCCAGGACTACATGGGCCAGTACAACTCCTATCTGCAGGGTGCCAACACCCAGATCGCCAACTCCAACCAGACCCTCACCAGCCTGGCCCGCGGCCAGTAGCCGCCGGACGTGACAGGATGACGGCACACCCACTCCAAGGAGCTATCATGAGTCAGATCATCGAACAGGAAAAAGACATCCAGGCCGCCCTGCTGGACATGGCCAAGGCGGCGGGATTTACGGAAGCGGAGTTCCATACCATCCAGGCCGCCCTGGAAAAGGGGGCGACCCTGGCCGATGTGTTCAACATCAGCAAGGACACCTTGGAGTCCGGCTATGCCTATGCCTACAACCTGTACAAGGCGGGCAACTACAAGGATGCCGAAAGCATGTTCCGCGGCCTCTGCATGTATGATGGTGACGATCCCCGCTACTGGATGGGCCTGGCCGGTTGCCTGCAGGCCCGGGAAGCCTGGCAGCAGGCCATCGATACCTACGGCATGGCCGGTGTGGCCGGCGGGCTCAAGGATCCCGCGCCGTTCTACTATGGCGGCCTGTGCTATCTGAAGCTGGGTGACGGGGAGAATGCGGCGGCTTCCTTCCGTGCCGCCCTGGGGCTGGGCGATGCCTCCCTTCCTGCGCACAAGGCCGTCCATGACCGTATCCGTGCCCTGCTTGCCACGCTGGCCCAGTCCAAGGAGTGATGCCATGACTATGGTTCAGGGAACACAGTCCGGGACGCCCACTGCCAATCTGAACGCGCTGCTGCAACTGGCGGCGACCCAGCAGGGCACGGGCAACACCCTGGATGTCAAGGATCTGGAAGAAAGCCTCAGTGCGCTGCGCGCCTTCCTGGCCGCGAGCGGGGATTCGCTGCTGCCGGATCTTGAGGCACCGTCTTCGAAGAGCGGCACGGTCTCGCTGTCCGGCCTGACCATGAGCGGCCTTTCGCTGGAAACGCTGCTGGATGCCGTCGGCTTCGAGCAGCGGCGTACCGAGACCAAGGCCGGCGTGGCCTCGCTGGAGGCCCGCGCCCAGGAACGCGCCATAGCCAATGACGAAAAGCTCAAGTCCGTCCAGGAGCAGCTGGAGAAGGCCAAGAGCCAGAGTTTTCTGAATGGCCTGCTCAAGGCGTTCAAGATCATCGGCATGGTCCTGGCGGCCATCGGTTCTGTGGCCATGATCGCCGCCGGTTCTGTGGGCCTGGCGGCCGGTGGTTCCGGTGCGGCGCTCATCGCTGTCGGTGTCGCGAGCCTGGCGCTGCTGACCAGCTCCATCATGGAGGAGGCATCAGGCGGCAAGGCCGGCTTCAGCCCGTCGTTCATCATCGGCAAGATCATGGATGCGTGCGGCGCCAGCGATACGGCGATCCAGTGGACGAAGTTCGCCGTGGATCTTGCCACCACCATCGCCATGACGGCGCTCACGTTCGGTGCCGGGGCGGCAGGCGCGGCCGGAAAGGTCGCCCAGACCGCCACCAAGGCTGTTTCGGATACGGCCCAGACCATCCAGAAGGCGGCCTCGTGGACGGCCCGCGTGGCCACCATGGCCGGTGGGGTGAACACCGTCGCCCAGTCGGCCACCACCATCGCTTCCGCCTCCAACGAAAAGGACATCAGCTTCCTGCAGGCCCAGCAGAAGCGTCTGCAGGCCATCCTGGAACGCATCGCCATGGCCAATGATCTGGATGTGGAACACATCAAGGAGATGATGCAGCGCTCCGAGCAGACGCTCCGGACCGTGTCGGACATCGTCCAGGAAAGCGTGCAGGCCAATGTGGCCATCCTCAGCGGCAATCCGGCCATGGCCTGATGCCTGAAAAGGGAGACAGTATGGACACCACCATCACGAATGCAACGGGATACAGCTCCATCGAGTACAACAGGCTGCTGGAGCAGGCCCAGGCGAAAGGTGTCAGTGCCGCCAGGGTCGATGAGGCCCTGATCGACGCCATCCAGGCCGGCAAGGATTTTACCGCGGCCGTCAAGGATGTGCAGAGCCAGCTGCCTGATCTGGCGTCGCCCGGGGACAATTCGGGGGATCTGTCGGGCTGGACGGCCCTGCCCAGCCCCGCTGCCATGTTCGCTTCCGTGATCCTCAAGGATGCGGCGGAGCAGCGGCGCACCAACCGCAGCATCATCCAGGCGCAGGGGATGCAGATCGTCGACCTGATGGAACAGCAGGCCGACAAGATAGAGACGGGCGCCATCCAGAAGTTTGCCTGCGCCGTAACCGGGGCCGTGGTGAACATGGCGGCCGGTATGGCCAGCATCGGCGTGGCGGCTGCCGGGGTGGGCAGGTCCTCGAACGGCAGGCTGGACATGCGTGCCGGCAAGACCGCGGACGGCCAGCTCACGGCCGCTGTCGCCCAGTCGTTCAATACCATGCTTTCTTCGGTCGGGAGCATGTTCACGGCGGGCGGGGAGTTCGGCCAGAGCATGCGCTCCGCCGAGGCCAAGCGCCTGGAAGCCCAGCAGGAGCAGATCCGCACCATGATGGAGCAGACCAAGCAGACCAACGAGGCGCTCAAGGACCTGGTCTCCAAGTCCCTGGACTTCATGAACTCCATGCAGGCCAACATGAATCAGACGCGTACCAAGATCCTGGGGTGATCCGGCAGCGCCCTGCGGGTGCGGCCTGGCAGAAAAAAGTTTGACGATGGCGCTTGTTTTTGCGTACCGTTGAACTGTGTTTGGACATGAAAGACGTATGCAGGACTGCCTATGGTTTCGCTGGATGACAAGGTCCGTGCCCTCGCGGTGACGGCCGGCTGGAAGCCCCCCCGCCCGGAAAAGGACGGTTCATACCGCTTTCGTCTGGAAGACGGCCTTGACCTGAAGATTTTTTCTCCTGACGGGCGCTGGTGCTTCCTGCTGGCCGAGCTGCTTTCCTTGCCGGAGGCGGGGCATGACCGGGACAGCCTGCTCCGTAACGTGGCGGGCCAGCAGGCCGGCATCTGCCGTGAGCGCGCTTCGGTCGTGGCCCTTGAGCATCAGGAAGACCCGGCGGCCCGGGATCGGGATCGCCTGATATTGCAGTCCCGGATGCCCGTGGACGTGCCCCAGCAGCGTTTCGACGATGCCGTCCGGGACTTCCTCAATGACCTCGCCTGGTGGAAGAAGAGCCTGGGGGGCTCGCCGCGTGAGGAGCTGTCTTCCATGTTCTCCCTGTCGGGTACGTTTTTCGGAGGCGTCTATTGAAGCGCCTTGTAGCCCTCTGCCTGTGCTGGATCTTCTGCTGCCTTCTGGCAACAGAAGGTCTTTGCGCGTCTTCCCGCGGCGCCTTCCCCTTTCGGGCGGCGTTTTCCCATTACGCGGACAATGAAAACATCTGCACGGTCCTTTCCGCCTTTGCCCGTGCCGAAGGCTACGGCTCGGTATGCAGTCCTGCCCTCAACGGGCAGATGAGCGGCCGCTTCGAGCAGGTGGACCCCCGTACCTTCCTCAATGGCATGCGCTCGGCGTTCGGGGTGCGCTGGTACATGCAGGGGCGTACGGTGACGTTCTGGAACGACAGCGAAAAGGCCGAAGCCTTCCTGGCGCCGTCCACGGTCTCGGCCGCCTCCTTGCGGGACATGCTGCGCAGTGCGGGCATGATCTCGCCGCAGCTGCCCGTCAAGCTGCTGCATGCGCAGAACCTGCTCTCGGTCAGTGGCCCGCCCCTCTATCTGGATCAGCTGCGCGGGGCCATGAAAGCCTTTGAGGATGCCCAGGGCAGCCGCAGCGTCATGCGCGTGTTCCCGCTCAAGTATGCCTGGGCGGAAGACATGCAGGTCAACAGCATGGATGCCACCGTGACCATCCCCGGTGTGGCCAGCATCCTGCAGGCCATGGCCAGCGGAACGCCGCTGACCGGTTCACAGGTGACGGTGCAGCCGTCGGCACAGGGAGGCCTGCGGGGCAAGGGGCTGATCGCCATGAGCACTCCGGCGGGCTCCTCCCAGACAGCGCCGGCAGCCCCCCAGAACGGAAAGGATCCGTCCGGGACGTCCGGGGGGCCCAGCATCATCGCCGATCCCCGGGTCAATGCCGTGGTCGTGACCGATGCCGAATACCGCATGAGCTATTACGCCAAGGTCATCGCCGACCTGGACAAGCCCGTGGAACTGGTGGAGATCCACGCGGCCATCGTGGATATCGACAGCGATTTTTCCCGTGATTTCGGCGTCAACTGGTCGGGCACCGGAGCCTACGGCAAGCACTGGACAGGCGGCGGCAGCGCGGGGGGCACCTCCACCAGCGGCATTTTTCCCGCTGCCGGGGCTTCCAGCGCGGGGGGGCTCTCCTATTCCACCCTGTATTCCTACGGCTCGGACTATTTCCTGGCCCGCGTCACCGCCCTGGAAGAAGACGGCCAGGCCCGCGTGCTGGGCAAACCTTCCGTGCTGACCATGGACAATGTGCAGGCGTCCCTGGAGAATACCAGTTCCTATTATGTGCCGGTATCGGGCAATGAGTCCTCCGACCTGTTCAAGATCGATTCGGGGACCGTCCTCAAGGTGACGCCCCACATCATCCCCGGCCTGCCGGGACAGGCGGACAGCATCAAGCTCATGGTCAGCGTGCAGGATGACCGGGACGACGGCTCCAGCCTGTTTTCCGTGGATCCCAACAATCTTTCCCCCATCAAGCAGACAAAGATCAATACGCAGGCCATCGTGGGAGAAGGGCAGAGCCTGCTCATCGGGGGACATTATTACGAGATCCAGAGCGATGCGGAGACCGGCATCCCCGGCCTCAAGAACATCCCCATCCTGGGCGGCCTGTTCGGTTCCACGGGCAAAAAGCACCAGCGCATGGAGCGCCTTATCCTGATCACGCCGCGCATCGTCCGCATGGATACGGCCTCCAACGTGCCGGCCCGTGTGGACGATCCCCGCTTCAGCCGGACGCCCACCCAGGCCGACTATGAAGAACGGCGCCCCAAGGAAATGCCTGTGGGCGGCTGCGCCCGCCGCCGCGAGCTGGCACCGGACGTGCAGCCCGCGCCTCCCGTGAAGGTCACGCCCCAGCCGTCACCTGTACCGGCCACCACCAAGAGCATCCAGAACGCGGCCGTGCCGCAGCCCATCCTGACCCCTGCCAGTGCGGGGGCCCAGCCGGTGCTGACGCCTGTCAGCAGCACGGCGTCTTCCGCCGGGGGGCGCCAGTGACCGGCAGCAGGGGCAGCGCCGTCTGCCTGTACGTCTTTTCCGGGCCGCATCTGGGCGCCTGTGTGGAACTGGCGGAAGGGAACTGGGTCGTGGGGTCGGATGACGCCTGCGACATCATCCTGACCGGTCTTGCCCCCCGCCATGCCGTTCTGGACATTTCGTCAGGAGACAACGCCTTTCCCGTGCTGTCCGTGACGGCCCTGGATGGTCCGCTTCGTCTGCAGGGGGAAGAGCCCGTCGGGCCGGGTGAGGCCGATGGTCCTCTGCATCCCGCAGCCGGGAGCGCCTGGTATCTTGGTACGACCTGTTTTGCCTGGAACCGTCCCGGAGTCCCCCAGGAAAGTCTTGTGCCGGAGCTTTCCCCGCACGCCCGCACCCCCGGGGCCGGCGAGGCTGCGCCTGTGGAGACGGGATCCGTACCTGCGGTCACGGAGACATCTGAGCTGCTGCCGACCGCCAATGATCTTGGCATGGACGCCGAAGCTTCGGAAACACTGTTGCCGGATGTCCCGGAAACGCCCCCCGCCCGTCGAGCCGGCTGGCGGGCCTTGCTTCTGGTGCTGGTGGCGGTCTTCCTGCTCGCCTTGTCCCTGATGGTCAGACCTGCGGACTCTGATCCTGAGCATTACCCCGAGATCATTAAAAAATATCTTGAAGATGCCGGTATCCGGGGCCTGGCTGTGAGCCGGCGTGATCCTGGCGTGGAGATACGCGGAACAGTGGCGGACGATGCGGCCATGATCCGTTTGCGTGATATGGCACGTGGATTGCATATCCCTGTGTACCTGGAAGTGGCCGTACAGGAAGACATGCTGCGCGCCGTGCGCAGTTCGCTTGGTATCCGCGGTTTCCATCCTGATGTCGTCCTGTGGGAGAACAAGGGCAATCCGCGTTTGCAGGTCAGGGCCTACATGAAGGACGAGCTGCTGGAGGCAGCAGCCTTCACGGCCCTGAAAGAAGAGGTCCGGGGCCTGCCGACGGTGGACAGGCACATCGTCTACGAAAAGGATCTTGCGCCTGTACTGGATGCGGCCCTGCAGCGGGCGGGCCTGGGGAATGTCCGGGTCATCTACCTGCCGGGCCGGGTGGATTTTTCGGGTGATTTCCGGCCGGAAGACACCAAGAAGCTGGAAGCCATCCGGCAGGATGCCAGCGAGCTGTTCGGTGTCCGTCTGTACGGGACCTCGTCGGCCTCGGGCGCTCTGGCCGCTGCGGAACGCTCCCTGACACCTTCGCGGGACGGGGAGCCCGGCGGGGCCGCACCTGCCCGGCCGGCGGGCACTGGCGGCGGGGATCCGCTGGGAGGGCTGCGTGTGACCGGCGTCACCATGTCGCCCATGCGTTTCGTGACCACCGCCGATGGCAGGCGCCTGTTTGAAGGGGCCGTGCTCCCCAGCGGCTGGACCCTGGAGAGCATCGACACCAAAGCCCTTGTCCTGCGCAACGGCAGCCAGGTCGTCAGTCACAGATTGAGAGGTAAATGATGGAAATGGAATCAGCCTTTGACATGCTGGCGGAAGATCCTTCGGGGCGGGGCCTCAAGCAGCTTCGCGAGGAGCTGTTCGAGATGCGGATGGATGTCAAGCGCGCCATGGATGCCGGCATGACACCGGACGAGATGGCTGTTGCCCGGCAGGTCATGACCGCAGTGGATTGCGCGGAGAACGTGGCGGAGCGCGTTTACGATACGCTGAACCGCTGATCCGGGAAAAGCCGCCGCCGGGCGTGGAACGGGCCGGCGTGGCCGGCCCCTGCGGCCCTGGGACGGCCCTGTCAGCCGCAGAGCCGGGCGGCAAAAGCGTAAGAGCAAGATGACCGCATTGCGGATCAGTCAGGAGAACACCATGAATATAGGAAGCTCGGGCGGGATCGATGTCGGCCAGCTGTTCCAGAATGCCACCAACGGACTGAGCCGGGACGGCCAGGCCCTGCAGGCCAAGATGGACGAGATCAGTGCCTCCGGCGAGGTGGACCAGATGGAGCTGCTGGAACTGCAGTTCGCCATGGGGCAGTACAACGCCAAGCTGGAGACCATCTCCTCGGTGACCAAGAGCATCCAGGATATGCTCAAGTCTCTGGCCCAGAGGACGGGCTAGCATCCGGGAACGGGTGCAACACTGGCAAAGGAATGATGATGGGGCCGTTTTCGGCCCCCAACATGGGAGAGATATATGGTTTCCGAAAAACAGATGGCCCGTCTGCTGGATCTGGCCAATCTGGCCTGTCAAAAGGGGCTTGTCGGGGAAGCCAGGACCATTTTTCGGGCAGTCCTGGCGCTCAGGCCGGATTTTGCGCCCGCTCTCGTGGGACTGGCATTTTCCCACGTGGTCGTGGATGATTTTGACACCGCGCTCACCATCCTGGACAAGGTCCTTGCGGGCAATGCCGCTGATGCCGACGCCCTTGCCATGCGCGGCCTTGCCTGCCTGCTGGCCGGACGCAGGGAAGAGGCGGAACAGGCCTTTACGGCCATCCCCCAGGACTGCGCGGCCGCAGACATGGCCCGGGCCATCATGGAAGTGGCCTGATACCGGCCTGACATCAGGCTGTCCGGGAGGCACGGCACATGATAGCCGCATCGGCACAAGGCGCGACCAGACTGCTGGAAGCCCTGGAAAAGCTTGCCCAGTGGGCGGGCGAGCCTTCCGAGGGAGGCCCTTCCGGTGCGCCGTCGCGGGAGCTGGTCAGGGCTTTCGAGGAGGCCCTTTCCTCCCCTCCGGCAGACGCTTCCGCAGCTGCTGCCGGCGGAACCGGCGGGGCCCCGGCGGCAACGGCGCTCCTGCCGGGCCCGGCGGAATCCATGCCGTGCCCTTCCGTTGCCGGAACAGGCGCGGAGGGATCGCCGTCTCCTGTGGAACAGGCCGGGAAGGGGCTTGCCGTGGAGCAGCCCGCCGCAGCCGGTGGCGCTGATGTCCCCGCCGGGCAGGAGGTGAAGGAGCCGCAGGCCGTCTTCCAGAGCGAAGGGATCTCCCGCCAGGATGCCCTGGAAGAGCTGGGGCGGCTGCTGGAACGGGTCTCCGGGCAGGGGGCCCTTGTCAGCCCGCAGGAATTGCTGCATGTGCAGCAACTTGTGGGCATGCTCAATGTTCAGGCCAAAGTGGGGGTCCAGACATCGCAGCAGACGACGCAAGGCCTGGAAAGCCTGCTGCGCCAGTCCGGTTAGGCCCCGTATCTCATCCAGAGGTTTTTCCATGCCGCGTCCCATGCTTTTTTTGCTGCTGTCCCTGCTCCTGCTCCTTGCCGGCTGCAAGGTGGAGATGTATTCGGGCCTGTCCGAGGACCAGGCCAACCAGATGCTTTCCACCCTGCTGCGACGGGGGATCGAGGCGGAAAAACAGGCTGCGGGCAAGAATGGCTATACCCTGCTGGTGGATGACGACCAGCTGGTGCGGGCCCTGCAGATCCTCAAGGAGAACAGTCTGCCGCGCGAAGCCTTCAAGAACCTGGGGGAAGTGTTCGCCGGTGACGGCATGATCTCCTCCACTTCCGAAGTCCAGGCCCGTATGTCCTATGCCCTGTCACAGGAGCTGGCGGACACGCTCTCGCGTATCGACGGTGTCCTGACGGCCCGCGTCCATGTGGTGCTCGGCGTCAACGACAAGGTGAACAACATCACCATCGCCCCCTCCGCGGCCGTCTTCCTGCGCCATACCCTGGATTCACCCGTGGTCAATCTTGTACCCGAGATCAGGGAGCTGGTGGCGGGTGCCGTGGCGTCCCTCAAGTACGACAATGTGAGCGTGATGCTGGTCCCGGTACGGGAAAGCGTGACGGTACCGGACAGCAAGCTCCCGTCCCCGCTGCTGTCACCGGGGGCCCATACGCCCGCCCTGCTGCTGCAGATGCTGGCCATGGCGGCGGTGCTCCTGGCGCTGGGCGCGGGGGGCTGGGTCTGCGGCCGCCGTCTGCTGGCCCGCCGCCGTGCTGCCCGGAAAGCCCTTGAGGCCGGGGAGGGGGATGACGCCGGCAAGCAGGGTGAGGCCTGATGCACAAGCAGTTTTTCGCGGACGTCCTCGTGCGCCGTCCGGTCCTGTGGCAGCGCCTGCTGCAGGCCAATCTGCCGGAAGGCGGACCGCGGTTGCCGGATGCCTGCCGTGAGCAGCTGGGCAGGGCCGCGGACAGCCTGTGGGCCTGGTTGCAGCAGCGGCCGTTGACGCACGGGCTGCCCGTTTCTGCAAGCGGAACTGCCGGACCGCTCCCGTTCTGGGACTATGCCGAGGAATCGCGCCGGCTTGCCCTGCTGCCTGCTCCGGCCCTGCTGGAGCTGTGCCGGGTGACGGGCGTGGTCCTGCATGCTCCCGCCATCGCGGCGGTGCTGCTGCGGGACGAGGTCCTTTCCCTGCGGCGGTCCCTGGGCGAGGAGACCTATCAGTATGCCCTGCAGCGGGGCCGGTATCAGCTGGGAGGCGTGCGGCGCTTCTTCCAGTGGCGGGATACGGATCTGCCCCTGGCGGAGCGCTGCGCCCTGCACGGCACCATGGCGCTGCTCCTGATAGCCGGGCTCTGGCCGGAAGATGTGGCCCTGCGTGTCCGGGATCGTCTGCCCGCGCTGCCGGCGACGGCCGTGCTGCCGTCCCTGACGGAAGAGGAATGCCACGAACTGTGGCGCGGGGTGAAAAAACTGCTGCTCAAGGAGGTGGCTCCGTCATGGGCGCCGTGTTTCGACTGACAGGCAATACGGTGATGCCCGCTCCCGGGGTACGGGTATTGCGCGCGGCTGATTATGCGCGTCTCGTGGAAGCCAACGATGTGCTGGCCGCCGCCCGGGAACGGGCTGCCGTCATGGCTGCCGAAGCGGAAAAGGCCTATGCGGAGCGCAAGCGGGCCGGCTATGAGGACGGCCTTATGGAAGGCCGCATGGAGCAGGCCGAAAAGATGATGGAAACGGCCATGCAGGCCGTGGAATATATCGAGGGGGTGGAAGCCAAGCTCGTGGGAGTGGTGACGTCCGCCGTGCGCAAGATCATCGGCGAGCTGGACGACCGGGAATGCACGGTGCGCGTGGTGCGCAACGCCCTGAACGCCGTGCGCAGCCAGCAGCGTGTGCTCATCCGTGTCTCGCCTGACGACAAGGACGCGGTGCGGGCCTCGCTGGCGGCCATGATCTCGTCCGCTCCCAATGGCGCCACTTTTCTGGACGTGACGGCCGACCCCCGCATGAAGCCCGGGGACTGCATTCTGGAATGCGAGCTGGGGGTCGTGGACGCCAGCCTGGAGACCCAGCTCAAGGCCATAGAGCACGCTTTGCTGGGCAAGATCAGGGAGTCGTAGATGGCTTTCGAATACATCGGCGACCTGCTGGAGGAGGCCGTCCGCGACGTCAATCCCCTGGAGACGCGGGGGCGCGTGGAGCAGGTGGTGGGCACCATCATCCGTGCCGTGGTCCCCGGTGTGAAGGTGGGGGAACTCTGCCTGCTGCGCAATCCCTGGGAAGACTGGAGCCTCAAGGCCGAGGTGGTGGGCTTCGTCAGGAACGTGGCCCTGCTGTCGCCCCTGGGCAACATGCAGGGCATCTCCCCGGCCACGGAAGTCATCCCCACGGGCGAGATCCTTTCCGTCCCCGTGGGCCATGAGCTGCTGGGCCGTGTGGTGGACGGTCTGGGGCAGGCCATGGACGGCGGTCCGGCCATCAGGACGCGCACCCACTATCCGCTGGTGGCCGAAGCGCCCAATCCCATGACCCGCAAGGTCATCAGCAAGCCCATCTCCCTGGGCCTGCGCGTCATCGACGGTGTGCTGACCTGCGGGGAAGGGCAGCGCATGGGCATCTTCGCCGCGGCAGGCGGCGGCAAGTCCACCTTGCTGTCCAGTATCCTCAAGGGCTGCACGGCCGATGTCTGCGTGCTGGCGCTCATCGGTGAACGCGGCCGCGAAGTGCGGGAATTCATCGAACGCGACATCGGCCCGGAAGGCCGCAAAAAGGCCGTGCTCGTGGTCTCCACGTCGGACCGTTCCTCCATGGAGCGGCTCAAGGCCGCCTATACGGCCACGGCCATTGCCGAATATTTTCGTGATCAGGGCAGGAGCGTATTGCTGATGATGGATTCCGTGACCCGCTTCGGACGCGCCCAGCGCGAGATCGGTCTGGCGGCCGGAGAACCGCCGACTCGCCGGGGCTTCCCGCCTTCGGTCTTTTCGGAGCTGCCCAAGCTCATGGAGCGCGCGGGCAATTCCGACAAGGGCTCCATCACCGCCCTGTATACCGTGCTGGTGGAAGGAGATGACATGACCGAACCCATCGCCGACGAGACCCGGTCCATCCTTGACGGGCATATCGTGCTTTCGCGCAAGCTGGCCGCTGCCAACCATTATCCCGCCATCGACGTCCAGGCCAGCGTCAGCCGCGTCATGAACGCCGTGGTGGACAAGGAGCACAAGGCCGCGGCCCAGGCCCTGCGCAAGATACTGGCCAAATACGCGGAAGTGGAGCTGCTGGTGCAGATCGGCGAATACAAGAAAGGGGCCGATGCCGAGGCGGATTTTGCCCTGGGGCATATCCAGGCGGTCAATGATTTTTTGCGCCAGGGGCTGGAGGAAAAAAGCTCGTTCGAGGAGACCCTGGCGGCTCTGAAAAAAGTCGTGCTGTAAGCGGGGCACGGCCTCCGCATGCGGCAAAGGTGCATCATGGCGCAACGACGCTATCCTTTGCAGGCCCTGCTGTCCGTCCGCCACTATCGGGAAGACGCCGCCCGCAATGCCTTGCGGCTGGAGGAACGGCGGCTGGTACAGGCCCGTGAGGAAGCGGAGCGGCGGCGGATCGAGCTGGAACGTTACCGTACCTGGCGGCAGGAAGAAGAGGAGCGGCGTTACGCCGCCATCATGGGAGCGACCCTTTCGCTGGAAGAGGTCGCGGATTTCCGGGCCGCCCTGGGGGCACTGGCCACCGGGGAACAGGAACGCCTCCAGGCCGTAGGGCAGGCCGAGGAGCAGGTGCGGCAGCAGGAGCAGGCCGTGACCGGTGCGCAAAGGGCCGTGGCCCTGGCCCGCCGGGAAGCGGCCAAGATCGAGAAACATCGTGATATCTGGCAGGAGAACGCCAAACGGGAGCAGGAGCATCTGGAAGATCTGGAGCTGGAGGAGTTCGCCACCCCTTCCCGCGCCAGTGACGATGCCTGAGGCCCCCAGCAGGCTGTTCTGCCGGATCCCGCAAGCCCGCATGGCGGCGTATGCTGGAGGTGTCCATGGGCATGGAGATCAGTTCCCGGCGTTTGCAGGAAGCGGATTCCCGCACGCAGACAGGGCGTGAAGACGCAGAACGCCCCGTGGACGGCAGGGACAAGGAGCGTTTTGACCGGGCCATGCAGGAATCCCGGGAACGGGACGGGCAGGGCGGTCAGGAGGATGGCCGGGGCGGTTCCCGGCAGGAGGCACCGTCGCCCCAGGCGCTGCTGGACAGCCTTTTCGGCAGCCGCATGCGGAACATTCAGCCCACCGCCGTACAGGCAGCCCCGGCTCCCGGGGAGGTGGATGCCCTCGTGAGCGAGCTGGTCGACCGCATCCTGGTCTCCGAACCGGGCAAGGGGGCCCCGGAAGTCCGCATCACGCTGGGGCAGGGCCCGCTTTCCGGTGCAGAACTGTGCCTGGCCCGGGCGCAGGACGGCCAGCTGTTCATCCGACTTGCCTGTGCCGACCCCGCTTCCTTCCAGACGGCGGTGGGGGCCCAGGATGCCTTGCGCAGCGCCCTGGAGCGCAGTGGCGAGAACGTGCGCGTGGAGATCGTCCAGAGCCGCACGGACGGCGGCAATGAAGGCGATGCCCGGCAGCAGTCCCGGGGCCGCCGGGACTACGTCCCTGACGCGGAGTAGGTACGGCCGCCACACGGCGCGCCATGATATTTTCCCCCTCCGAAAGGGGAGCGGGCAGAGCCCGCTGGTTTTCGGAAAAGGTGAGCCATGTCCCAGGAGATCCCTTCCCGGCCTTTCCGCCCGCCGGTGCTGCCGCCGTTGCAGGCACGGCTGGTCAATGCCCTCGTCTGCCGGGTCCTGCCGCTGACCGTACCGCTGGATGCCGGTGCGGAGCAGCCTGTTCCCTGCATGCTGTCGTTCAATGCCGCGGCGGCCACCGCGGAACAGGATGCCCCCTTTGCTCCGGCGGCCGTGCTGTACCTGAGCAGCGGCGAGGACCTGTGGCGCTTGGAATGGTCATCCCTGGAGGCACTGGCCCTGAGGCCGGATCTGGCCGCCTGGCGCAGTTCCCTGCCTGCAGGGGAGCAGACGTTCGCCCGTCTGCCCGGCGAATTGTGCCTGGCCGTTCTGGAGCGCCTGCTGGCGCCCGCGCTGCAACAGCTGGAACCCTTCCTGGGCTGTGAGCTGTGCTGTGCCGGTACCCCGCAGGCCGGAGCGGACTGGGGCGGGCCGCTGCCCCTGCGCCTGGATCTGCCCGGCGGTGAGGCTGTTTTCCTGCGTCTGTCCTGGGCCAGGGAGAATGCCGCACGTTATGTGCTGGAACGTCTGGAGCAGCTCCCCATGCGTACGGAGGCCGGGGCCCGCTTCACGGGGACGCTGGCCTGCCCCCTGGAAGCGGGGCGCATACTCCTGCCGGCAGACGAGGCCGCGACGCTCGTACCGGGGGATGTTCTCCTGCCGGAGAGCTGGGTACCGGAGATGCCGCGCCTGCGCCTGCCGCAGGGCAGGGCGCTGGCCTGCCGGCTGGGGGACGGGATTTTGTCCGTACTGGGGCCGGATATGGGCGACCCCGGGCGGGAGCCTGCAGAGAAAGGAAGCGAGGACGGCATGAGTGAAGAACATCTGGCCCCCACCGGGGCCGTCCGGGATGACGGGCCCGCCGCAGAAGCCGCCGCGGTGGACCCCGCGTCCGTCGGGGCGCTGGAATTGCCTGTGGTCTTTGAGATCGGCAGGCTGCATCTCCGCCTGGACGAACTGGCGGCACTGGTCCCCGGGCATACGCTGGCCCTGGGCGGCGAGACGCCGTCGCCCGTCGTGGACATCCGTGTGGCGGGGCAGCTTCTGGCACAGGGGCGTCTGGTGGATGTGGGCGGCATGCCGGGCGTGCAGATCACCCGCATGCATGCTGCCGGACAGGACAGCGCTGCGCCGCAGGGGGCCGGGGATGGAACTGGCCGGGATTAATCCCCTTTATCTCATCGCGGGCCTGGCGCTGCTGGGACTGGCCCCCTTCCTGCTCATGATGGTCACATCCTACGTGAAGATCGTGGTGGTCACGAGCCTTGTCCGCAACGCCCTGGGGGTGCAGCAGGTGCCGCCTGCCATGGTCATGAACGGTCTGGCCATCATCCTGACGGTCTTCATCATGGCGCCGGTGGCCATGGACACCAAGGCCCTGCTGGAACAGCAGCGCTTCAGCGAGAACCCGAAGCCTGCGGAGATGCTGCAGACCCTGCAGGCCGTTTCACCGCCGTTGCGGCAGTTCCTGGAAAAGAATACCAGCCCCGCCATCCTGCAGGAATTCATGGGCACGGCCCAGCGCATCTGGCCGGAACATCAGCGGCAGAGCATCACGCGTGACAACATGTTCATCCTTGTGCCGGCCTTTACCATCACGGAGCTGACCAAGGCGTTCCAGATCGGCTTTTTGCTCTATTTGCCTTTCGTTGCCATAGACCTTATCATTTCCAACGTCCTGCTGGCCATGGGCATGATGATGGTTTCGCCCATGACCATTTCCCTGCCGTTCAAGCTGCTGCTGTTCGTGACGCTGGACGGCTGGCTGAAGATAAGTCAGGGCCTGCTGCTCAGCTACCAGTAGCCAGATTCGGAGGTTCTATGGAAGTCATCGTAACGGAACAGGACGGTATCGCCATCGTGGAGCTCGCAGGCCGCATGGACGCCACGACGACACCGGAATTCGACAACGCGACCCGCGCCCTGCTGGAGACGGGGAAGCAGCGCCTGCTCATCGACATGTCCCGGCTGGAATACATCAGCTCTGCCGGCTTGCGGGGCATCCTGGGGCTGGTCAAGGCGCTCAAGGCCTGCGCCGGAAAGCTGGCCTTCTGCTCCCTGCAGCCCATGACGGCGGAAGTGTTCCGCATCTCCGGGTTCAACGCCATGCTGACCGTCCGTGACAGTCGGCAGGAAGCCCTGGCGGCCCTGGCCGGCTGAGACAGGGCAAGGAGGTAGGCAGTGGCCAGAATCATGCTTCCCGCCCGTGTTGACAGCTGCGCGCCGGCCATGGAATTCCTGCGTGAACACCTGGCCGCCGACCATGCCGGGATCCTCGGTTTCGTGGAGCTGGCAGTGGAGGAACTGCTGGTCAATGTGGCCACCTACGCCTATGCCGGTCCCTGCCCGCAGGAAGGCGACAGGAACGCCCACTGGGGGCAGATGGAACTGGGCTTCAAGCGGGTGAGCATGGACAGCGCGCCCTTCCTCTGCGTCTGGATACGGGACTGGGGCACGTCCTTCGATCCTTTTATGGAGACCGCCACGCCGGATACGTCGCTGGCCGCAGAGGAGCGGCCCATCGGCGGCCTGGGCGTCCATCTGGTCAAGAACGTTTCCGCGCATCACTGCTACAGCGGTGATGACGGCACCAATACCATCGAACTGTATTTCCAGCTTGCCCGCGACGAAAACTGAGCCGTGAAGGATAGCCGCTGCCTTCGTATCCCCTGCCTTTCCTGCCTGCTGCTGTGCCTGCTGCTGACCGGCGGCTGCGGCTCCCGGACGTCCGGGCATGCGGCGCCTCCGCCGGAAGCGGCGCTGCCGCCGGTGCCCCTGCGGCCCGGCACGGGCATCCTTTCCCATGAATATCAGGAGCAGACGGTCCTGCCGCGTATGGTACGGGTCGCTTCCCTGCCGCAGAAAAAGGCCCCGGGCGAAGCCAGGCCGGCCGCAGCGGCCGTGGCAGCCCCCCGGACCATGACCGTGGCCGCCGTATCGGCGGCTGACCGTGGCGGCCGGCAGTCTTCCGCTGTCGCGCCGGTGCGGCACGCGTCTTTCCACCCGCCGTCCGCACCGGTGATCCCCGACGACATCGTGCCCCCCGCACCCGAGGAGTGGCGCCGTCTGGCCCGCGAGGCCGAGGAGATCTTCGGTCTTGACGCAGGGCTGGTCCTGGCAGTCATCCAGGCCGAATCCTCCTTCGATCATACCGCGGTCTCACCGGTGGGAGCCCAGGGGGCCATGCAGATCATGCCCCATACCCAGGAAGAGCTGGGCCTCATCGACCCCTTCGATCCCCGGGCCAATGTCTATGCCGGTTCCCAGTACCTGATGCACCAGTTGCAGCGTTTCGGCTCCGTGGAACTGGCTTTGGCCGCCTACAACGCCGGGCCCGGCAGTGTGGAGCAGTACGGCGGCATCCCCCCCTTTCCCGAGACGCAGGAATTCGTCCGGCGCGTCCTGGTCTATTGGAACCGGAACCTTCCCGGGGACCAGCCGGCGCATTCCTGAGATCAGGACGAAAATGGGCCTGCGCCATCGCCTGTAAACCGGGGACATCCAGCGGAAGTGACCTGCGGCTGTCACCAGTCCCGCAGCTCCCTGGGAAAGAGGTCTCCCGCCGCCGTGCCGGATTCCCCCCGCCCTTCCTTTTTTCCTGTTCTTTTCTTTCCCTTTTGGCGGTCCCCGTCCTGCATTCATTGCCGGAAGCGGACCGGCTGGCTGTCGAAGCGTCCGTGCCCCGGACGTTTGACCTGTTTTCAGATGCGCGTCATTCCCGTATCTGGCGGGCTCCGTTACTTCTGGGCCTGTTCGTGCATCCGGTGAAGGATGATGCGTTTGCCGCGCGGTGCCGCCAGAGGGGAATGGCGCCGGATGTAGTCGCTCGTCAGTTCCCTCACAGACAGGGGACTGGTGGCCAGCAGGCGGCCTTGCCGCAGCATCCCGAAGCCGTCACCACCCGAGGCCAGGAAATCGCTCAGAACCACGCCATAGCGGGCCTGGGGCTTCAGCGCGTGCCGCCGGCCATGCCCGTCCACGATATGGACGTCCCGCAGGCGCTGGCCCGCGGGACGGCTGGTGTCCGCCGTATAGGTCAGGCCCGCCACCTGCAACAGCTGCGGTCCTTCCCCGTCGGGCCCGGACACGGCGTGTTCCAGGGCGGCCATGATCTGTTCGCCGGAATATTCCCGGACATGCACCTGACCGTCAAAGGGATGCAGGGCCAGCAGATCTCCGCGGGAGATGTCGCCCGCGGGCAGGGCGGCCCGGATGCCGCCGCCGTTCACCAGGGCCAGGCGGGCGCCCTGTTTCCTTCCGTATTCCAGAAAGGCGTCCGCCGTCAGCAGGCCGCTGAAGCAGTCGCCCTTGCGGCAGGCCTCCATGCCGTCCGGCATCTTGACGTTGTGGCGGCCCACGATCTCCGTGCGGTAGCGCACCAGCGTCTCCGCATAGTTCGCCACCAGACGGGTCATGGCTTCCTCCTGCGGCAGGGCGGGGACGAGCTCCCGGGGGCCGCCTGTCCAGGCCGCAGGGATGCCCGCCGCATCAAAGGTGATGTGCAGATCCCCCAGATAGCGGGTCGCGCGGGCGGCCGTCACCACGAGGACAGGAGCACCGTCCGGCGCGTGTTCCACGATGGGGTAGGGCCCCTCCGTGGAGCCGGGGCCGAGATAGGTATGGCTGTGGCCACCCACGATGACATCCACCCCGTTGACACTGCGGGCCAGCTCTTTGTCCCGTTCCAGCCCCAGATGAGTCACGGCGATGATGTGCCGGATGCCCTGCGCCTCCAGTTCGGCGACATAGTGTTGCAGCGTTGTCCGGGCATCCCGGAAGGTGGTCTGGGGGCAGGCTGCCGCCAGTGCGGTGACGTCATCATTGGCCAGCCCGATGATGCCTACTCTGGTCCCGCGTATCGTCTGGACAAGATAGGGGCGTATGCGGCTCCCGGCCAGGGGGCAGCCCTGCTGCGGCGCCAGATTGGCGGCCAGTACGGGCAGGGGCTGGACTTCGAGAAAGCGGGCCAGCTCACGGCATCCCTCGTCGAATTCATGATTGCCCAGGGTCATGGCGTCATAGGGCAGCAGCGCGTCCGCAGCGGCGATCATGGGCCACTTGTTGACGCTGTAGAACAGGGTCCCCTGGAACTGGTCGCCCGCATCCAGGGCGATGATGTTGTCCTGCTCGTGCCGTGCTGCCCGGATGGCCGCACTGACGCGTGCCAGGCCGCCGCGGCAGTCTGTGGCCTCGAAGCAGGCATTCATATGCGCATCGGTGCCCGCAAGGAAGGCGTGGGTGTCATTCACATGCAGGATGCGCAGCTCCAGGCCGCCAGCCACAGGTTCGCGGTTTGCGGCGCCGCAGGCCGTCAGGAGCAGCAACAGGGCACAAAGGAGAGCCGTGACCGGCAAGGGCAGCGTTTGTTCCTGTGGCAGAGGGGGCATGGAAGTATCCTTTCCTGTTAAACGGTTCCTGGGAAGAGCCGGGCTGCAGCGCGTTTGCCGCTGCCCGGAGAAAAAGGTCCGCAGCATCTGGTGAGGCCTGTACGTCCGGCAGGGAGTGGCGCGTACCGGCATCGGCCACATTGGCGCTCCTGCCGGTATGGCTCCGCTCCGCGCGGGCACAAGGCGGGGCGGGGAATCACGCCGTATTTTCCTGGGATTGTTATACAGCGATGCCCTGAATGGGAAGAGCACGATGGACAGGCGACGGGGCAGCCGCTGATCCGCGTGGTGCATTTCCCGGTATGTCCAGAACCGGATTGCGCGCTATGATGAGTGGTTATATTGCTTTTCTGTTCAGTAGCTGAAAAATAAGATGATGACACTCAATGGAAATATATTAGAATGAAAGTCTGTTTTTATGCCGATGATATTTACTCTTGAAATGATAATATATTTTTGATAGATATTCCATCGGTAAATATTTCGAGTATAAAGAAGGATGGCATGGGATGATGCAAATCTTGTTTGATGGCATGTGCGATATATTGACTTTAATGTTGCATAGCACTGAAATATCCTATGGATCAAGATTGGAGGAATAGTATGAAGAAAATATTTGTACTGCTGGCTTTTTGTGTAATGATTCCCTTCAATGCATTCGCTTTTGATATTTGCGGCTGGTGGCAGCTTGAAGAAAAGCCTTCCATTTTTATGAAGATAACTAAAGAGAAAATATACGGATTTCATTATAAGACAAGCAAAGAGACCGAAGAACGAGTAGAGATATTTGTCGATAATTCTGACATCCCCTGCTACCTCGATAAAAAAAGTGATGACAGGATGCTGCTTGTCAATGCGCTTGGAGAAGAAAAACTCTACAGGCTTATAACGCGTGATACCAGCCTTTCCCAAAAGGAAGTACAGAATTTGTGCGACATGCGGGAGTGAGGGAGAACGTCCAGGAGCGGAAATCCCCAGGGGCAGGGAAGAGGGACATAAGAACTGAAACAGCGCGCGGGTGACGGGAATCGTCACCCGCTCCCATACAAACACACGCCTCATGCGGGAAGGGCCGGAACATGCCCTGCCGTAATCGCCGGGAATGGCGTATGGCACAGCCTTTCCCCGGACAGGTCCCGCAGACCGGCAGGAGCGCCAGGCCGGTTTCCGTACGAAAGGCGGCCATCTTCCGGTATGCGCTGTCCTCAAGGCGGCGGAAATGGCACAGGATGCCGACGCTCTCAAGGGTGCGCCGCTTGTCACCTTGCGGAAAAGCGGCAAGGTGGACGTTGCCCGTATGGCACAGCTCCTTGGACCCTCTGCCGCTACCGTCAGGTGAACAACCTCACCGTCGCCCCTTCCGCAGCCGTCTTCCTGAGTCATGCTCCGAATTCGTCCGTGGTAACCTTGTGCCCGAGATCAGGGAGCTGGTGGCGGGTGCCGTGGTGTCCCTCAAATGCGACACTGTGAGCGGCTGGTCCCGGTACGGCGGAATCGCAGGGCAGGGCTGATTTTCAATCCGGGGACGGAACTCCGGGGCTACGTGACACATATCTGACCACACTGTCCGGGAAAAGCTGCGACTGGCGCAGGATACCGCCAGAACGGAAAGCCGTTTTCTGGGCAATGCGGGGCCCTGACAGCCGTGCCCCCCGCATCGAAGCCGTGGACATCGGGGTCAAGCTTGGTCCGGCCTGGCTGCCGTCCGCTCATGCACCATCGCCTTAATCCTTCCGTTGCCTGAAGATGGTTTCCTTTGGGAATACGAGCGCCTGTTCTATCAGGGGTGTCGTCTTTTGGAAAATCTACAGACAAGAATAGGCAATTTTTTGGTATGAACAGCTCTTTTGTGAGCAGGAACTGGCCAGTATATAAAGATATGCGATCCCTCTCACGGAAGGAGAAAACATGAAAAAGGCACCATGCATCATCGTCCTGCGCTGTTGTCTCATGATGGGGCTTGCCGCCATGACCGGAGCTGCTGAAAGCCGTCATCGGCCGCATGATGCCGCAGCGTGAAGCCTTGAGAAAACAGCACATGAAATCAGCAATGTTTGTTGCCCGCGGAAGCGATACCGGGTGGAATATGGACATGGCACAGGAGAGAAAGCCCTTCCGCCATATCTTTCCCGGGAGGATCAGGGCGTGGTTCTGGCAAAACATGTTCTTGCCCGCAAGGATATTGAAGGCACGGGATACCCGGCTGCGGCAAAAGCTCCTGGAATGAGCCTGTCCCCCATTATTTTATTGCTTTCTGGAGAAAACGGATGCCCGTCATCACCCTTGAAGCTGCTTCCTTGAATAAGGAGCAGAAGAAACAATTGGTCAAAGAGTTCACGGAATCTGCGGCACGAATCATGAACATGCCCAAAGATTCCTTCTATGTTTTTCTTAAAGAAAATGCCCTGGACAATGTTGGCGTCGGCGGCATCCTTCTGTCCGGGAAAAAACATTCCTGATCCGTACCGGAGCAGAACAACATCTTTTTTCTACGGGATACCCTACAGCACGAATCGTAAGGGTCCGTTCCGCCACGAGGATATATCATGAAGCTGCGCTCCTTCATCCGCTTCGCAGCCCTGGCAATCCTTGCCCTCTGCCTTACCGCAGAACAGGTCCGTGCCGGGGAGCCGGCATCCATCCGTATGGCGCACCTGCAGATCAAGCAGGATCAGCTCCCCGCCTTCACGGCATCCGTCAAAGAAGAAATGGAGGCAGCACTGCGTGTGGAGCCAGGTGTTATCGCCATTTATGCCGCTGCCGATACGAACAATCCGGCCCAGATGGTCTTCTTTGAAATGTACGCAGATGAAAACGCCTATCAGATCCACCGCGATACGCCCCACTTCCAGAAATATTTCCGCACCACCAAAGACATGCTCACCGGTCGTGTGCTTCTGGAACTCGTGCCCGTCGAGCTTCGGGACAGGTACAATACCCCCGCCGACTACGCCGACGCCACGAAGGATGCGCAGGTGTCTTCCATCCGCATCGCGCACCTGCAGATCAGAGAAGACCATCTTTTTGCCTTCCTGGACGCCGTGAAGGAAGAAATGGAAGCCGCGCTGCGCGTGGAGCCCGGCGTCATCGCCATTTATGCCGCAGCCGATACGAATGACCCGACGAAGATGACGTTCTTTGAAATGTATGTTGATGATGCGGCCTATCAGGCCCATCGCGACACCCCTCATTTTCAGAAGTATTTCCACATCACCAGGGACATGATCACTGACCGCATTCTTCTGGAAGCCGTGCCTGTCGAACTCAGAGACAAGCGCAATACACCGTCAGGCAGGTAACGGGCAAACTGTCTGTAATCCGGGCAGCCGCCTCAAGGCAGGGACTGTTTATCAAAGGAATGGATGATGAAACACAGATCACTGGGCAGCCGTGCTTTGGAAGTGTCAGCCATCGGCTACGGATGCATGGGACTGACGCAAAGCTATCCGCCGTATCTTCCCGCACAGGAATCCATTGCCCTTATCAGGAATGCCGTGGACAAGGGCGTCACCTTCTTCGACACGGCGGAAGCCTACGGACCTTTCAGCAATGAATCCCTGCTTGGAGAAGCCCTGCGCCCCTGCAGGCAGCAGGTAGTTATCGCCACCAAATTCGGCTTTGACTTCGATCATGGCCGCAATGACGCCCACAACAGACCCGTGACGCTTTCCAGTCGTCCCGCGCATATCCGAAAGGCCCTGGAAGGCTCACTCAAAAGGCTGCATACGGATTACATCGATCTTTATTACCAGCATCGGGTCGACCCGGACACGCCCATTGAAGAAGTCGCCGGTACTATGGCCGATCTCATCAAGGAAGGAAAAATACGAGGCTGGGGCCTTTCGGAAGCCTGTGCCCAAACAGTGCGACGTGCTCATGCCGTCTGTCCGCTAACCGCCGTACAGAGCGAATACTCCATGTGGTATCGGGAACCGGAGAAAGAGCTCCTGCCCGTACTGGAAGAACTGGGTATCGGCTTTGTGCCGTTCAGCCCTCTGGGAAAAGGAATGCTTGCCGGACGATTCAACAAAGATTCGACATTCAGTTCCGATGATTTTCGCAGTACCATCCCGCGGTTCAGCTCTCAAAATCTCAAACATAATGTGGCCATAGCGGAACTTGTGCAAGAAATAGCGGCAAGCAAGCTTACTTCGCCAGCCCGTATCGCATTAGCCTGGCTGCTGGCACAAAAATCATGGATTGTTCCTATTCCCGGCACAAAAACCATCAAGCGCCTTGAGGATAATCTTGGCGCTGTCGATATCTCCTTCTCCCAGACCGAATTGGATAAGATCCGTCATCGCCTGGATCAAATCACCATCATCGGTGCACGCTATCCCAAAGAACAAGAGATGCTGACAGGACGTTAACAGGTTCAAGGCTTACAATGCAGTGTCATTACGGGCGCAGTGCCGTATTTTTATGGCGTTAGCCTGCTGATTTTGGGAGAAATCCCTGCGTACTGTGCCAGTAGCGAAAAAGTGTCGAGCGCCGTTCTCAATTTTCGTGACGGAAATTTTCACGTTGTGTGACAGCCCACAGGGGCATAGCCGTGCCACCACGACGGACATCTATGTTCGCAGCGCCGGATTGTACGGAGAGTATAGGGGGTCACGATAGATGAGAATGGGGAATATAGCGGGGGGAGCCTGACGAATGGTTGACTTTTCCTTGACTGACGCGGGTCTGGCGCTTGACAGAGCCGAAAAATGGCGCGTCAGAAAGGTTTGAGAATGGCGTGGGGCTTTTTGGATAGGCCGTCACGCAAGATGAGAATGAAAAAAAGCCACGGAGTGCCGATTATGACACATCCGTGGCCTTTTTTTTGGGGGAGCCGCAGGGAACTCTACCCACTGCGGCGCAGCGAACTCTACCCACTGCGGCGCAGGGACTTACCCCCTGGGACGGAGGGGGCCATCTTCACTGGGGCGGGTATTGTGATGCTCGTCAAAAAGAGAAGGGCCTCTGCCGAGTTCCCCTTCCAGGCGCGCGATCTTTTCTCGCAGCAGACCATTTTCTCGCAGCACGTCTGCCTTCTCCCGTAAAAGGACCTCCTTTTCCTGATAGAGCCTGCGGTTCTCTGCCGCTAGCTCCCTACGCTCGCCTCTCTCTAACTCCAGCTCACGCTCAAGCTGATCGATGCGTGGGGCTATATGGCTGGGTTGTGGCCTGCTGGCCTCATCGGGGGGCACCCCCTCGGCCTCTATGATCGTCATGGGGCCGCGCCCAAAGAAGATCCAATCAGCGGAGACGCCATATTGGAGCGCGATTTTTTCGACCCATCCCGTAGGGATTTGCTGCCTCTTTTTGGCCGCCGCCACGGACGGTGCCTTGATGCCCAAGATTTTAGCTAATGCGGCGTCCTTATCCGTGTGGGTGACCTGGCATATCCGTGCGAATTTTTCCTCAAATGATTTCGAACATTCCATCGCTGAACTCCGAAGCAAACGTCGAAATGCCCACATGCCTAAAAGCTATATTTTTCGTATAGATAGCTAAAATGTTATTTTTTTGAACTCTGAAATAACTTTTTGCTTGTATTTTTTAGCTAAAATTTATAGAAAGGCGTTGTAGGCGGTTGACAAATGACGGGACAAGTAAGCCATCCCGAAAGCCATAGCAGGCCGCCTATTTTTTATCAACGCCAAGAAAATACGCGCAAATGGAGGGGAGTGATGAGCAAGCTGGCACCCTACGGGCGGAAGCGGGCCGACTCCAAAAGAGAAATACAACGCATTCTCGATAATAAGGGGGTCAATTTCGTGGATGTTGCCGAGGCCGCTGGTGTCACCCGGCAAACGGTCTCCGCAACAATGAATGGTTATCGGCATAGTCCGAGAGTTCTGGATGCCCTTCGTTCTTTTGGTGTGCCTGAACGGCTGTTGTTCGATCCTCGGCGGACCGCAAGCGTAGCCTAGAGGGGGATGTATGGCGCTCAAGGAAGCATATAGCGCGCTTGAATTAGCTAAATTCTTGTCTCTGACAGATAGGGCCGTATTGTTTCGTGCCAGCCGTGAAAACTGGCAATTTCGCAAGCGTGCCGGTCGTGGCGGTGGCAAGGAGTGGCTTGTTGCTTCCATGCCGGAAGAAACGCGGCTGGCCATACGCACGGCAGAGGAAAAGCACGCCGCCGCTGTATGCTCCGAACGCCGCCCTGTCCTTCCTATGACCACGACCACGGCCATCATGGACGATAGCCGTCGTTACAAGGCTCTGGCCAAGGCGGACCTCGTCCGCCAGTACCTCGCCTGGCAGCGCAAGTTCGGTGCCACCAGAGCACAAAAGGATGCCTTCGTCACCGCCTACAAGGCGGGGGCATGGCCCAAGCTCCTTGAGGAAGTCGGGCCGGTGTCATGGCAGACGCTGGAACGGTGGAAGCTGGAGCAGGAACGTGCAGGCAGTGTGCTGGCTCTGGCGGACAAGCGCGGCGTCGCCCACCGTGGGCGCACCGCGCTGACCGAGCGCCACCAGATGGTCATTCTCGGCCATATCCTCAACCCCAACGCGCCCAATATCAGCCAGTGTGTCCGGGAAGTACAAAAGAAGTTTATGGCCGAGGGCCTGTACATCCCCTCCGAGCCGACGATCCGCCGTTTCGTGACCCGGTACACGTCGGAGTGCTTCGACGAGTGGACGCTGTTCCGGGAAGGGAAAAAGGCATGGAACGACAAGTGCGCCATCTCCCTGCTGCGCGACTGGAGCCTTGTCGGTGTGGGGGATGTCGTCATCGCCGACGGCCATACGCTCAATTTCGAGACGCTGAACCCTGAAACGGGGAAGGCCAAACGCATGACCCTCGTGTTGTTCTACGACGGTGCCAGCAATCATCCGCTGGGCTGGGAGATCATGCCCACGGAAAACACGGCCAGCATTTCCGCCGCGTTCCGTCGGACCTGCATCATGCTGGGGAAGTTCCCCCGCGTCGTCTATCTGGACAACGGACGGGCCTTCCGCGCCAAGTTTTTCAAGGGCTGTCCTGACTTTGAACAGGCGGGTTTCCTTGGCCTGTACCGCGACCTCGGTTGCGAGGTCATCCATGCGTGGCCGTATCACGGCCAGTCCAAGCCCATTGAACGCTTTTTCGGCACCATGCACGAACTGGAAGTGTGGATGCCTTCGTACACGGGCAACGATATTGCCCACAAGCCCGCACGCATGAAGCGCGGGGAGGAGCTGCACCGTCGCCTGTATGACAAGCTCGGCGGCCGTCCCCTGACGCTGGAAGAGACCCATGCGCAGGTCGCCCGCTGGTTCGCCGAGTACGAGAACAGGCCGCAGCTCCGTACCCACCTGCATGGCAAGACGCCCGCGCAGGTCTTTCAGGACGGACGCGGTGAGGGACTTTCCCCCCAGGACGAGCAGCGACTGACCCTGCTTATGATGCAGAAAGAGGTCCGCACCATCACGAAGGACGGTTTCCGGCTCAATGGCCGCCTGTTCTGGCATGAACGGCTGGCGTCCCGGCGTCACCCGGTACTCGTGCGGTATGACGAGCATTTCAGCCCGGATTCCGTCCTTGTCTACACGCTGGACGGGGATTTCATCTGCCGGGCACTGGACCGGGAACGCCACGGCATCGCGTATGGCCTGCACCCGGCCGCCGCCATCCTCGGCACCCCGGAACAGGAAGCCGAGCTGCGCGCCGCTCTGGAACTCAAGAAGCGGCAGGAAAAGAGCAGCGCGGCGACCATGCGCAGCCTGTTGCAGGACGTCGTTCTGCCGGAAACGCGGGCACGCATGACTGCCCTCACGGCGGAGACGCCGCGTGTGGCCACACCGCGTGTCATCCCCCTGCCGAAGGCCCCGGTGGTCACGCCGGAAGCGGAAGCAGCTCTTGCGGCTGCCAAAGAAGCCGCCCGCAAGGCGATGGACGCCGCTCCGGACTACACGCCATCCGACCTCAAGCGATGGAAGGACTCGCAGGAACGCTACGCCTACCTGTTCTCGACCCGATATGAGCGGGGCGTGGAGCTGGTGCCAGCCGATGCCGCATGGATGGAAGGCTATGAAGCCACCCCTGAATATGAACGCTACCTGAAGCGGCGCTACGACGCGCTGCGTGACATGTACACACGCCAGCGCGGGCAGGCCGTTCAGTCAGCCTAGAGGAGAAAACAATGCGCGAAGTTATCATCGAGACCGACGCCATGATCCGCTTTGACAGCGCGGTGGACGAGGTGGCCGGTGCGGACAGGATGCTGTCCGGGTTTGTCCTTGCCTACGGGCAGGCCGGACGCGGCAAGAGCGTTGCGGCCGACCGCTATCACTACCAGCGGGGCGGGGCCTACGTCCGCGTCTGGCAGGGCTGGAGCCAGACCGCTTTTCTGCAGCGCCTGTTGTTTGAGGTGCGCGGCAAGAATATGGACATGCCCCGGCATACGGGCAACCGCTGCAAGGAGCTTGTGGTGCAGCTTCTGGAGGCCGAACCCAAGCCCATCTTTATCGACGAGGCCGACCGCCTGCGCATCGACCGTATCGAAGACCTGCGGGACATCCACGAGATGACGGGTGCGCCCGTTGTCCTCATCGGGGAGGAAGGGATTTTTGGCCTGCTCCATGAACGCCGCCGTATCTGGTCGCGCATCGCCTATGAGGTGGAGTTCGGCCCGGTCAGCCCTGCGGAAATCGCCTTGTACGCCCAGCAGGCCGCAGGTCTGGACCTTCCGTTGAGCCTGTCCACGGAGATCGCCCAGAAGACGGAAGGCGACTTCCGGCTGGTACGCAACATGTGTCTCTTGCTGGAGCGTTCCGCCAAGGCCTCCGGGAGCTTTGCCGTGGACCAGAAGATGCTGGACACGGCCTTTTCCGCCCGTTCGTGGCGGCGCAAGTAGGAGGAGATATGGAAGCACGGCAGACAGTCACAAAAGACATGGTCCGTAATGCCATGATGGCCCTTGGAGAAGGCGGCAAGGAAGTTTCGCACAGCCTTGTTTATGAGGCTCTCGGACTGAAAGAAGTCGCGGAACAGGATGTGGTCCGTAAGCACATAAACAATATGTGCCGCCACGGGGAAGTCAGAAGGGTGGAACGCGGCCTTTTTGTTTACGACTTCGCGCGTCGCCCGCGTGAATCAAAATGCGCGGAAGTTCTTTGGCGTTTCGTTCGCAAGGCAAAGCCCGGATGGTCCATATCGGAATGCGCCCTGATGACGCGCGTGTCCTACACGCGGGCGCTTCGTTACTGCAACTGGCTGGCCGAGGAGGGATTCATTGCCCCGGCGGGAAAAGATGAGCGGAATGCCGTCATCTGGAGAAGCACTACCAAAGCAGACATGCACCCGGAAACACCGTACCCGCCGGTGAGGGAAACAGACCCGTTTGCACGAGAACGCGCGGCGGCGGCCACCATCGCACGGCTCATGCTCTGTGCGGACCCTTACGCCAAAAAAACGGCGCACGGCATCCTGGAAGCCTGCAATGTCCTGCAGGCACGGTTCAGCCGCCCGATGAATGAAAACAATCAGATAACGGAGGAATAGTCATGCTGGAAGAGGAACTCACGTCCATTGGCGTTGTGCTTGAGGGCGCTGCGGCGCGCATCCAGGACAAGGACCTGAAGGCGCTGGTGTCGCGTTGCTGCGGGAATCTTTCCGCCGCAGCCGAACAGGCACGGGCACTGGAAAATGGCCTGCCTACGGCGGAAATGGATTTGTCCGCAGAGAGGATGGAAATCATTCTTCCCCAAGCTGCCCTGCGGCTTGTCGCGCAAAACATCAGGCTGTCCGGGCTGCTCGCCGTCGGTATGGCGGGGGAGGGGCGGTAATGGCCCGCATCAAGCCCGACCCCTACATCATAGCGGACCGTGCGCAGTGCGAAGGGGCGCTGGCGGAAATGGCCGCACTGGATCGCAAGCTCTCCACCATCGAAAACGACATGCGGGAAGCTGTCGATACGGCCAAGTCCAAAGCCAGCCAGCTTGCCGGACCGCTGCAGGCCCGGCGTAAGGAACTCTCGGACGCCGTGGCGGTCTTTGCCAAGCTGAACCGGCAGGACCTGTTCGCGAAAAGCAAAAGTCTGGACATGGGCTTCGGGGTCATCGGCTTCCGGGCCAGCACGAAGATCGTCCAGATGCGCGGTGTGACGGCTGAAATGACGCTGGACCGCCTGCACCAGTACCATCTGACCGAGGGTATCCGCGTTAAGGAGGAAATCAACAGGGACGCAGCTATGGGCTGGCCAGATGAACGTCTGGAGCTGGTCGGTCTGAAGCGGCAACAAAGCGATACGTTCTTCATTGAAATCAGCAAGGAGGACGTGCCCGACAACGGGTAGAAAGACGAATGGCGTACAAGCTGACCAAGAAAGAACTGGAGACGCTGGGGATGCGGTTCGCGGAGGTCCTTCTTTGCCGGTCCTCCGCGATCCCGGAAGATTTGCCGGAACTGGCATCACGCACGGACTGGAAGAATGCGGGAAAGCATGAGCGCAGGCGGATCAGCGCCGACATTGCCCGCGAGGCCCGCTCCATTCTGCTGCGCAGCGGCTACCCACGAGAGACGGTAGAGGCCGTGACCCGTAACCTCATCACATAGTAAGGAGCAACGTATGACGAAGTATGAATTTCTCAAAGCCGTGGCAGACTCCCTGCGTGCGGCCCATCCCGACAGGGACGTGTCCACCGTCATGGTGGAGGCCACGCTGGCGGCGATGGGCGATGTGGCCGCCGCAGAGTTGCTGGGCGGCGGTGAAGTCCCGCTGCTAGGGCTGGGCAAGCTGAAGGTGCGCACCACGGCGGCGCGTCAGGGGCGGAATCCGCGTACCGGTGAACCGGTGTCCATCCCGGCCGGGCGGCGGGCCGTGTTTGTGCCCGGATCGGCGCTGAAAGAGGCCCTGAAGGAATAGAGCGGAAACGCCGTGCGTGTCAAAACTGACACAAAAATAGGGACAAAAATAGAGCAACTTTCGTTGTTCTGAATACACCCAAAGGAGATCTGTCCATGCAAGTTGTAAGAACTGAAACCGAGATTGCCCGCGTGGAAAATTGGGCTGTGGAAGGCATTGACGAAAGTACCCACTATCCCGGCATGAGCTATGAACAGGGGATTGTGGATGTTTTGGCATGGCTGCGGGGCGACAACGAAACGGCCCCGGATGAAGAATAGCCTCAAGCGAAACGCCCCCGTGAGGGGGCGTCGCCGGGGTGTGGCGGCCCCGGCCTGAAGAGCAGCCGAAGGAAGTAGCCATGCCGGTGCAGATAATAAAATCAACGTGCCTCCCGGAATATGCAATTTCTGTCCGACAGCCTTGGGCGGAGTTGCTGCTAAGGCGGCAGAAGACGGTTGAGTACCGCTTATGGCCTCTGCCTGAAATGTACTGGAACAAATGGCTTTGCCTGCACATATCGGTCGGTATGACCAGAAAGGAAAAAAAAGATGCGGTAATCTTTTGCGGCACGTCTGACCTGCCGCGTGGCGGATACGCCGGAAAAATTCGGTTTGGCCGCCCGTACCTGGGGAAAACGCCACCTGAAGTGCAGGCGTATGTTCAGCATCACCGCTGCTGGTACTGGCCGGTTACCGGCATAGAATGGATGGCATTTACCCCCGCCAAGGGCCAACTGAGAATTTTTAAGGTGAAATAAATGCAGGAAGGCATTGTGGATCAACGTCTCCCCCATTCGGAACGGGATGGAAAGATTTTCATAGGTGAGGGCGTCGGCTTTGAGCGGGTGCGCCGGATTACAGGGTACCTGGTCGGAACTTTGGACCGCTTCAACAATGCCAAACGGGCGGAAGAAGCCGACCGGGTAAAGCACGGGTGAGGCAGGATATGGAGACATTCTACACGATACCGGCATTTCCGGGCTATGGCATCAACCGTCGCGGCGAGGTCAAAAGCCCCACGGGCGTGATACTGACCGTAACCGAGCGTGGTCAGGTACGGGTGAAAAAAAATGGCAAGGTTCGCTTGGAGTATATTGGCGACCTGTTGGCCGACGCCGGTCAGGCCGACGCCATGTTAGCCCGTGAAAAATATGAAGCGGAGCTTCTGGAGTTGCGCAAGGCCGTAGCCAAAGCCGAGTGTGATCTAGGGGAAAAGGCCGAGCGTCTGCGGTTGGCCCGCAAGCTGAATGCCCTGCTGCTGGCCAAGGTCCGCCGGGGGTAAGTCGTGGTACAGGATAAAAGGAAATTTTCGGGGTCCGTCAGCGTTCGCGCCGGGGAAACGCGCGTTAAGATGGAGCTTTCTCCGGCTCCGCTACACGGCGGGCCGGAAGGCTGCTATCGAGTACGCCTTGCCCGGCGCTGGCTGGATACGGATGACGGCAGACCACGTTTTTTTGACCAGGACGGTCTGGCCCGCCTTGCAGCGCAATACGCCTTCTGTAACCTGGAGCCCCCGGCCCCGGCCCCGGATATTCCCTATCCCTCGCGTGTTACCGTCCGCCGGGAGGTAGACGGCTGGCCCCACTATTACGGGACCTGGACCAGAACGCCGCCCGTGCTGGGATATGAAGGTATCTGGCTTGTGGGGGTAAGCCTGGACGGAAAAGTGCAATTTGTTCCCGTGGATGATGTCACCATAGCCAAGGAGCAACGTCGTGGCCGTGGATAAGCACACAATGCGCCTGGGCCTGTACCGCAAGGTCGAGATTGCCCGCAAACAGCTCCCTAACATGGACGAGGAGGCCTTCCGCGCTCTGCTGCGGTCCGAGTTCGGGGTGGAAAGCCGCAAGGACATGACCATCCACCAGCTGTCCCGGCTGGTGCAACTTTTTGCCGAAAGCCACGGGGTGACCTATACCGCGCCCGCCAGGAGCCATAACCGCCGCGTGACGGCACATGGCAGGCCGGACTGGATCGAGATCACGGATTCCATGCCCTTTGCCTCCGAGAAACGGCAAATCCTGGCTATCTGGCGCAAGCTGGGCTATTCCATGACCAGTCTGAACACTCGCTGTAAGCGGGCCTTTGGTGTGGAGCTGTTCGTCTGGATGCAGAACGGGGAACAGATTTCCACCCTGTTGTCTGACCTGCAGCGCAGGGAAAAGGCTTTCGAGAAAAGGCAAAAAGCCGAAGGCGGGGGCGGTGAATAGCGATGCCGGCAGCCTACGGGCGAGGATTCTTGCGTCGTATGTGTCCGTCCACGCCTTTTGCCGTGCGCATCCCGAACTGAAGCGGGCCACGGTGTATATGGTGCTGGCCGGAACGTATCCGGGCAGGATCGACACGCAGGTGGCAAAAATCCGGGCGGCCTTGTCCGGAGCCGTCCCCGAAAGCAATACGGCTGCCCCCATGCCAAGAGTGACGGGTGAAGATTTGACGGCGGCCCTGCAGGAAATACGCTGTGCCCACTGCCGCCGCCTGGACCGGAGAGAGTGCGCAGCGTGCCGCGCCCAGACGGAACGCGAAGGGAAGGAACTTTTTTCCAGGCTGTTTTAGGGGGTTGCTATGTCCAGAACACGCATACAGGAAATCGTGACACTGACCCGTGAGGGCTGGCGTCCGTATGATGCCGAACCTGACCGCAGCGTTTACGAAAGGCTGGGCTGCCCCCATTTTCTGCGCGGACGACGCAAACCATTCTGGTTTGTGCGCGACGACGTTTTTTGCTGCATCGGCTGTGCGGATCACTGCACCCTGAAACGTCCCGCCGGATTTCCGCTGCCCCTGCCTATCCGTTATCCTGGTGTGCCCCCAGTCAGGCCGTACACACTGACCCCTCAGGAGATGGTCGAGAGGCATGACCTGCTGAACGTCCGGCAGGCCGCCTACTGCCTGAATGTTTCCGAGCGGACCATCTACGACTATATTGCGGAAGGCAAACTTGTCCGGCTCAAGGAGAATCCCGTGCGCGTCAGATCCAAGGAAGTAAAAGAGCTGCGCGGGGACTTTGACGAGTAAAAAAGTTCGCACTGTTCGCGTCCTTTCCGGGCGCATGGCGGCCCGTCATGGCATGTTGGTCATGGCGGGCCGCTTTCGCGCCGGTCCGTCGCTCTCCTTTTGACCCGCCGGGGCCTGTTCCCGGCGGGGCCATCAACCCGGCGCGGATGGAGTGACGTGACAATGAAATTCCTTTGTAATCCCCGGTATCTTCTGGCCCTGTTCATCCTGTGCGGTATCGTCCTGCTGTCGGCCCTGCTGTTCTTTTCTCCCGCCCAGGGACCGGTGGTGGCCTACAAGCTGGCCCTGGTCGTGGTGGCGGCCATCGCGGGCATGGTCTTTGACTTTCTGGCGTTTCCCTATGCGCTGCCGTCTTCCTATCTGGACAAGGACTGGCGGGAAGACCCGGAGGCCACGGGGGAAGACGGTCAGCCGGACTTTCCCATCGCCACTGGTTATCACGGGCCTTTCTGCGCGGCTCTGACGCGCCGGGCCGTCATTATCGCGGCTTTTGTCATCGCCGTGGCGCTGGGGCTGTGATGAAAGCCCGTCTTGTCCTGCCATACAACGTCAGGCGGCGTGCTTTTTCGGGGTCATGGACGCCTGTGTCCATTCCCCCGGCAAAACGCTTGCCTTCCTTGTCGGGCGCAAAAATCCGGGCTTTCGTCCTGACGATGACGGTGTTTTTTGCAGGCGCTTCGGCCCACGCCGCTGAGGTGACGATCCCCCGCGCGGCGCAGCAGTACCGGGCAACGCTCGTCCGGGCGGCCCACGCCACCTGGGGCCTGGACGCACCGGTGGCCGTTTTCGCTGCGCAGGTTCACACCGAAAGCTGGTGGCGCAACGACACCGTATCGCATGCGGGGGCGCAGGGGCTGGCGCAGTTCATGCCCGCCACGGCCCGCTGGCTGCCCTCCGTGGCACCGGAAACAGGCAAGCCCGCGCCGTTCAATCCCGGCTGGAGCCTGCGGGCGCTCTGTGTCTATGACAAATGGCTGTGGGACCGTGTGGCCGGTCATGACGACTTTGAACGCATGGCCTTTACCCTGTCCGCCTATAACGGAGGACTGGGCTGGGTGAACCGCGACCGCAAAAAGGCGCGTGCCCTGGGTCTGGATGACCGGGTGTGGTTTGACTCCGTGGAAAACGTGAACGCCGGACGCGGACGGGCCGCCTTTGCCGAAAACCGCCAGTATCCACGCCGCATCCTGAAGGAGCGGCAGCGGGCGTATATCAAGGCCGGCTGGGGTCGGGGCATTGAAGAGGAGGCACGGACATGATGCTCCGGCTGATCGGCATAGGGACCGTGTTCGCGCTGGTGGCTGTTTCCTACGCGCTCTTGCTTACCAAGGGCGCGCTGGACACGGAAAGGCTGCATCATGCCGCCACAGCCACTGAACGGGATTACTGGAAAGCGGCGGCTGAGGCATACCGGGCGAACGCCGAGGCCCAGGCAGAAAATGCCCGGCGCTGCCTGGCGCGGGAGGCGCAGGCGCAGCGGGACGCGGCGGAGCGTGACGCCATCGTGCGGCAGGCCAGGCCCCGTGCCAGGACTACCGCCGAACAGGCCAGGGTAGTGGACGATGAAACACGCCGCCGTGCTGTTGCTCGTCTCAATCGTCCTCTGTAGCGGCTGTGGCCGTCAGGCATCCGTCCCGCCCATTCTCACCTTGCCTGACTGCCCGGCCCCATCCGTACCCATCCTGCCGGAGCTGGACGCTGCGGAACCGCTGGACAGCCCTGAAAATATAGCTCGCCTGCTGGCGCGGGACGACGCTCTCAGAGCCTATATTGGAGGCCTGGACGCCGCCCTGCGCTGTTATCAGGCGCGAGGAAATCATGGGAAATGAACTGAACGCTGCCCTCACGGCCGCATTGCCGCTGATAGAATCGCTGTTCGCGCTGGGGGTTCCCGGCATCCTCCTGTTCCTTGCCTCCATTCCCGCGATGGCCGTGGCACTGGTGTTCATCCTGGATTACCGGCACGGCAAGCGCATCGAGCGGGTGCTGGCGGCGTACCGGAAGGACACCCAGGAGGCCCTGCGCACCATCAGTGAAAAGCATGAGGCCATCCTGCAGGAAGTAAGCGAAAAGCACGAAGAAACGGCGGAATTTTACCGGAAGAACGTCACGCTGGTAAAAAATTACGAGCGCATGAACGACACGCTCCAGACGTTGGTCGTGAACAACACACGGGCAATGGAGCACCTATCCACCATCATAGAAGCGAGGAACAGATGAGCCGACTGGAAGAAATGGGCCAGCGGGAGGAACTGCGGACCCGGCGTAAAATCATCGCTGCGGAAATCACCAGCCATTGTGATTCCATCCGGCACGCTCTGCCTCTGGTTGGGGACCCGGAAGACATCGACGGTGAATACGTCATGGCCCTGGGCATCAAGATCAACGAGCGCGTGCAGGAGCTGCGGGGCGTGATTCGCAAGATCGAGGTCCTGGAACGCAACCTTGGCCTCTAGGGGCACGCTATGGGCAGGGAATACCCGACGGATGTCCTGTGGCGGGCGCAGGAACTCTACTGCGTTGACCGCCTGAGTTATGCCGCCGTGGCCGAGGCCACGGGCGTCTCGGCGACTACGCTCAAAAGCTGGGGACAAAAATACTCCTGGGCGCGTCGCCGGGAAGAGATAGCGCAGGCGGAAAGCGAGATCCGCGTTAACATCATCAAGGGACGACAGAAGGCCCTTGAACAGCTCCTGGCCACGACTGATGCCAAGGAAGCCGCCTCGATGGCCTTTGCCGTGTCCAGTCTGGAATCGCTTGCCTTGAAGCGGCAGGAGCTGGCCACCGCCGGAAAGATTCCCCACGCCGCCAGCCTGGCCCGGCGCAAGATCGTCACACGGGCGGATGCCGTTGCCGCCTTGCGCGAGGCCGTGGAGCGCAAGCTGGGCACGGCCCTTGCCGATCCCGAAAAAATCAGCACGGCCACTGTCCAGGATATAAAACGCTGCCTTGACCTGGTGGCGGAACTGGAAACCAGCCTGCCCAAGGAATCCGAAGCGGAAGAGAGCAGAAAACGCGGCTTGTCCGGCAATATGGCCCAGGACATCTACCAGGCGCTGGGCATCACGGGGGAATAGATGAGCGTGGCCAATATCCTCTTGCCCTACCAGCGCCGCTGGGTGGCGGACACGGCCCGCGTGCGCGTCTGGGAAAAGAGCCGTCGTATCGGGGCCTCGTACTGCGAGGCGTTCCAGTCCGTCATGGAAGCGGCCAAAAGCCGGGAAGCCGGGGGGCAGGATACCTTTTACCTTTCCTACAACAAGGAAATGACCCAGACCTTCATCCGTGACTGCGCCTTCTGGGCCAAGACGCTCAATGTGCTGGCGGAAAAGTCCGAGGAACTCGTCCTGCGTGACGAGGACAGGGACATCACCGTCTACCGCATCCGCTTTGCCTCCGGCTTCAATGTGTGGGGCTTGCCTTCCGAAGCCCGCTCCCTTCGTTCCAAACAAGGGCGCGTCATCATCGACGAGGCGGCCTTTGTGGACGATTTGCCGGAGCTTATGAAGGCGGCCTTTGCCCTGCTTATGTGGGGCGGCAGTGTCTCCATCCTGTCCACGCACAACGGGGAAGAAAATCCCTTCAACGAGCTGCTCAAGGAAATCCGCTCCGGAGAGCGCAACTACAGCCTGCATCGTACCACCCTGGACGACGCCATTGCCGACGGCTTGTTCAAGACCATCTGCAAGCGTGCCAATCCCCCCCGTGTCTGGTCACGGGAGGCCGAGGAGGCATGGCGGGCCGGTATCATCGCGGACTACGGCGACGGGGCTGACGAGGAATTGTTCTGCATCCCCAACCGCTCCAGCGGTGCCTACCTGACCGCGACCATGATCGAAGCCTGCATGGGGGACACGCCGGTGCTGACCTGGACGCCACCAGCCGACGACTTTGTGGACTGGCCGCTGCCCGTGGCCGAGACATACACCAGGGGCTGGATCGCGGAGCATCTTGCGCCGCTGCTGGCCAGCCTGCCGGTTGACCAGGCGCATTTCTGCGGCGTGGACTTCGGACGCAGCGGCGACCTTTCCGTTTTCTGGCCCGCCACGGAAGAGCGGGATTTGCGCCTGGTGCCGCCTTTCGTCCTTGAGCTGCGCAACTGCCCGCACCGTACCCAGCAGCAAATCCTGTTCGCCATCCTGGACGCCCTGCCACGCTTTGCCGGTGTCTCTCTGGACGCACGGGGCAACGGCAGCGCCCTGGCGGAAGCCGCACGGCAGCAGTACGGGCCGGAACAGGTCCGGGAGGTCATGATCTCCGAAGCCTGGTACAGGGAGACCATGCCGCTCCTGAAGGCCGGGATAGAAGACAGGACGCTGCTTCTGCCCAGGGACGCGGGCATCCTTTCGGATTTCCGCAGCCTGCGCGTGGTCAAGGGCGTGGCCCGTGTGCCGGAGCAGCGCACCAAAGACAAGACCGGCGGTCGGCACGGCGACAGCGCGGTGGCCTGCGCCATGATGCTGGATGCCCGCAAGGAACTGGGCGCGGCGGAGCCGTGGGAGTATGCGGGCGTGACATTACCGGGAATGGACTTCCGGGGGTGGTGAATTGCCTGCACAGCCCGCGCCCTTTCCGGGCAAGACCTCCGTTTTTCTGTCACCATGACGGGAAAATGGAGGTCTTTTGCTATGGCGGACGGGCTTTTTTTGCCGGACGGCACCTTTCTTTCTTTCAGCGCTGCGGAGCTGACCACACAGCTGGCCACACGCCAGAACGCGGGCGTCACCCTGGGCGAGCTGGAAGGGTGGCTGAATACCTTGCCGGACCCCGATCCGGTGCTACGCAAGCGGGGCGAAGACGCCACCGTGCTGGATGACCTGTCGGCGGACGACCAGGTGACCACGGCCATGCTATCCCGAAAAAACCGCGTGCTCAACTGCCCGGACTTCACGCTTCGGGCGGGAGCGCCGGACGGCGGCACGGCCACCCCGGAAGCCGAGGAGCTGTACCGCCGTTTTGTACAGGACCTGGAGCGGACCAACCTGCGCACCGTCATTTCCGGCATCCTGGACGCTCCCTTCTTTGGTTTCATCCCGCTGGAACTGATCTGGCGGCCCGGCAACAACTGGTGGCACCTGGTGGACATTGTGCCCCGGCCTCCCCGCTGGTTCCGCTTTGATAACGAAAACCGCCCGACCTTCGTGGGGGTCTACGGTGGTATCGCCGCACAGCCGGTGCCGCTGCCAGCGGGGAAGTTCGTCTTTGTCCAGCACCATGCCACCTACGACAATCCCTACGGTCTGCGCTTGCTGTCCCGTTGCCTCTGGCCCGTGGCCTTCAAGCGCGGCGGACTGCGTTTTTATGCCAAGTTTGTGGAGCGGCACGGTTTGCCGTGGGTGGTCGGAGAGGCCCCGGCCAAGGCCGAACGACTGGAAAAGCAGGACATGGCGCGGGACCTTGCCCGCATGGTGCAGGACGCCGTGGCCGTCATCCCGCACGGGGCCAATGTGAAGCTGGAGAGCGCCGGACAGACGCAGGGAGCGCTGCATGAGGACTTCCTTGCCAGGCAGGACAGAGCCATCAGCAAGATTCTCATGGGTCAGACCCTAACGGTAGAGATGGAAGGGGCCAACAGCCTGGCTGCTGCGGAGACCCACCGTTCCGTGGCGGAAGACCTGGCCGATGCCGACAAGGCGATGGTCGTGGACGCCTGGAACGAGATCGCATGGCTGTATGCCCAGGTCAACGCCGGGCCTGGCGTGCTGGCCCCACTGGCCGCTTATGACGAGCCCGAAGACCTGAATACGCGGGCCGATCTGGACAAAAAGCTGGTCGAGATCGGCGTGCGTTTTACGGCGGAGCATTTCAAGGAAAATTACGGCCTCAAGGAAAGCGAGTTCACCGTAGACGCCCCGCAACCGGGAGGCATTGCAAACTTCGCGGCCCCGTCCGGGCGCAAGCCGCTGGCGGAAAAGGCGCAAGCCACCCTCGATACGGCCATTGCCAAAATGCTGCCGGGGGCGCTCAAGGCCAGCGCCGAATTTGTCACGAGAGTTGAGAATGCCGTCCGCAAGGCCGCCAGCTATGACGATCTGCAGGATGCCCTGGTGGAATTGCTGGCTCCGTCCATGACACCGGACGCGCTGGAGAGTTTTCTGGCCCGCGCCATGACGGCTGCGGCGGGATACGGCGCTACGGCCGTGGCCGCCGAAGAGGCGGAGGACGGCAATGCCTAAGAAAAAGCCTTTTGACCTGCCAGCCCCGGAGGTTATCGCCGAGGGGGTCCCCCCTGACGCGGCCGTCGAGTTCTGGAAATGGCGGGCCAAGCTCACGGATGCCGAGGCGCAGGCGCTGGGGGAAAGCGCCAAGCACCGGGCTTTCTATGTTACCGGTCTGGCGCATCATGACCTTGTCCAGCTGGTGAGCGATGGCCTGGAAGACGCCCTGAAGAACGGGGAGACGCTGGCGGATTTCAAGACCCGGATCATGACCGCCATCCAGACGCAGGGCTGGCACGATTACCGGATCGAAAACATCTTCCGTACCAATCTGCAAACGGCCTATGCCGCCGGGCGCTACAAAAAAATGCAGGCGGTGAAGGCATCCCGCCCTTATTGGCAATACCTGGCCGTCATGGACCGGCGGGTGCGCCCCTCGCACGCCATCCTGGACGGGAAAGTTTATCCGGCGGATCACGAGTTCTGGGCGACGCATTACCCGCCCAACGGTTTCCGCTGCCGCTGTGGCGTGCGTACCCTGTCACAGCGCCAGGTCGATACGCTGGGCCTTCCGGTGGAAAAGGAAATGCCCCAGGCAGGGGTCTGGACCGATCCCAAGACCGGGATGGAATACTTTGTCCATTTCCCCGGCCCGGACAAGGGTTTTCGGAACAATCCCGGCAAGGACTGGGCCGAATCCGGGCTGAACCTGAAAAAACATGGTCTTGAGGGCACGGCCCCGCCGGTACCGAAAAAAGAACCGGTGACACAGAAAAAACTGGAGGCGGACATTGCCTCCATCGATGAACTCATCAAGGCGGGTAATGACCCGCAGGCCGTTCCCGGCCTGGAAGAGAAAAAGGCAGAGCTGCAGGCCCTGCTCGAAAAAAAGAAAAAGCAGGCTGCCCAGAAGAAGCTGAAAAACCAGCTGAAAAAACTGGAACAGCAGATCGGTGATTTCCCCGTAAAGACCTACAGCGGGATATGGCAGACGGATGTCACCACGACGGACTGGAAGGCAAAGTCCGGCAGCATACTGGCAAAGTCCGCCTATTTTAAGGACAAACTTGCCCTTGGAAACCTGACGCCGGAGGATGTCGCAAAGTTCAAAGGATTGCTGCAGGACCTGGAAGAGTTCGATGCGCAAGGGCAAAAGCTATATGCTTTGCAAGAGAAGCAAAAAAATATTCAACAATCCTTGTCCAAGCTCAAAAACGGTGGTAAGGAAAATCCTAATCCCTATTCCGAGGAGCGGAAGGCTGCCGCTGTTTGGGCGCAAACGGCGGAGGAAGCCGACAGCGTTTTACGAGAGCGATGCGGCGAGGTATGGCGCAATGCGACCAAGGCCCAGAAAGACGCCATTTATGAGTATACGCGCGGTTCTGGCGGATTCAATCGTCCCCTTCGCGGCCATGACGGTTACTGGGGGAACTTCAAGGGCGTGGGAAAGGTCGACCTGAACAACGAGGGGCGCGGAGCCGCCATCAAGCACATGACCGACCTTATCGACAAGTCGACCTATGACCGGGACATCTGGCTGCAGCGTGGCGTCGAGACGGCGGAAGGTGCGGCCAGCTTTCTTGGCGTTCCGGTAGAAGCGCTGAAAAAATGGCCGCTGAAAAAATTGGAAACCGCCTTGAAAAAAGACCCCAAAATCGAGCATGCCTTTGCCTCCTGCGGGAGCGCCAAGGGACAGGGGTTTGGTGGCTATATTTTCCGCATCTACTGCCCCAAGGGGACAAAGATGATGTATGCCGAGCCGTTCAGCCATTTTGGCGCGGGCCAGAAACGCAAATGGGACGGAAAGAAGCCACAGGCGTTTTTCGGGTATGAAGATGAAACGATTATCCAGCGCGGAACGACGTTCAGGATAACGAAAGTGGAAAAAGCAGGAAACAAACTGGCTTTCGAGATGGAAGTCGTCGAGCAGATATAGGGTGGGAAGGCTATGGGCAACAAGCGCCCCAGATGGGAAGAGGAAATATGGACGGTGCAGCACCCCAATGCCGTGGCCTGCGCAACCTGCAAGTTCAGGGCAACTGTTGCCGGTGACGGGACACAGTTGGATCGGGCAAGTACGGACACCTGCGAGATGTATGAAGACCCGGAGCGCAAGCCCAACGATGTTCTTTGGGATGGTGCGGAATGCGAGTTTTACGAAAAGGTAGATGATAGGCCCCAGGCCCTGATTCTTGGCCTGGCCGTCGGCGACGCCCTCGGCGTGCCGGTGGAGTTCAAAAAGCGCGGCACCTTCCATGTGACCGGCATGCAGGGCTACGGCACGCACAACCAGCCACCCGGCACATGGTCCGATGACACGTCCCTGACCCTGGCCCTGGCGGATAATCTGCTTGCAGACGGAGACAGGCCCGACCTTGAGTGTATCGCATGGGGATTCACGGAATGGTACGACAAGGCCGCCTACACGCCGCACGGCAAGGTGTTTGACGTGGGCAACGCGACGGCGGCGGCCATCAAGCGCCTGAAAAAAGGCGTGGCCCCGGAGAAGGCCGGGGGAACGGGGGAAAAGGACAACGGCAACGGTTCCCTCATGCGGATTGCGCCGCTGGCCTTTTATATGTTCGGCATCAGAAACGCGGAGGAACGCTTCCGTATCGTCCGGGATGTGTCGTCCATCACACACGCCCACGAATGGTCCGTGGCGGCCTGCTACATCTACGTTGAAATGCTGAACAAGCTGCGCATGGGTCGCAAGAAGAGGGCCGCCTATGCGGAACTGCGAGACGACTTCGCGCGCGGCGTGCCTTTCATCAGCAAGGCAACGCTGGCCAAGTTCGACCGGATACTTGGAGACGACATCAGTACCTTGCCGGAAGGGGAAATACGAAGCAGCGGCTTTGTCATCGACACGCTGGAAGCTGCGTTCTGGTGCTTTATGACCACGGACAACTACAAGGACGCCGTGCTGAAGGCGGTCAACCTGGGTGACGATACCGATACCACGGGAGCGGTGACGGGCGCGCTGGCCGGGCTGGCCTATGGTGTAGACGCCATCCCGCAGGAATGGCTTGACCAGCTCGCAAACCGGGAGGAAGTCCGGCGTATCGCCATCAAGATGCCCCGCTGGGATATGTTCCGAAAGGCAAGCCTCTAAAATCCTCGCATAGTACGCGCCCTTTCCGGGCGAAGCCCCTGTTTCCCTGTCATAGTGACGGAGAAACAGGGGCTTTTTTTATGGACAAATGGATCGAGATAGCCCGCACGGGCACCTTCACGGACAGCGCCGGGCGGCAGCAGACGTTTACGGAAAAGGACCTGGACGCCATCGCCAGCGCCTACGATCCGCAAAAGCGGGATGCCCCGCTGGTATTCGGCCACCCGCAGACAGATGCGGCCCCGGCGTTCGGCTGGGCGCAACGCCTGAAACGTGAGGGCGGCAGGCTGCTGGCGCAATTTGCCCAGGTGCCGGAACAGGTACGCGCTCTCGTGGGTGCCGGCCATTACCGGCATGTGAGCATGAGCCTCATGCCGGACCGTGTGACGTTGCGTCATGTGGCCCTGCTGGGCGCGGCGCAGCCCGCCATCGACGGCCTGCGGGCGGTGGAATTTTCCGACGGCGACGACGTCATAACCGTGGACTTCGCGGCCACACCCCAAGGAGACACCATGACAATGGAAGAATTGCAGCGGCAGGTAGGCCAGCTGCAGGCCCAGATCGAGGCCCTGAAAACTGAAAATGCCTCGCTCAAAAAAAAGGCCGAGACCAGCCAGCAAGAAAAGGAACAGGCCGAGACCTCCAAAACCGAAGCTGAAAAAAAGGCCGAAAAGGCCAGCGCCGACTTTGCCGCATACCGTGAACAGGTGGAGGGGGAACGCCGGGAAGCCCGCGTGTCCGATCTGGTAAAGGACGGCAAGGTGAAGCCCGCCGACAAGGAAAAGGTGTTGACCTTCGCTGCGGCCCTGGCCAGCCAGGGGGGCAGTGTGGACTTTGCCGCCCCCGACGGCAAGAGCGAGACCATCAGCCTGGAAGAACGCTACCTGCGGGAGCTGGAAGCACGGCCCAGGGACCAGCGTTTTGCGGAGTTTTCGACGCCTCCGGCCCATGCGGGTAATGACCAGCCCGAATGGACCCCCGACGACATGGTCAGCAAAATGTAGGAGGAGCCATGAACGAGGGCTTGCTCGGCAAATACACGTTTGGTGGCGAACGTGCCGCCACGGATGACCACCCCACTGTCATCCATTACCTGCCCCTTGCCGCCTCTGTGTCCGAAAAGCTGGACGTCGGCCTGCTGCTGAAGGCTGTCGACGTTTACGGCGCGACCGCCGTGGTCGGCGCGGAGAATACCGGCGTCACCGCCGCCAGCGTGACGCTGGAGACCCTGGCCGCCAAGGTGAACAACGTGCCCGGTGCCTATGTGTTCACCTACGACAGCGCGTGGAAGCTGGACGGCAGCCCGGCCACCATCACGGAATACGGCGTGTCCCTGACCGGTGAACCGGCCAGCGGTGATACCGTGACCGTTACTCTGGCCGTGGCGGATGTGACCTATGAACCGGCCCTGGCCGTGGACGCTGCCGAGCCGTGCGCCGTCGTAGACCTGCCGTGCGATCCCACCGGGGAGAGCGGAGAAAAAAGCGTGGCTGCCGTTGTCCACGGAACGGTCAAAACGCGGGTGCTGAAGACCGGCGACGGCGTACCCCCCACGGGCGGGCAGATCGCTGCCCTGGCGCGCCACGGCGTCTTTGCCGTCTAACCGTCTAACAACAAGGAATCACTATGCTTGCGCAACTCAAAGGGCTGTTCACACCGCAGGCTATCGCCGCGTCCATGAAACTGCTCACGCCGCTGGAAACCACCATCATGGATACCCTGTTCAAAGACAGGCCCACGCATCCGCTGCCTCTGATCGGCGTCTCCGAGCTGGTATCCGTGGTGCAGACCGTGCCCGTTGTTCGCCGTGACGGTACGCCTGTTGCCCTCAAGGGCGAAACGGCCAGCATGGAATTTATCGCCCCTCTGCCGGTCAAGGTAAAAATCCCGGTGACCGCGTCGGAGCTGAACGACCTGCGGGTCATCTTCGGCGATCAGGCCGCCGTGACGGCATGGCGTACCCGCAAGATCGACCAGATACGCCGCACGGTACGCGATACCACGGAAGCCATGTGCGCGGTGGTCGCCTCCACAGGCAAGCTGACCTGGCCCGTGGAACTGGAGGGCGGGCACCAGGAGACCTACGAGGTCGATTATGGCCAGCTGCTTACCTATGAACCCGCCGCGAAGCTGACGGTGGGCTCCAGGCTGCCCGACGTCTACAAGCTCCTTCGCGACATGGAGCTGGAGGTGAAAAAGGGGGGCCTGGGCGGCAACGTGGAATTTTGGGCCGGGTCCGACGTGGTGGCCGTCCTGCTGGGCATTGTGGAACAGTATGTGTCCACGGTCGAAACCAAGCCCTACCGTGTGTCCCTGGAGCAGGGGCGTGTTGTGGTGGGTGGCTACACCATCCGTTTCATGGACGAGACCTATCCCAACCCGCAAGACGAAACGGAATGGCTGCCCAAGCTCAACCCCAAGGTACTGCTGGCCGTGGCCACAAACCAGCCGGGCAAGGTCTGGTACTGCGCCATTGACTCCATTTCGGCCAACAATGCGGCCACGCCGTTGCATATCGTGCCGGTGGCCCGTCAGGACGACAGCGGCATCATGCTTATCGGCCAGGCCAAACCCCTTCCGGCGCGCCCGTCGCGTGCGTCCTGCAAGGCCGTGGTCGTGGATTAAGGGCGGGACGCCTGCCCGTCCTGGGAGGGCTTTTTCCTCTTGGGGCGGGCAGTGCCCGGAGAAAATAAATCAGACTAGTCTAAAACTAGTCCAAAACGCGAAAAAAAGGGGTCTCCATGCTGCTGTGCCGTCGTAGCCATATCGTGGACCTGTTGCACGCCGCCTATGTGGAGGCATGCGAGCAGCAGAACCCCGGCCTCGTGGACAGGACCATCGAAGCCGTGTCCGGAGAGATCGGGGACGCGCTTTCGTACCGGTATCCGCAGCCCTGGCCGTATGTGCCGGAGCTGGTGCGATACATCGCCGCCGTCATCAGCGCCTACCGTGTGGTGGAGGCCATCACGTCCCTGGTGGATACGGAAGCCAGCAGCGACAATGAATGGCTGCCCCTCCAAAAACAGTGGAAATATTGCACGGACCTCCTGGAAGACATCGCTTCCGGCAAGCAAAAGCTGCCGCTGGAAGAGGCCAATCCCGACAGGGAAGAGGCCAGCGTAGCCGTAATCGCCCCCGTTCGCTTTTTTGACCTGCGGGGCCTGTAGGGAGGCGCTATGGCGGCAAAAAGCGGAGCGGCACTGAACTGGAAAGGTCTGGACAAGGCGCTGGGAAAGGCCACCCATTCTCTGGCCCATACCCAGGCGCTTATGGAGTCTATCGGCGAGGGGCTGGTATCCGGCACACGGCAGCGATTCCGCGACGAGGAAGCCCCGGACGGGCAAAAATGGCCTCAATCCGGACGTGCCGCTGCTTCCGGCGGGCAGACGCTTACGGATACCGCCAGACTGCGGGATTCCATCGATTACGCGGCGACCCCCGACAAGGTCATGGTGGGCAGCAACCTGCCGTATGCCCGTATCCACCAGCTTGGTGGGGTCATCGTACCCAAGAAAGCCAAGAAGCTGGTGTTCAAGGGGCACGACGGCACGACCAGGGCCGTCGACAAGGTGACTATCCCGGCCCGTCCGTATCTTGGGGTTTCCGAGAGTGACCTGGATGACGTGCGGGCCGCTATGGCTGACTTTCTGGCCGGGATCTTCAAGGTATAGGGGTCGGCATGCAGACATTTGCCACGGGGGTCATAACGCAGGCCGCGCTGGATGCCGGGCTGCCGGAAGGCCGGGTCATCGACATGGTCAAGAAAGACAACCTGACCCTTCAGCGCCCGCGCATCGAGCTGCAGTTTCTGCCGGAAAAATACACGCGCACGGGCCGTGTGCTGGGTGTGCGCCGCACGGCATTGCAACAGGAGCGCACCCGCGAGCTGTACGAGGTGGTGCAAACGGTCAATGCCAATGTCCTGGCCGATGACCGCCCCTGGCTGGAAGCGTTCAGCCTTGCCTTTGCGGCGGCCCTGCCGCGTGGCGGCAATGACAGCCGGGGAAACTGGGTCAGGGTTCGGGCACAACAGGCGACGTTTGGACGCTCTCCGGACAAGCGTGTCGGGCATCAGGTCATCGAGGTATTTACGCGGGTGAATCGCCTTTTTGTGATTTCCTTTACCTGGAGAATAACTGGTAAGGAGGCGGAAGTCTTGATCCCGACGTTCACCATCAAACCGAAACTCGGATAGGAGTCATCTATTATGGCGACGAAAAAGCAGAACGACGAACAGGCCCCCCCCGCTACGCCGGTCGACGAGAATCAGACGGCGTCGGGTATGGAAAACAGCGGCCAGGAGGGAGCGCATGGCGAGGCGAAAGCGTCGGAAGTACGGGAAGCGGCCCCTGTTCCGCAAGAAAATGTGGCGGCAGCGCCCCAGAAAGCGGCAGTCACGGCCTCGCGGGAACCCGCCGACGGGGAAAACCTGGTGGACTTGGCCGTGCTGGCTGACCGCCACCGCGTCCCGTCCTGGATGGAGGCCGCCTTGTGCCGCATGATGGGCTGGGAAGCCGGTAAACGGGTGACTGACGCGGCCTACAAGAGCGCGCTTGACAAGCTCAAGGCCCGCCGTCTCGGCGGCGGTCGTGCGAGGTAGGCGCGGCAGCCGTTAGCGGGCGTTGCCCGCTTACGGATGGCGACAGCAAACCGCTAGAGAAGGAGTCATGTTGCTATGGGCGACGTATTGCAATATTTGATCGACGGCACGTCCGGGATCGTTACCGGTGGGGTTGACGGCAAAGCCCTGGTGGCCGGTGTTTGCTCCAGGGGCATTGTGGGCAAGGCCTATCTGATCGGCAAACGCACGGACCTTGCCGCCATGCTGGGCACGGGGCCGCTTGTGGACCGCGTGCGTGACATGCTGACCACGGGGGGGCAGGCCCCATACGTTGTGGCCGTCCCCGTACAGGGGCAGCCTGGGGGCTATATCTCCGGCCTGTCCGTGAACGGTGGCAAGGCCGGGGCCACCCTCTCCGGTTATCCGGCGCTCAATGCCGATGTGGTGGTCAGGGTGGTCACGGCGGGCACCATTGGCACCGCCACGCTGGAAATCAGCACGGACGGCGGCAAAACATTTGCGGAACCCGTCCCCTCCGCCACGCAGAACCCCATCAGCTCCGGGGAGGAACCCACGGGAGCTACCCTGATTTTCCCCGATGACGCGAGCCTGGACGAGGGCGCGACCTACACCTTCGCTGTGCGCTGTCCCGTTGGCCCTGTGGTCCGGGTGGGGGATGAATCCAGTCCGCTGCCGGAGGTGTCGGAACTGGATTCCGGGGTTCTGGACGGGGCGGAGCTGGTGGTGCGTATCGTGAAAAGCGGTGCCAGGAACGAGGGGACGTTCCAGCTCTCTGTGGACGGTGGGGATACGTTCGCGGCCATCCGCACCATCCCCGTGGACGGCCTCCACGAGCTGGCCGATTACGGTGTCAAACTGACCTTCCCCGAAGGGGAGTTCGTGGCGGGGACCACCTATACCTGCCGGCTGCTGCCCCCCGCCCCGTCCATCGTGGATGTGCTGGAAGCCCTGGAAAGCCCGCTGGCCCTCTATGATGTGGAGTTCGTGCATATCGTCGGCCCTTCTGACTCGGTGGACTGGATGGCCGCCCAAGCCAAGGCCGACGAGCTGTGGAACCAGCAGCGCCCCACCTATTTCAAGCTGGAGGCCCGCCTGCCGTTTGACGGGGAAGACCTGAACGCCTATGTGGCGGCCCTGCTGGCGGAGCGGCAGGGGGTGGCGGGCCGGTTCGTGACCGTCTGCTGCCAGTATGGCGAGATCGTGGATACGGCGGGAGCATCCCGCCTGCGCAATGCCGGTGGCCTGCAGTCCGGACGTGTGATGGCCATACCCGTACAGCGGGCCACAGGCCGCGTTAAGGACGGCCCCATATCGCAGCTTACCCTTCCGGACGGCTGGGAGGCTGTCCAGCCGACCCTGGAAAGCAACGGATTCCAGACGGCCAAAAAATACGCGGGGCTGGAGGGAGCCTACTGGGGCGATTCGCGCACCCTGGCCGAGGATACCTCCGACTTTCGCTATGAGGAAGTGCTGCGTACCGTCTTCAAGGCCGTGCGCCTGACGCGCATCGCTGCCCTCAAAAGCATGTACGACGAGGCCGGAGACCCCCTGCGTCCGGATAGTGAAAGTGGTCTCGCCTATCTGAAGGCCAATCTGGAAAATGCCCTGGATGCCATGACCACGGCCGGAGAGCTGGCCTCCTATGTGGTGGAAATCCCCTCCGGGCAGGATATTGTGAACAACGGCGTGGCGGTGGAAATCACGCTTGTCGGCATCCCGATCATCCGGGAAATCAAGCTGTACAACCGCTACACCTATGCGGGTTCCAACTTCGACCCGCGCATCGAACGCTACAGCGTGGCGGCGTAACGGGAGGCAGTATGTCTGTCAATGGACGAGCCTACGATTGGGAAGACATCACGGTGACCCTGCCGCACGGAGAAGCGGCGGGGATTACCGAGATCAAATACGAGGACGGGCAGGAAGTTACGGCCCGCTATGGAAGGGGCAGCATCCCCAGGTCCTATGGCCGGGGAAACTACGAGGCCAGCGGCAGCATGGTCCTGGACAGGGATGAATGGGAAAAGCTCAAGAAAGAGCTGACCGTTGACGGCGGGGGCATTTATGACCATGCGCCGTTCACCATCGTGGTCTCCTATGCCAACAACGATATGGGCACGGTCACGGATACCCTGAAAAACTGCAAGATCACCAAGTTCAGCGGCGGGGGCGCCGCGCAGGGGGATGATAACGCCAGCCCCATGACCTGCGAGTTCACCATCCTGTCCCCCATCCTGTACAACGGTGTGCCCGCCAAAAAGGACTGGAGCGGCTATACCCTGTAGGGAAGCGGCTTTTTGTTCGCATGGAGCGCGTCCAGTACGGGCGCGCTCTTTGTTTTGGGCCTACGGTATGCGGAAGGGAATTTCCCCCAGAAAACCACACAAAGGAGCGCATACCATGAGCGACACCCAACCCACCCGCAAATATGCCCCGTTTGATCTGACCTTCACCGACAAATGGGAAGACAAGGAAGTCGAGCTGTCCCTTCGCTTTGCCAAACCCACGAAAATGGAAATCAAGCGCCTGCAGGACGTGGCCGGGAAAAATCCCACCCAGGCGGCCCGCAACCTGCTGCTGGCCACTATCCATCCCGATGACAAGGAGCGGCTTACCGAGGCTCTGGAAGAGTATCCCGGCATTGCCACCACCTTCTCCACCGCCCTGATCCGCGCCGTGGGCATTGCCGCCGATCTGGGAAACTAGAGGCCCCGGACGGCTACGCCCAGGGCGATGCCCTTATCCTGCACTGGCTCCACCTTCAGCCGTCGGAAGACCTGGATGAGTGGGCGTGTCAGGTGCGTCAGGCCGTCTGGATGGAACGACGCTTTTTTGAGGCCCTGTCCCGCAGCATCCTGGGAACCCGCAAGGTTTGAGCATGGAAGTTTTCTCCGTATTCGCCACCCTGTCCCTGGTGGACATGATCTCCGGTCCCTTGGGCCGCATTACGCGATCCATGAACGTGGCCAACGCCGCTACCGCAGGTCTGGGGGAACGCCTGGGCAACCTTGCATTGGCTATGGGTCCGGCGGCGGTGGCCGCCGGACTCCTGGTCGGGGCTTTCGGTATGGCGGCCAGCAAGGCCATGACATTTGAAAGCGCGATGGCCGATGTGGCCAAGGTGGTAAACTTCGACACCGCCGCCGAGTTCCGGGAAATGAACAAAACGGTCATGGACATGGCCGGGCGCATCCCGATGGCGGCGGACGGCATCGCGGCCATCATCGCAGCCGCCGGGCAATCCGGCGTGGCCAAGGAAGACCTGACCGAGTTTGCCGAGCAGGCCGCCAAGATGGGCGTCGCCTTCGACCTGACCGGAGACCAGGCGGGCAAGATGATGGCCGACTGGCGGGCCGGTATGGCCCTGAGCCTGCCGCAGACCTATGCCCTGGCCGATGCCGTGAACCATCTTTCAAACAACATGAATGCCACGGCTCCCGCGCTGGGTGAGGTCATCCAGCGCGTGGGCGCGGCGGCCATGAGCTGTGGACTGGCGGAAACGCAGGTGGCGGCGCTGGGCGCGGCGTTCCTTTCCGCCGGAGCAAGCCCGGAAGTGGCGGCAACGGCGCTCAAGAGTTTCACGACGACCCTGGTCAAGGGCACGGCCATGAGCAAGAACCAGGCCGCCGCGTTCCGGTCCCTGGGTTTTTCGGCCACCCAGATGGCCAAAGACATGCAGCGGGATGCCCAGGGAACCATTTTCAAGGTCCTGCAGGCATTGGCGGACAAGCCCAAGGAACTGCAAATGTCCCTCCTGACCGAGATGTTCGGCCAGGAATCCCTGGGGGCCATTGCTCCGTTGCTGAAGAACATGGGGAACCTGTCCCAGGCGTTCGAGCTTGTGGGCAACAAGGCGAACTATGCCGGTTCCATGCAGGCGGAGTTCGACACACGCAGCAAAACCACGGAAAACGCGCTGCAGCTCCTGTCCAACAAGCTGACAAATCTGGCCATTGCCGTGGGCAATGCCTTTTTGCCCGCCATCACCGCCGGGGCCAAGGCCCTGGGAGCGATGGCCGACGCCCTGCGCTGGGTGGCGGAAACCCGCGTCGGCCAGGTCATCCTGACCCTGGCCGGAGGACTGGCCGCCGCTGTGCTGGCCGTGACGGCTTTCAGCGCCGGGATGTGGGCGGTATCGAAAGCCGCCCCCGTGGTCTCCACGACCCTGACCGGTATCAGGATGGCCCTGCTGGCGCTGGGCTGGCCCGTGTGGGCGCTGATTGCCGCCGTGGGCCTGCTGTATGTGGCTTACAAGAAAAATTTTGGCGGGATCGCCACGACCCTGAACCGCTGGGGGCGGAACATTTCCCTCGTGGTTCGGGGCGTGACGGCCATCTTCGAGAGCCTCAAGGGAAGCACGTTCGAGATCCGGGGAGAACTGGCCAGGGACATCCGGGCCGCCGGTCTGGAGCGGCTGGTTGTGACCGTTGGCCGTGCCGTGTACCGCATCAAAGAATTTTTTGCGGGTATCTGGGAGGGCCTGAATTTTGACGGTGCGGTGGCGGTCCTGATACCGGCCATTCTCAAGATAGGTGAACTGTTCGACTTCGTTGGGAAGAGAGTGGAGGAGGCTTTCGGCTTTGAGGTCACGAGCGCCGCGTCCGAAGCGCGAGGTCTGGGAGAGGTCTTGGGCGGCTTTTTGAGCTGGATACTGGAAGGGCTGGCGACGGTCATTGCCAATCTGGTACGTGGCATCGAAAGCCTGATCGCGGCATTCCGCTGGCTTGGTGCCGTATTGACCGGCGACTGGGCCACCGCCGCAGAAATGGCGCAAAGCGTCTGGGACAATTTTTGCGCGTCGCTCATGGCTTTTGCAGACCTTTTCCGCATTGGGGACTGGCTGCGCAATGCGTGGGCGCAGGCCACGGAATGGCTGGCTGGTATCGACCTTTTCGAGTCAGGGGCACGCCTTCTGGACACCTTCAAGGAAGGCATCCTGTCCAAGGTGGAAAGCCTCAAGCAGACGTTTTCCGATGCCTTGGCCAGCCTGCGCAATCTGCTGCCGTTCTCTGACGCCAAGGAAGGCCCCCTGTCCACGCTGACGTTGTCCGGAGCGCGTCTCATGTCCACGCTGGGCGAGGGCATGAACGCGGGCTTCCCCGGTCTGTACGCCACCCTGTCCGGCAAGCTGGGCAGCCTGAAAGAGAGCATAAGCAGCTGGTGGGACGGGCTGTGGAAGACCACGGATGTGCCCGTGCCCGCCACCGGCGAGCAGCCTGTTGTCCCCGACGCCCCCGGTATGCCCGCCGATCTGGCCGAGGAACAGGAACGTCGGGCGAGGGCCGCCGGAGACCGTGCCGCCGCTCCGCAATCCTGGACCCTGCATATCGCCAACATCACCCTCCCCAACGTCAAGGACGCGCAGGACTTCTTCGCTGACCTGCAGGCGGCGGCCACGGAAATGGGAGAAAATATGGCATGAGTGTAAAACTTCTGACATTTGAAGACGGCGTCGTGCGTATCGACGGCGAGGAGCTGCCCGGCATTCTGTCCGACCTGCGGGTAAGCGGCAAGGTGCGATTCGACGAGCAGAGCGTGGACAAGGCCAGCGGCAAGAAAAAGACGCCGCAGGGCTGGGAAGACGCGGACATCAGCCTGACCCTTTACCTGACGACGGACGGGTCCGGGACCTGTTACGACAAGCTGGAATCCTTAAACGGATGGTTCAAGAAAACGGATGGGAAAGCCAACCCCTCCATTTTTACCGTGACCAACCGGCACCTTCTCGCGCGAGGTGTGCGTCGTGTGGTGTTCTCGCGTCTGGATTCGGCGGAGACGACCCAGACCGACGAGATACGCGCGTCGTTATCTTTTGTGGAGCATAATCCGCCCATCGTGCGCCAGGAACAGGCGCAGGCCAAGACCCCCACACCCGGCGAGCTGGCCAAAAAAGCGGAGGAAAAAGCTGCAGCCGCAGCCAGGGCGGAAGAGCCTGAAGAAGTCATCGGCGGGGACCTGTCATGATCGAGGGCCTGAACGTCCGCTGCAATGTGGGGCCGCTGGAAGTGTTGCGCAGTCCGTTTCTTGAGCTGGTCTTCCGGCGGCGGGCCGTTGTCAGCCGGGCAACCATTACCGTGCCGGACCCGGAGGGGGAAGCCCGCGCTGTGCTGGCCACGGGGCAGGCGGTTGCCGTGCGCTGGGGATACCGGGGCGAGACTGGCTTCTGGCAGGAATGGGAGGGGACCGTTGAAGGCATCGACCAGCCCCGCGCCGACAGCAGCAGCGCCGATGCCGTGACGGTGCATGCCGTTGGGCGTGAAAAGGTGCTGACCACCACGGACGTGACGGAATCTTTTTACCGGGAGCCAGCTGACGTCGTGGCCCGGCGGCTGCTGGCTCGCACCGGGCTTGCCGTGGGCGCAGTGGACGTGCCGGGCGACGTGTTGCCGTACCAGGTCTTTTCCGGGGTATCCGTGGCGCGGGCTGTACGCCAGCTGGCCTATACGCTGGAGCGCAGCTTCGGTCATGACATGAGCCGCCATGCTCTTTGGCTGGGCGCGTCCGGACTGACCTGGAGCGACGGGAACGAACCCGGCGATGTGTACAGCGTGGCTACGGCGGAAAATCTGCTGGCACATACGCCGCCGCAGGCCGATGGCGGAACAGGGGTTCTGGTGTCTGTGCCGCTGCCGGGATTAACGCACAGCCGTCTGGTGCATATTCGCGACGCCCGGCGCAGCTTGGATGCCACCGTGCGGGCATTGGACGTAGTGCATACGTTTCAGGAAAGCGGCAACCGCACCGTAATTACCTACGGGAAAGACGTTGGCTGGAGCTGAACACCGCATACCGCCGGAGGCACGGCGCGTGCGCCGCATGGAGAGACGAGGGAGCGCCCGGTCGGGCTTTGCCCGCCGGGCATGAAGGCGAACGAGGAACGGAAATGGACGAGCAACAGGGAAAACGGGATGTCGTGGGCATGATCCGCAAGCTCGTTGAGCTGGCCATGCCCGACTTGCGGCATTATTACCGCCTGCCACGGAAGGCCAGGGTGGTGGCCGTGTACGCAAGCGATGGGGAATATTTTTGTGACGTGCAGCCGCTCCGGAACGATGAAAGCCCGGACCCAAAGGAGCCGGTCGTGCCGCGTGTGGCCCTGCCCGTACTGTGGGGCGGCCCAGATCGGGGCGTTGTCTGCCCGCCCGTTTCCGGGGTGCTGTGCGACCTGGCCTATTATGACGGCGATCCGAACTACCCGTATATCTCCAACATTCGCTGGGGCGGCGGCATGAATGCCCCCCATGCAGAGCTGAACGAGTTTGTCATTCAATGTGAGAATGGCGTGGAAATCCGCATTGACAAGGAAAAGCGGATCGTGACGCTGACACCGCAAAACGTGGCCACCGAGGCCGGTAAAGGCTGGACGGTCAAAGCCGGGGAACAGGCGGCTATCCAGGCGGGTAACGAGGTGAGCATCATTGCCCCGCGCATCAACCTCCAGGGGCATGTTGTTTGTAAATCCGTGGATGGCATGGGGCAGGGGCAAGCGGAGTTCGTAGGAGACGTGACTATCCGTGGCGACCAGACGGTCACGGGCAACACCACGACCAACGGCAGCAGCCATATTGACGGGGATTCCTACGCCGGTAGCCGTAGTGGGGGCAGCTGCCCCCACTAGGCCGTGGCCAGAAAAACCTTTGCATGGAGCGCGTCCTTTCCGGGCGCGCTTTTTTGTTGTGTGCCATGCTTCCCCCATGAGTGACACCACGACAGACCTCTGGGGGCAAGACATCGCGCTGGACGGCAGCGGGCAGGCCCGCGTTGCCGCTAACGGCGAGCTGGTGTTGACCGACGGCGTGGACACGGGGGTGCAAGACATACGCCTGCGCATGTTCACCCGCCTTGGCAAGTTGTTTTATGACCGGCAATTCGGCTCCCTGATCCATGACTGGATCCTGGAAGAATCCACGGCGGCGAACAGGGCGGCCCTGGAATCCGAGGTCGTCATGCGTGTGGAGGAAGACCCCCGCGTTGCCGTAGGGTCCGTGCGCTGCACGGTCACGGCCTGGGACGCACGGTCCATCACGGCGCTGGCACGCTGGCGCTTTCTGGAAGATGACACGCCGATGTCCCTGGTCCTGCAGATCAACAAGCTGACGATGGAACTGGTAGTGAAAGATGCCGACCCGCGAACAGACAGTTTTACCCCGTGTTTCCCGGACGATTGAGGACGTCCGGGCCTCCGTATTCGGTTATGTGGAGACGGCACAGGACAGCCTCGCCACCCACGGTTATCTGCCCGTGCGCCTGAACCTGAACAAGGGCGTGGTTCGCGGCCTGCTGGAAATTTTTTGCTGGGGCTACTGGCAGATCTACAGCCTGTTGCAACGTCTGCTGCAGCAGGTCAGCCCGGACGGGGCAACGGGGGAATGGCTGGACATGCACGCCGCCGGGGTGGACGTGACCCGCCGCCCGGCGACCAAGGCGCGGGGGAAAGTGCGCTTTGCCCGCGCCGTGGAGACCGGTCAGGACACAAACATCACCATCCCTGCCGGGCGCATCGTGCGCACCCTGCCGGACGGCACGGGCCGTATTTTTCGATACGGCACGGTCGCAACCGCTGTCCTGCCTGCCGGGGCGGACCATGTGGATGTGGAAGTCGAGGCGGAGGACTACGGCGCAGCGGCCAATGCATCCGTCGGACAGATATGCGAGCTGGTGACCCCCGTAACGGGCGTTGCCGGGGTGAGCAACCCGGCGGACTGGCTGGTCAGCGAGGGGGCCGACGAAGAAACGGACGCCAGCCTGCAACGGCGCTATGCCTTGCAATGGCAAGCAAACAACGGCTGCACCAAGTTCGCCTACATGGCCTGGGCACTGTCCGTGCCGGGTGTGACCTCGGTGTCGATCCTGGACCGGCATCCGCGCGGCCAGGGCACCGTGGACATTGTCGTGCGCGGTGCGGACGTGCTGCCCACCGAAGCGTTGTTGCAGAAAGTCCGGGAGGCCGTGGCCCCCAACGTGCCCATAAACGACGACTGGCTGGTCAAGGGACCTGTGCCCGTGGCCGCCACCATAGACGGCGTGCTGGAATACACCGACGGCGATCCGGACGCCATAACGACCCAGGCGGAGAACCGTCTGCGTGCCCTGTTCGCGGAGACCAGCCCCCTGGCTGACGTGACGGCCCTGCAGATCGGGCAGGACCTGACGCTCGACCTGCTGACGCATACGGTCATGGCGGTCGCAGGCGTCAAGCGTGTGACCTGGACCAGCCCGACACAGGACGTGCTGGTCGTGCCCGCCGATGGCGTGGCCCGCCTTGAAAGCCTTGCCCTGCGCGCCGTCAGGGCCGAGGAAGCGTAACCGTGTCCGAGTTCTGGAAATATTTTCATGACATCCTGGCATGGCCTTTGATCCATGCCCCCGGCCCCCTGCAGGGTCTCGTCCGGGGCATGGCCCATGCGCTGGACGAGACGCGGGATGATGTCGTGTATTTCCGGCGGCAGTGGTTCCCGGCTCTCTGCGAGCCGGGGCTTGTGTCCGCCTTCGGGGCAAGCCGGGGCCTGGTGCGCAGCCCCGTGGAAAGCGACGCGCAGTTCCGCACCCGTGTCGTCAATGCCTGGCGCTGGCACATGCTGGGGGGCAAGCAGCAGGGCCTGCCGGAGATTCTGGCAGCCTACGGTTACCACGTCGAAGCCATCGAGAATATGCGCCAGTTTGCGCCCACGCGCTGGGCGGAGTTCATGGTGCGGCTGGAAACGCCGCCTCATTACGGGGATCAACAAGCCCAGCTCGACAGCCTTGCGCACCTCGTTTGGCTGATCCAGGAATACAAGCCAGCACGCAGTTTCTTTTTCCGTATCTACAACGACACCAACGACCGGCGGCCCATCATCCCCGGTATAGGCCCCAAGCTGGGCAGCGGCATCCTGTCGTTCTGGAGCGGGACCACGGACCCCGGCGTCGGAGACGGCGACGTGGTCATCGCCTTTGGCGTCAAGATCAGCCTGTTCGGCCCGCCCCTGCTGGATGGTTCTCCGCTCTGGGGCCTGACGGAGCTGCTGACCCTGTATGGGCCGCGCCGCGTCAACAATTTTGTGCTGAGCGTGTCCCGGCTCTCTGACACGTTCATCCGCCGCAATCCCTTTGTCATGTCCGAGGTGGTCAGCATTGGCAGCGGCGAGGACGTGTACTTTTCCGCCTCCTGGAATGACGGGAGCTGGGACGACCGCCCCTGGGAACGCTGGGAGGGCTTTACCCGCTACATCCCGCCGTTTGAACTCGGCATCCGCCATACGGCACGCAGCCAGCTGGAAACGGGCCTGTCCCGCCTGTCCGGCATCAATGAACGGCTGGGGGGCGTGCGTCGTATCGTGCTGGCGCGCGGCGTCAACAGGCTGGGGGACCTGCGTCTTGGCAATCATGGTCCCGTGCGCACGCCCGTGTGTTTGTGGGCCTATGAGGCGGAACGCCGGAGCATGGGGGAACTGGCCTTCCCCGGAGCCGTGCCCGGTCAGTGCTGGGGATCGGAGACAATGGTCCAGGTCGGGCACTCTCCCTGGCTTAATGCCGGGACATGGGAAGAGGAAGGCGGCTGGAATGATGCCGCCTGGGACACCATCCATGCCTGCATGGGAATATCCATCACGGAGGAATAAATGCAATCTACCGTTACCGAACAGGGGCGTATCGCGATGGCTGTCGCCATTGCCGCACGCCCGCTGCATATCGCGTGGGGTCTGGGCGACGAGGCCTGGGACAGTATGGACCCCCTTGAATGGCCGTCACTGGTCAAGGCCACGGCCCTGGTCAACGAGGTGGGTCGCCGCAAGCCCTCTGTGGTGGGATTTGTGACGCCCGACGATAACGGCTCCATCGTGGTCCCTGTCGAGAAGCGCGTTACCGAGGAGGGGACCGTTGAGGTGGTCACCAAACGCTACGCCTACAGTGCCGAGCCGACGGCCTACTTGTACCTGCGCGCGGACTTTGACTACAGCGACGCCCCCACCGCCACGTTGCGCGAGGTCGGTGTTTTCATGGATACGGAGGTTTCCCCGGACTGTCCCGCCGGCCAGCTCTATTTCCGTCCTGAAGAAATCGTGAACGCGGGACGCCTGTTTGCCGCGCAGATCCTCGACGAACCCATCACCCGCAGCCCCAACCGCAAGATCGGCATCGAGCTGGTCCAGGCCATCTAAGGAGCATCACATGGGCAAGAAAATCATGGGCGGCCTGTTTGAGCTGCCTTCCACCCCGGACAACTACTACAACCTGCACGACCCGGAAAAATCCTTTGAAAGCATCCTCTTCCGCGACGGATATGTGCTCCAGGGCCGTGAACTCAACGACCTGCAGGAACTTTTTTTTGAACATGCCAGGGGCCTTGGCGACGCCCTGTTTGCCGACGGCGACATTATTCGCGACGCGCAGATTTCCGTGGACGCCTCCACCGGGCAGGTCACTGCGCAGGCCGGGGCCATCTATCTGGCAGGCAAGGTGCGCGGGGTTCCTCCGGCCAGTTTCGTGATACCCACGTCCGGCACGGTGACGGTGGGCATCCGTCTGGTGCTTACCGTCATCAGCGAGAATGAAGATCCCGCGCTGCGCAACCCGGCGCAGGGCTGTGACGGCGAAGGCGAAGCGGGCGCATGGCGGCTCAAGGTCGAGGCGCTGTGGGGCTTTGATACGGATGGCGGGTCCGGGCGCTTTGTGCCCGTGCATACCGTGGACAACGGCGTCGTGCGGGCCAAGGAACAGCCGCCGAACCAGGACAGTTTTACCCAGGGCATCGCCCGCTATGACCGCGACAGTACAGGCGGCAGCGGCTATGTGGCTGAGGGGATGCTGCTGCGCTTTGCCGAGCAGACCGACGACGCCCAGATATACAACCTGTCTGAGGGGCGGTGTCGTGTGTACGGTTACGGGGTGGAGGTGCCCACATCCCGCCGCCTGTCCTACCCGGCGCGTCCAGACCTGCGCACCATCGACACGGAAGTCCATGTGGGCGACGGCACGGAAAGCCAGCGCATCACTGTGGCTCATCCGCCCATCCATGCCGTGAAAAAGGTCAACGTCATCGTCGAGAAAAGCGTGGAGCTGACGCACGGCAGCTACGCGGGCTGTGAGGACGCTCTGCCTGATACGTCGGTAGTGGCCCTGCTGGAGGTCAAGCAGGGGGACACCGTCTATGTGTCCGGAGACGACTACACCAAGAACGGGGACAAGATCGACTGGTCCCCGGCGGGCGACGAACCCGCCACGGGGTCGTCCTACCAGGTCAAATATACGGTCATGACACAGCAGGTGCCGGATGACGTGGACGCCGACGGTTTCAGCGTCAAAAACGCCGTGCGCGACAGCAACGTCCTTGTGACCTACGAGCAGGCCCTGCCGCGTATCGACCGCCTGTGTGTTACCCAGGACGGTGCGTTCGAGTGGGTACAGGGCGTCGGCAACGAGCTGGCCCCCAAGTCCCCGGCTGTCCCGGCCACCATGCTGGCGCTGGCCAGCGTCACCCAGGCATGGCGCGGCGCTCCTGCTGTCGTCAATGACGGGGTGCGTGTGGTGCCGTTTGCCGACATTCAGGCCATCAATGCCCGCCTGGATTACGTCATGGCCGAAGTGGCCAGGCAGCGCCTTGAAGCCGATGCCACCACGCGGGAAGACGGCGCGCGTGTCGGCATGTTTGTCGACCCGCTGCTGGATGACAGCATGCGTGACCAGGGCGTCAGCCAGACGGCCGCCATTGTTGGCGGGGAGCTGTGTCTGCCCATTGCCGCGTCGGCCTACATGCTGTCCAGGGACATCAGCGTACCGAAATCCCGCTCGTATGTGCCCGTGGTGGCTCTTGCCCAGACCCTGCGGACCAATTCCATGCGCGTGAATCCCTATTCCGCCTTTGACCCCATGCCCGCGCGCGTCACCCTGACGCCCAGCATCGACCGCTGGACGGAATACGACACCACATGGGCCAGCCCCGTGACAGAAAAATTCGATGTCAGCCGGGACGGCTACTACCACGTCGTTGTGGGGACGGAGACCAAGACCACCACCGAGACCCTGTCCAGCCAGTCCAGCGCGTTGGAGTTCCTGCGCGAGATCGACGTGGCCTTTGAGGCGCGGGACCTGGAGCCGGGGGAAACTGTCCATGAGGTGACCTTTGACGGCATGGTCATGGAGTGTCGCACCGCCGAAGGGGAACCGGGTACGATTACGGCGGACGAAAACGGTGTGGCGCGTGGCGTGTTCACCATCCCGCCCAATGTGCCCGCCGGGGCAAAAACTGTCGTCGTGTCCGCGCACAGCCGACAGGGACAGGCCGTGTTCGTGGGACAAGGTACGCTGACCGTACAGACCCTGCGGCAGGTCAAACAGGTGACGACCGTATGGGTAGACCCTCTGGCGCAGACATTTGTTGCCGAAGAGGCCATGCAGCTTGCCGGTGTGGACCTCTATTTCATGGCGGCGGGTGGTGATGCCCAGGTCCAGATCCGCGAGGTGGTCAACGGCGTTCCCACGCGCGTGGTGTTCGCGGAAGCACACATCGCCAGGGAAGACATGGTGGTCACCGGCGGGGGGCATACGCGCGTGCTGTTCGATGCGCCGGTAGCCCTGTCGGCCAATGTGGAATATGCGCTCGTCGTGCTGTGCGACGACGCCGAGACCTCCCTGGCCATTGCCGTGCTGGGCGAATACGACGAGCTGCGCAAGAGCTATGTCACCAGCCAGCCCTATACCATCGGCGTCATGCTCTCGTCGTCCAATGCCAGTACCTGGACAGCCCACCAGGACAAGGACATGGCCTTCCGTCTCCTCAAGGCTGACTTCACCAGCGCCCAGGCGCAGGAAATCGACCTGGGCAGTGTGGATACGGAAGAGGAGGCCACGGACATGCTCCTGTTCGGCCTGTCCGACCTGCCTACGGCCAAGACCTCTGTCCAGTATGCCGTGGACTTGCCGGACGGTACGACCGCCAGCATGGCCGAGGGCCAGGCTGTGAACTTTGCCAAGGGCCAGACCGGGCGCTTCAGCGTGAAGGCATCCCTCTCCGGGGACGCCACCGCATCCCCCGTGCTGTATCCCGGCACCATGCTGGTATGCGGCAAGGTGGGGACGACCGCCGATTACTGCACCCGCAGCATCACGTCTTCCGGTGCGGCCAAGGGCGTTCTGATCTTTGACGCCATCATTCCCGCCGGGGCCGCCGTGACGCCCAAAATGCGCGAGGATGAGGGGGAATGGCAGGAGATGACCAAGGCCGGGACCGTGAACCAGGGCGACGGGCTGGTGGAGTTCCGCTACGAGCTGGCCCTTTCCGGCGGCGATATGGTCAAGGCCAAGATCGAGCTGTCGGGCACGGCCACGGCCCGTCCCCGTGTCCGCAATATCCGCATGCTGGCCGTGAAGTAGAGAGGACCGTATGGCTTACGACGAAAAGACCCCCCATCTGTCCTTGCCCCTGCCGCACCCGCGCAATACGCTGCGTGAGGACTGCCCGCGTATTCGGGAAAGCCTGCAGGCCCTGGACCGGTTCGCGGAAAAATCGGACGCCGCCGTTGCGGCACTGGCCGAGGCCGACACGACATTGGCAAACGCCATGCAATCCCAGGGCAAGGACCTGGCGGAAGCCATCTCCCAGGAGGAACAAGCCCGTTCCCAGGCGGATTCCGGCCATGACGACGCCATCGCCGCCTTGAAGAAGCAAATCGAGGCTCTGCAGGAAACGGTAGCCAAGATCAACCCGTGGGACATTTTCCCCATGCGCGTCCCCATTGCTGTTGACGGCGTAAAGTTTGGCGGTTCCGACGGCCGCCGCGCCATTATGCCCGGAGAGACGGAACCGCGTGAAAACTGGGTGCTCTGTGACGGCGGGGAAGATGGCCACGGCGGCACCGTGCCCGACATGAGAGGGCGTGTCGTTTTGGGCGCATCCGAAGCCCATCCGGCTGGCTCTGCTGGCGGGTCCGAGACCCACATCCCGCCCGCAAACCCACGGAGGACGCCCCTATGCCACCCTGACCACTATCTCAAACGAAAGGAACGGAGGCAGGCTGTCGGCTTGCTCCGTAGCCCCCTCAAGCGGGTGGTCGTGAGGCTTGGAGCCGCCTACGGTAGTTGTGGTTCCGTGCGTATCGCCATTGATATTGCCATTTTTTGTAACGCCATCAGCATGCGTTTCACCGGAAATCCATGTTTGGACATGACGCCATTGGTGGGCATGCGCTGGCATCTGCTCGATGGACAGGGTGGTTTCCCCGACAGTGCCAGCAAGACCGACATTTTCCCTAAAAAAACAAATAACCGGAGGCTATTATGTGGCTTGAACACACCCCGCATGGTCTGCGGGAAATCACAGAAGAAGAAATTCTGGCCAGAGCGGAACAGATCAAGGCCCGACGTGAGATGGACGGACCTGTCCTGTACCCTTGGCAGATACCCGGAACGGGTCATGCTATCCCCTCAATTCCCAACCATTTTGGAGGTTGCTCCCATGTCCACTGTTACGACTGTTACGGTTGTCCCCGCCGATAAGCTGATTATTTGCGACGGGGTAGCCCTGGTTTTTGATTTCCAGGCCCCTGACGGATTGCATGCCCTGCAATGGCGCGATGACGCGGGCCATACGGAGTGGACGGGCGGTCCCAACCAGCCCCTGACCGTTGCGGACTACGACGAACAGGTCGCGCCGTATGTGGCCCTGTGGCGGAAGGAGAAAACACGCCGTGAGGAAAAGGCCGCCGAGGAAGCCGCCGCCCGCGCACTCCCCGATGCCAAGGAGGCCAAAACTGCCGAGGTGCTGTCCGGCTACGACGCCGCGTTGGCCGCCTCCCTCACTATGCCTGCCGCCATGCCCACCTCGCAGGACGTAGCAGTGGGTGCGGCCCTTTTTGCCGTGGATGACGCGGAAGGTCTGGCGTTTGTTCAGGCACGGCACGCCGCTCGCCGTGACGAGCTGCTGGCCGCTGTGGACGCGGCAGACAGCGTGGAGGCTGTGCAGGCCGTGGACGTGAGCTATGACGTATAGGGTCGCTGGACAGCGTATCACCGCTCCAGACGCTGGCGGGCACGGCCTGGGAATCAGCGACGGGCAGTCCTGGCTGGTGGAGGACAGCATCATCGATCTGTCCGCCTGCCCACTGGAGCGGCTGGACGAGGCGGCAGGTATCACCTGGGGCAGCCGCGCCATCTTCCGGCGCTGCGTCATCCGGGGCGCGGGAAAGCTCATCCTCTGCGGTTCAGGAGATGCGGACAAGCTGGCGGTGGAGCGCGGCAAGGTAGTCATCTTTGAGGACTGTATCCTTGAGGACTTCGGAAGGCGCGGCCCGGAAGTTCAATCCTGTATGTGGATCATCCTGCGACGCTGCCTGATCCGCAACTGGGGGGAGCCGGGACGGTTCGACGTGCGGGCTTTTGCCGCCTGGGCACATCATGGCGGCCGCATCGAGGCCGAGAGCTGCGTGTTCGATCAGCCCCGTTTCTGGCGAGGCTGGCGGGTCATGGTGAGGGACTGGCTGGCTCACATCGGCCAAAGCTGGAACGACGAGGGCCTGCGCGGCCTGCTGCGCCCGGCCGCTTGGCTGCCCGGCGTTTGCCGGGGCCTGATTGCCACGGCGGGCGGACACGTCCGGGCCGAGGATTGCCGCGCCACCCGCTGGTGGATACGCCTTGAAGAGCGACACGGCGATATGTCCCAGGAGGACGCGGCCGAGATGGTGCGGCGCTTGGAAGCCATGCGGCAGGACATGGAAAGGAGGTAGTTTTTGACAGAAGGATGTGCAGGGTAAAAAGTCGTGCGGACCATATAACAGGAGGTTCGCATGGCAAAAGGAATTACCGTCAGGGAGCTGGCGGATGTCTATTTTACGGTGCATTGCACCCACCCCGTGACACAAAAAAGCGGGCGCTACCACCTCCGGCCGGTGCTGCGTCTGGTTGGAGGCTGGCAGGCCCGGAGGCTCAAACCCCAGCACATCAGCGAGTTTCTAGAGGGGCAGCGTCAGTCGGGGGTATCCCTGGCAACGGCTGTCCTGCGGGCGAAGCTGTTGCTCACGATACTACGCTGGGGCGTCGGTACGGGCAGACTGGCCATCAATCCGCTGGAGGGGGTGCGCTTTCCCCGGCCCAGGGCACGGCGGGTCATGCCGCCCACACTGGCCGAAGCCAGGCGTATGCGCGACGTGGCCGCGTATCATGTGGCGCGCGTCATCACGCTGGGCATGATGGCCGGGCCGCGCATCGGCCCCTCGGAGCTGTTCAAATTGCGCTGGGAAGACGTCGATCTGGACGCGGGGATCATCCGCATGCCTAACGCCCGGAAAGGCGCACGCGCGGAATCCCGCCTGATTCCTGTACGGGATGACGTTTTACCGGAGCTGCGTAGGTGGTGGGAAGAGGACGCAAAAATAGACTGCCCGTGGGTCATCCATTGGCAGGGGAAAAAGGTCATGTGTATCGGCCATGCGTGGCACGCGGCACGGAAGGCAGCGGGAATTTCCCGTGTCATAACGCCCTACAGCTTGCGACACGCCTTCCCGACAAGCGCCCTGGAATATGACGCCGACATCAAAGCCGTTGCCGAGATAATGGGGCATTCCGATCCGTCTATGTTACTGAAAACATACCAACATATCAAGTGGAAACAGCTCAAGAAAGCCATTTCGGCGGGACCGGGGCTGGGAAAATAATGTGCATGGAACGCGCTGTTTCCGGGCAGGGAGCGGCGCGTTCCCGCATAGTAGAGCCTGACAGTGGCGGGGGCGACGCACGCCCCCACCGGCGCGACGGCCTAACGTCGCACCACGGCCCCACAAGCGGAAGGCAGCCGCTTGCAGAGTATCCGCCTGTCGTGTCGTCTCTGGACGAGACAAGAGGCACGATAGACAGATTTTCGTTGGGGTGCAACGATTTTAGCGCCATGAATCAGGAGAAACTTTCAGACGTCAGATGCCCGCGCTGCAACAAACTTTTGGGGCGGGGCAAGGTTGAGATCATGCAATTTAAGTGCCCCCGTTGCGGGACATACTATACCGTGAGGGCCGTGTGCCCCAACACAGAGCCACCAGAAGGCCGCAAGGAATCCTGTTATGGACCAGACAACGTCCAAGGAGCCCCGGCCCATGCTGGGGGTTAACGGCTTCAAGTACAAGGAAAAATTCGGCGTCATTGTTATGTGCAAGGACGAGGCCGACCACAAGGCCGTGTATGAACGCCTCAAGGCCGAAGGCTACAAGTGCCGGGTGGTGCGCGTATGAAAATTGCCATCCACTATCCCGCACCGACCTTCGATTCCTACCGCGCCGCCTTGGTCCGCTCACTGTTCAATGCCGACGGTATTGGTTTCGACCTCGACGCGGACCTGCCCATCGATGGCCCCGATGCGGAGCCGTGGCAGATCGGCCTGGTCGTTGGGCCTTCCGGTTCCGGCAAGTCCAGCATTGGTTCCCGTATCTGGGGGGAAAAAGCCCTGCGTGGGGCCGAAGGCTGGCCCAAGGACAGGCCCATCATCGACGCCATTTCCCCAGAGGATGGAGGCGGAAACTGGCAGGCCGTTACGGGTGCCCTGTCCGCTGTGGGGCTTGGAGATGTGCCCGCCTGGCTACGTCCTTACCATGTACTGAGTACGGGAGAGCGGTTTCGGGCCTCGCTGGCCCGTCTGATTTGTGAGGCCCCGGAACGCGCCGTTGTGGACGAGTTCACCAGCGTCGTGGACCGGCAGATTGCCAAGATCGGAGCGACTGCCTTTGCCAAGGCTTGGCGGCGTACCGGCGGGCAGGTTGTCCTGCTTTCGTGCCACTACGACATCATCGACTGGCTGGCCCCGGACTGGATTTTCGACACCGGCGGCGACGGCTTTCGGTGGACACGGGGGTGTCTTCAACGTCCCCGCTTCGAGCTGGAAATCCGGCAAACGGGCTGGGAATGGTGGCCGTATTTTGAGCCGCATCACTATCTAAAGCTGCCGCACATGATCGCGGCCACCAACTATGTAGGCTTTGTGGACGGCCAACCCGTGGCCCATGTGGCGGTTAGTACCCGACAGGGCTTTGTGGAGGCACGGGCCTGCCGCTTGGTAGTCATGCCTGAGTGGCAGGGAGCTGGCGTAGGTATGCGCTTTCTCAACACTATCTGCCAGATGTGGCGTGACGGCCAGAACCGCTATGGCAAGCCGATGCCAACACTGTTTCACACGTCGCATCCGGGCATGTGTGCGGCTCTGCGACGCTCCCCCTTATGGACGCAAGTAAGCGCTAGGCTCTACGGCGAGAACAAAGCCAGAAGTGCCCGGTCCATGACCAGGTCACGGGAGCGAGCCGGGACCTTACAAGGCCAGGGGCATTCCCCCGGTTATGGGGGGCATTTTCGGGCCGTACAGGGGTTCCGGTACATCGGAGGGGCCACATGCGCGTCGTGATTTTCGGGCAAAAGTGGCTGGCCGTTGAAGTGCTGCGACAGCTCTCGCTGCTGCCCCGCGTGACTGTGGCCGGTGTGTGTCCGGACACGAGCGGGGACAGGCTTGAGGAAGAAGCCTGGCTGTGCGGTATCCCGGTATTCTCGCTGGAGGGCGTGCCCCCATGCGATCTTGGCGTGGCCGCCTATTGCCAACGGTACCTGCCCGCTGTGGTGCGCGCCCGGTGCGGCTTGGGGATTCTGGCGTATCACCCGTCGCTTCTGCCCCGGCACCGGGGGCGCGACGCCATCCGCTGGACTCTGGCCATGCACGAACCTGTGGCCGGGGGGACGGCATACTGGATGGACGACGGGGCGGATACTGGCCCCATCGAAGCCCAGGACTGGTGTCATGTCCTGCCTGGAGAAACGGCCACAGAACTGTGGCGGCGGGAGCTTGCTCCTATGGGGGTGCGCCTACTGACAGCGTGTGTGGCCCGCCTGGCCAGGGGAGAACGCCCCCGCGCCCGTCCGCAGGACCAGCGCGTGGCCACGTTTGAACCCGCCGTGGGTAAAAACAAGCTGGGGCAGTAAGCAAAAAAAAGAAAAAAGGGCGTGGATGTGTCATTTTCGACACGGTATCCACGCCCCTTTTTGTTCCGGCAAATTTCTAAGCAATGACTGTGCCAACTGCGGAAAAGTGTCGAGCGCCGTTCTCAAGTTTCGTGACGGAAATTCTCAAGTTGCGTGACAGCTCACAGAGAGCGGAGCGTCATGATGGACGCTCTGGGCAAGAGCAGTATAGGGATCGCAGCCGAACAGCTGCTGGAAATGGAAATGCCCCGCAGGCCGGAACCCCGCGAGGCATTTTGTAAATATGGGTCTGTAAATAACAGACTCCAATAGGAAAACGCTTCTGTAACGCAGTGAAATCTTTGGCGTCCCCAAGGGGATTTGAACCCCTGTCGACGGCGTGAAAGGCCGTTGTCCTGGGCCGGCTAGACGATGGGGACGCGCTATGAAATTGTGATGGCTGGGCTGCAAGGACTCGAACCTTGATTAGCGGAGCCAGAATCCGCCGTCCTGCCAATTGAACGACAGCCCATCGCGAAAATGGAACCTACGTAATTTCTGAACTGGTGTCAACAAAAAAAATAAAAAATTTTGAAGAACAGCAGACGGAAGAAAAAAACGAGGGGGAGGCGGCAGGTGATCAGAGGGTTTTGGTGCCATGGTCGGGAGCACCATTACAAAATATTTCACATGCTGCCTAACATGTTGATTTTTCATTGCTAAGGCACAAGGAGAATGTTTCTATCCTGTTAAAATAGTTTACTTTACTTTGTTGTTTTGCACGGTATTATCCTTGCATGGCGGTCTGTGTTCGCCGCAAGGACAAGATGGTTTGTGAAAAAAGCCTCTGTCTTTTTTCGGGAGGGGAGGGATGCGCTTCCTGAGAGACCTTCTTGTTGCCATTTCCAACATGATGTGGCGGGGAGCAGCCCGGCCGCAAACGGAGGTTGTCTGTTATGGAACAAAACAACGAAGTCGTTGTCGACCGTGCCAAGTCACAGTGGTCCGACTTGTGGAAGAAGGAAGACTACTGGGCCATCTGGATCGGCTTTTTCTTCCTGATCGTGGCCGCGTGGCTGTGCTTTGGCCAGCGTCCGGCCCTGGAAGCCAGGTTCAACGAATATGGGACCATCATCACGGCCGAGGAAAGCAAGCCCTTCAAGACCATCGAATGGTACAAGGCCACGGCTGCCCAGAAAAACGTGCAGGCTCAGAAGCAGTCGCAGGTGGCTGAGGTCATCGCCTATCTGAAGACGCCCGCCCGCTGGACCGACAATCCTCTGGATGCCCTGATGATGGATCAGGCCCGCGCTGATGAGCGCAACGCCGCCCTCAAGCCCAAGGTCGAAGCCGCCAGGCAGGCCGCTGCCGAAGCCCTGGCCACGGCCAGGGCCGCCCAGGATGCCGCCGCGGCGGCCGGTTATCAGGATGCCGGTCTGAACGATGCCGCCACGGCCGCCATCGACTCCTGGCAGAACGCCGAGAAGAAGGCTTCCAAGGCTGCCTCCGGTCTGGCCAAGCCCTTCAACCGTATCCCCACCCTCATCGTGCTGGGCCTGGTGCTGGGCGCCCTGTGTACCGTGGGGGCCGTGTTCATGGGCATGAACCCCGGCAAGTTCTTTGTTTCCTTCCTCATCATCTATGCCCTCTGCGTGCTGGCCAACATCCTGGGCAACCAGAAGACCATGCGCCTTTACGGCATCAACGCCGAGATCTGGTCCATCGCCATCGGCATGATCATCGCCAATACCGTCGGCACGCCCAAGCTGGTCAAGGACGGCGCCCAGGTGGAATACTTCATCAAGACCGGTCTGGTGCTGCTGGGTGCCGAAGTGCTGTTCCACAAGATCCTGGCCATCGGCATCCCCGGCATTTTCGTGGCCTGGGTGGTGACCCCCATCGTGCTCATCAGCACCTTCATTTTCGGCCAGAAGGTGCTCAAGATGCCTTCCCGTACCCTGAACATGGTCATTTCCGCCGACATGTCCGTGTGCGGCACCTCGGCGGCCATCGCCACCGCCGCTGCCTGCCGTGCCAAGAAGGAAGAACTGACCCTGTCCATCGGCCTGTCCCTGACCTTCACTGCCATCATGATGGTGGCCATGCCCGCCTTCATCAACTGGGTGGGCATGCCTGAGATCTTGGGCGGCGCCTGGATCGGCGGCACTGTGGACGCCACCGGCGCCGTGGCCGCTGCCGGTGCCTTCATCGGTCCCAAGGCCCTGCAGGTGGCCGCTACGGTCAAGATGATCCAGAACGTGCTCATCGGTGTGACGGCCTTCTGCGTGGCCATGTACTGGTGCGCCAAGGTGGACGTGCAGGAAGGTCAGAAGGTCAGCGCCATGGAGATCTGGCACCGCTTCCCCAAGTTCGTGCTGGGCTTCCTGACGGCTTCCGTCGTCATGTCCGTGGTCAGCTCCTCTCTGGGGGCTGACGTGGGCAAGATGCTGGTGGACAACGGCATCAACAAGGTCTCCGTTCCCCTGCGCGGCTGGTTCTTCGCCCTGGCCTTCGTGTCCATCGGCCTGACCACGAACTTCCGCGAACTGGGCAAGTATTTCAAGGGCGGCAAGCCCATCCTGCTCTATGTCTGCGGCCAGTCCCTGAACCTGGTCCTGACCCTGCTCATGGCCTGGATCATGTTCTACAAGGTCTTCCCCGAAATCACGGCCAAGATCTAAGCTCCATCTAAAATCAGGGGGGTCGTTCCGGGAACGGCCCCCTTTTTTTCCCGGATGTTCCGGTGTAGGGTGATCCTCATGAATGACAGAATGTTCAAGATGGGCAAGCTTGTCCTCTGGGGCGTGGGCCTGTGGGTCTTTTTTGCGCTCGTCACCCCGCGTCTTGTGGCCCTGAGCCCGGCCTGGCAGCAGTATGACCGCGTTCAGGAAGAGCATGGTCTGGACAGTGGTGCCCTGTATTACACCAATGTCCCCGTGGTGCAGTCCGCCGAAGAGGCCATGAAGCGTGCCGTCAAAGCCGGGATGGCCGAGCGGCGTGAACTGGCCATTGCGGAACGCCGGGAGGTGGAACGGTAGATGGCCCCGTCCCGTTGCCGTTTCGTGGTCAGCGCCTGCCTGGCCGGGGAATACTGCCGTTATGATGGCGGGAGCAACGCCTGTGCTGCGGTCCGGGAACTGGTGCGCAGGGGGGCGGCCGTCACGGCCTGTCCTGAAGGGCTGGCCTGCCTGCCCGTGCCCCGTCCGCCGTGCGAGATCAGGGAAGGGCGCGTCCTGTCGCAGGATGGCAGGGATCTGACGGCGGATTTTTTCCGGGGGGCCCGGCTGGCCATGGAGATAGCCAGCAGACACGGCTGCACGGCGGCCATCCTCAAACGGCGTTCGCCGTCCTGCGGTGTGGGGCAGATCTATGACGGCACGTTCAGCCGTACTCTCTGTCCCGGTGACGGGCTGTGGGCACGGATGCTGCGCGAGGCCGGTTTCGCCCTGTACACCGAAGAGCATCTGCCCGAAGATATCTAGACCTGTGCAAGGTCGTTGCCGTCGTCGCCCGTCTTTCCTGAGGACGGGCTTTTGCTTTGGGGCGCTGCGGCTTGTGTTTCTCCTATCCATCAGATAAGAAAAAAGGCCGGCAGACGCTGCCGAATGGACTTTTTACGGAACGAGGAACCCATGAAAACCGAATCGCTTTGCCTGCATGCGGGCTATACTCCCAAGAATGGTGAGCCCCGGGTAGTGCCCATCGTGCAGAGCACGACCTTTACCTATGACTCCACGGCCGAAGTGGCCAAGCTTTTTGACCTGGAAACTTCCGGCTTTTTCTACACCCGTCTGGGCAACCCCACGGTGGACGCCGTGGAGCAGAAGATCACGGCTCTGGAAGGCGGCGTCGGTGCCCTGTGCACTTCGTCGGGGCAGGCGGCCAATCTCATCGCCATCCTCAACCTGGCCCGGAGTGGCGACCATGTGGTCAGCATGGCCAGCATCTACGGCGGTACCTTCAACCTGTTCGCCGTGACGCTGAAGAAAATGGGCATCGAAGTGACCTTCGTGGATCAGCGGGCCGATGACGCCGAGATCGAAAAGGCCATCCGCCCCAACACCAAGGCGGTGTTCGGCGAGACCCTGACCAATCCTTCCATGGACGTGCTGGACATCGAACGTATCGCGGCCCTGGCGCATCGTCACGGTCTGCCCCTGATCGTGGACAATACCTTTGCCACGCCGGTGCTCTGCCGCCCCTTCGATTTCGGTGCCGACATCGTCGTCCACTCCACCACCAAGTATATGGACGGCCATGCCCTGCAGATGGGCGGCGTCATCGTGGACAGCGGCAAGTTCGACTGGACTTCCGGGCGCTTCCCCGAATTCACCGAGCCCGATGCCTCCTATCATGGCCTGATCTATACCCAGGCTTTCGGCAAGGCGGCCTATATCGTCAAGGCCCGCGTGCAGCTCATGCGTGACCTGGGCTGCTGCCAGACGCCGCAGGGAGCCTTCTACATCAATCAGGGCCTGGAGACCCTGCCGCTGCGCATGGAACGCCACTGCCGCAATGCCGAAGCCGTGGCGACCTTCCTGGCCGGGCACGGCAAGGTGGAGAGCGTCTGCTATCCCTGGCTGCCGGACAGTCACGACAAGGCCCTGGCCGAGAAATACCTGCCCAGGGGATGCAGCGGCGTCATCTCCTTCTCGCTCAAGGGCGGCCGCGACGCCGGTGCCCGTTTCATCGACAGCCTGAAGATGGTGTCCCTGCAGGTGCATGTGGCCGATATCCGTACCTGCGTCCTGCATCCGGCCAGCTCCACGCATCGCCAGCTCACGGACGAACAGCTCACGGAAGCGGGCATCACGCCTGGTATGGTCCGCCTGTCCGTCGGTCTGGAAAATATCGACGACCTTCTGGAAGACCTGTCGCAGGCACTGGCACAGGCCTAGGCCCTGGCGATACGGCAAAAAACGGGAGAGCGGACCCCGCAAGGGGCCCGCTCTCTTTGCGTCATGCCGGGAAATCCGCCGTCGTTCCATCAGGAAAAGGGCAGGGGGACATGCGGCGTTCTTTACTGTCTTTTGCAAACTGTTTCAGTCTGCATTGCTGGCGATCTCGGCCATGGTGGCGCCGGTGGCCCGGCACAGATCGTCCGGCGAAAGGCAAAGCTGCACCCCGCGCTGTCCGGCGCTGATGTAGATCCGCTCCCAGAGGATGGCGTGCTCGTCCAGGAAGACGGGGTAATCCTTTTTGGCTGCCAGCGGCGAACAGCCGCCACGGATGTAGCCTGTCAGGGGCAGGACTTCCTTGAGATGGACCATCTCCACATGCTTGTTGCCGGATGCCGTGGCCAGTGCTTTCAGGTTCAGTTCCGCCGCGGCGGGGATGCAGGCCATGATGACGCCTGTCCTGTCGCCGCGGGCCACCAGGGTCTTGAAAACACAGCCGGGGTCCACGCCCAGCTTGCGGGCCATGGTCACGGCGGAAAGGTCGCTTTCGTCCACATCGGCCTGATGCAGGGTGAAGGGGATCTCCAGGCGCTCCAGCAGGCGCGCGGCATTGGTCTTGGCTATTTTTTTGCTGCTCATGGTATGTGCGGTATGCGTGTGCTCAAAACGAGGGATGGGCGTCACCTGGCCTGCCAGCAGGCCGTGACCTGCCGGAGGATGTCTTCCCGGGCCTTTTGCCGCAGTGCGGCCAGCTGTTCCAGCAGGGCAGGGACACGGGCGCGAAGGTCCGCCGGTGTCCCGGCGTTGTCCAGCACCAGGTCGCTGGCCGCTTCCTTGCGCTCGGCGGGCCACTGCCAGGCTTCCAGGGTCGCGGCTTTTTCTTCGCTCCAGCCGCGGGTGGCCATGATGCGCTGCAGGCGGATCTCGCGCGGGCAGCGGACCGTCAGGCTCAGGGCGCCGGGCAGGCCGCCGGCCTTGTGCCAGCCGCATTCGAAATACAGGGGGATCTCCGCCACGGCACAGGCCCGTCCCTGGGCTTCCGCCCTGTCCCAGAAGCTCAGGATGGCGTCCCGGACCAGGGTATGCACCATCTGTTCCACTTCCCTGCGCAGGCCGGGATCCTGCTGCATGGCATCCAGCAACGCGCTTTTGCATACGCTGCCGTCCTCTTCCAGCAGGCGGTCCCCGAAGCGGCGGCCCAGATAATCGGCCATCTCGCCGCCGGCGGCATAGAGCTGCGCCACCAGGGCGTCGGCACTGACAGCGGGCAGGCCCGCCTCTTCCAGCGCTCGGGTGAGGGTCGATTTGCCGCACCCGGGGTTGCCGGTGATGACCAGCCGCTGCATGCGGCTGCTGTTGTCCAGGATGGTCCGGACCATGTCGTCGGGCGGCGGGCAGAAGAATTCCAGCTCCTCCCCCGACAGGGGGTGGCAAAAACTGATGTGCCAGGCATGCAGCATCTGGCGCGGGGCGCGGGCCGCCACCGGGGCCGGGGCGTACAGGGCATCGCCCAGCAGGGGGTGCCCCACATGCGCCATGTGGACGCGGATCTGATGGGTGCGCCCGGTATGGATGCGTACGGCCACCAGCGAGAAATCCTTGCGCGGGCTGCTCCAGAGCACACGCCAGTCGCTGTGGGCCGCCTTGCCGCCCCGGTTCTCCGGGACCACGGCCATCTTGATCTTGGCAGTGGGATGGCGTCCCAGAGGTTCCCGGCAGGTCCCCGTCTGCGGAGGCACGCCCTGCACCAGGGCCAGATATTCCTTGCGGACTTCCCGCCGGGCAAAGGCCTCGCTCATGCGCAGGCGGGTGGGCTCGTCCAGGGCCACGAGCAGGAGGCCGCTGGTGTCCTTGTCCAGACGGTGGACCACACCGGGGCGCAGACCTTCCTGTTCCCGCAGACGCGGGAAGTGGTGCAGCAGACGCTGGACAAGCGTATTCTCGGGGCAGGAAGGGCAGGGATGGACCGTCAGGCCCGCGGGCTTGTTGCACAGCAGCAGGTGCTCGTCCTGCCAGAGTATGTCCACCGCTTCCTCTTCGGCGCGGAGCTCATTGGCCGTATCGGGCAGGGCGAGAACGACCTCCTGGCCTGCCCGGAGCTTGAGGGAGGCCGTGGAGACCGGCATCCCGTCGATGCGGCAGGCCCCGGCCGTAATGGCACGCTGCACGGCCGCCCGGGAAAGGCCGGGCAAGAGGCCGCACAGGGCCTTGTCCAGCCGCTGTCCCGCCAGGGCGCCCGCCACGCGGAAATCCAGCCGGCGAGGACTGTCCCCGCTCATCAGCGGCCTCCCAGGATGGTGATGCTGTTCACGCGGTCGCCGAAGGTGGTGGTGCGGTACAGGTTGCGCAGCTCGCTGCCGGGCGTGATGGAGCTGACCACGGCACGGCCTATGACGAAGCGTTCGTTGTCGCTGTCGCCTTCCACGGTGCGCACGCCCCAGACATTGTGGAAGATGGCGGGCCGTCCCTTGTAGGGGCCCACATAGAGCATGATGTGCCCGCGCAGCCAGACCAGGGTCAGGAAGGGGACGCCGTCGCGCAGGATGGTCTTTTCCTTTTCCTTGATGCTCATGCCGTCCAGCATGATGCGCCGCCCTCCGCGCGCCTGGGACAGGGAGTTGCGGGGCAGCCAGATGCCGAAGGGCGTCAGCAGTTCGCGGGTCAGGGCCGAACAGTCGCGGTCGCCGAACATGCCGCCCCAGCCGTAACGCTGGCCCATCATGACATTGCCGATGAGAGCCACCTGCGCCGGGGTCATGGGCAGGGGCTTGATGGCGGCGTCTTCGTGGGCCAGCGTCAGCGTGACCACGTCCGCCCGGCTGCCGTTCCTGACGGGGACCAGCACCGCCAGACGGGTGCTGTCGCTCTGGGACGGTGCCAGGGGCAGGACCGTGCCGATATTGACCTGTCCGGCAAGGCTGCCGGGCAGGGGGACGTTGTCGCGCAGCACGGCCACATAACTGCCTGTCTTGTAGCCGGCCTCGAAGGCATCGTCCACCAGGCCGACATCACTGGCGTCCACCCATCCCGCGGCCACGGGGGTCTCCACATAGTACCAGTTGCCGTCACGGCTGGTGTGGGCGATGAAGACCGGCGTACCCACAGGCAGCAGGGAATACTGGAAGTAGTCGAAGGGATTGGTGCGCGGATCGGGCGTGGGCTCGCTGAAACGCGGCGTGTGGCTGGGCATCTCGCGCAGGTCGGCATTGCGTACCGTGATGCCGTGCATGGCCGCATTGGGGAAGCCCTTCAGGCGGGCATTGGCGCGCATGGCGTCCCATTCGTCCTGGGTCCAGCGCACGTCGCCGTATTTGTAGCCCCTGGCCTTGCGGAAATAGATCTCTACCTCCCGCTTGCGGATGGAGGTCTTGTGCATGTCCCAGGGACCGAAGAAGATGCGGTTGAAGCGCGCATCCTGTTCCGCCTGGGCCTGGCTGTCCAGCAGGGGCGTGTCGGCGCCGGCCTGCCGGGCGAACACGGTCAGATCCTGGGGGAAGGTCCGCATGTCACGGATGGTACCCAGATGCGGGGAAGGGATGCCGTCACGCGGAGGGATCTGCTTGCCGCCGCAGGCGGCCAGCAACAGCAGCGCACACAGCGCCGCCAGCCGTATCCCTGTCCAGAGGAAAGACCGAGTCATGATGCCCCCTTATTTGAAGCTCACCTGATACTTGCGCAGAAAGTCCGTCGGCAGATAGGTCATCTTGGCCTGACGCAGGCCTTCTTCATCCAGATCCTGGGCCCGGTTCAGCAGCTCGAAGCCGTTGCCCGCCTCGCGGGCAAAACAGGCATTGATGGTCTGGTAAACGCCGCGAAAACCGTTGAGGCCCTTTTCATAATGGACCCCCAGCGTCTTTTCGTCCAGTGCTTCCCCCACGCTGAAGGCCACCATCTGGCCGTCCACATACAGGGAACCGCCGCACAGGCCGTCCAGGAGCTCCCAGTGGGAGAGCACGCGGTTGATGGCCTCGTTCTCGGCACGCAGGGAAGGGGAGTCCTCGCATTCGTGCCACTGGCACCAGTCGTCCTGCAGGCCCAGCACGTCTTCCACCATGGCGTCGTCCAGCGGCCGGTAGTCGATGCCGTAAGCCTTTTCGAAGCCGCGCAGGTGGTTGCGCTTCTTGTGATAGCGGTTGCCGGGCAGGGTGGCCAGGTCGCTCTGCAAATACAGGTATTCCCACTGGCCGCGCGAATCGTGCTCCTCGACTTTGTCCGGCAGGGCCGCACGCCAGCGTTCCAGCAGTTCTTCGGGCACGCGGATGAAGCTGTGGCAGGTTTCGATGCCGCTGGCTGCCCAGTCCACGGCATCCCAGTCGCCCACGGGGGCCCAGTAGGTGACGAAGGGCACGGTCTGGCGCAGCCAGCACAGATCGCCGTCAAAGGCCCATTGCAGGCCGAAATACTGCTGCCAGCCCCAGATATTGGGCAGGCTGTAGTCCAGGGAACGCCGCGGGGTCTTGTGCCACAGTTCATAGAATTCGGAACGGCCGTCCAGGGTGACGGGGGTGAAGGCAAGATTTTTCATCAGGCAAACCTGTCGTTATCTGTTGACATGATGGTGCCGGGCCCGCATGGCAAAGCGGGCCCAGTCGCGGTACAGCAAAACATAAAACATGATGGCTGTTTGTAAACACTGCGAGACCAGCATGGCCAGGAACACGCCGGAGGCCGTGCCCCACAGCCAGTGGCCCAGCAGCCAGCCCAGCGGCAGACGTACCAGCCAGAAGGTGCCGCCGTAGACCATCAGATTGTAACGCGTGGCGCCCGCGCCCACCATGACGCCGCCCATGACGGTGCTGGCGATGGAAAAGGGCGTGGAAAGCAGGTTGTAGGTCAGGTAGTTGATGATCTGGGCCTGTGTGCCCGCCTCATGGGAGAGCAGGGCCGCCAGGTCGGCCCGGAAGGGCCAGAGCAGGGCCGCCACGGCGCTCATGCCCAGCGAGGCGATGACGATCATCTGCAGGGCGACACGCTTGGCCTTGGCGGGTTCGCCCATGCCGAGACAGTTGCCCACCAGGACGGAAACGCTCATGTTGAAGGCCATGCCAGGCAGGAAGAGCAGGGCTTCGATGCGCAGTCCGGCGGTGAGGCCCGCCAGGGCATTGATGCTGTCGAAGGGCAGGGATGCCACCAGGACGAAGAGCATGAGGTAGCCGGATTGCCAGACGATCTGGGCCGCTCCCGCGGGCAGGGCCACCTTGAGCAGATAGGGCAGGCCGCCCCGCAGCCAGCGCATGGTGGGCAGGGCCCGGCGGCACAGGTATCCGGCCCGGCAGAGCAGCAGGCAGTTGGCCACGGCCCCCAGGCACTGGGCACCGGCATTGGCCCAGGCGATGCCCATATAGCCCATGCAGGGCAGGCCGAACCAGCCCAGACCCAGCCCCAGACAGCCCAGCAGGTCGAAAATGCAGACCGTGGCCGCCACCCAGAGCGGCGGCAGGACCTGCCGGGTGGCACGGAACATGACGCCGGTGGCGGCGTAGACATACTGGGCGGGCAGGGCCAGCATGGTGATGCCCCAGAAACCGGCGGTGACCGGCAGGATGCGTTCCGGGACCTGAAGGGTGCGCAGGATGGGACTGCCCAGCTGCCAGCCCAGCAGGGCCACCAGGATGCCGGCCAGCAGGCTGCCCAGGACGGTGGTGCCCACATAGCGCTGGGCACGGCGCAGGCGCTTGGCCCCCAGCGACTGGCTGACCGCTGCCGTGGCGCCGCTGGACATGGACATGGCCACGACCATGAGGAACAGGCCGCATTGGTTGACCATGCCGAGCGCGGCCTGCACGTCGGCGCTGATGCGTCCGGCCACCCAGATATTGATGAAGCCCATGAAGAAGACCAGATACATCATGAGCATCTGCGGCCAGGTGAGCTTCCATATGGCGCGGGGGGAAATGCTGAGATCCGGTTCCGGCATGGGGCGTTCCCAAAAGGTTTGCGTGCGGGTGGCACGGAAAAGGTTGCTGGACGGCAAATGTCCCCGGGCCGGACAGGCCGGGGAGACATCCCGCTCCGGCAATCCGGCGGCAGATCATACCCGTATGTCCCTGTTGTTTGAAGGGGCCGCACGCTCTTCCGGCAGGGCCGGAGACCCGGGGGGCAGGGCGGTCGCCCGGATGCCGCGCGGGCTTTCCTGGCGCGGGACAGGACGGACCTTTCTGCTGCGGCAGATGGACGGGGCAAAAGTTCCGTATGGCCGGAAGCGCTCGAAAGGGGAAAGGGGTGCTTTCCCGCCGGGAAAGTCCCCTTCCCCCTTATGGAGAATCGGGCAGATGGCCCAGGATTACAGCAGGCCCTCGTAACAGGCGGCCAGGTCCTCCAGGGTCTCGCGGCGGCGGATCAGGCGCACGCTGCCGTCGGTCTGGATCAGGATCTCGGCGGCCCGGCAACGCTGGTTGTAGGAGGAAGACATCACGAAGCCGTAGGCCCCGGCGTCCAGCACGCCCAGCACGTCGCCTTCATGCAGCAGGGGCAGCTGGCGGTTCTTGGCCAGGATGTCGCCGCTTTCGCAGATATTGCCCACGACGCTCTGCTCCACGGTCCCGGTATCCGGGCCCTGCGCGCCCTGGCGATACACTTCCACATCGTGGAAGGAGTCGTACATGGCCGGGCGCACCAGCACGTTGAAACCCAGGTCGGTCCCGGCATAGCGCCTGTCGCCGTTGGTCTTGGTGGCATTGACGCTCCCCAGCAGGATGCCGCATTCGGCCACCACATAGCGGCCGGGCTCCACCAGGAAGCGGCCGGTGTAGCCGGTCTTTTCCGCCCAGCCGCTGATGAGGCCGTGCAGGCGGCGGCCCAGGTCGTCCATGTCCAGACGGGGCTGGTTTTCGTATTTGTGGTAGGGGATGCCGAAACCGCCGCCGAAGTCGATGACTTCCAGCTTTTGCAGCACATCGGCGGGCAGGCGTTCGGCCAGGTGCAGCAGGACGTCGGCGGCGGCGATATAGCCGTCGGCTTCCATGAACAGGGAACCGATGTGCTGGTTGATGCCGGCCAGATGCAGGTCATGTTTCTTCAGGATGGCGAACAGGTCGTCCAGCAGTTCCGGCGAAACGCCGAATTTTGTCTCCTTGCCGGCCGTGACGACCTTGGCGTGATGGCCCGCACCGATGCCGGGGTTGAAGCGCACCATGACCTTGCCGCCGGGGTTGACGCGGCCCAGGGTCTCCACCTGGGAAAGGGAATCCACGCTGACCAGCACACCGTGCTCGACGGCATTGCGCAGCTCGGCCTCAGAGATGTTGTTGGAGATGTAAAGGATCTCGTCGGCGGTGAAGCCCGCCAGCCGGTCCATGTACAGCTCGCCGGGGCTCATGGCATCCACCACCAGGCCTTCTTCACGGATAATGCGCAGCAGCACGGGGTTGGTGTTGGCCTTGACCGAATAGTTGACACCGAAGCCGGGCAGGGAGGAAAGGGCCTTGAGTTCGCGGCAGCGCTGGCGCAGCACGGCCTCGTTGTAGACATAGAGCGGCGTACCGAACTGTTGGGCCAGATCCAGAGGAGAATGGCCTTCATAAAAATTGATACTGTCGGTATAGCTGGAGCGGATCTGGGACATAGGGGATTCCTTGGTCTGAAAGGCTGCCGGCTCTGGCCGGCTCAGGCATTGTTTGGGCGCTCAATATATGCTGTCGCCTCCCCCGGCTGTCAAGATGGCAGGCCCGCGGCAAGGGCGATTTCATGGCGGCCCGGGCCGTGCCGCAGGGGATGGCAGGCCCGCCCGCATTGACATGACAGCCCCCCTGCTTTATTCCAAAACAGCGGAACGGTGGAAAATGCCCTGGCGGCATCCGGGTTCCCGCCTTTCACGCGGCCTTTTGCCGCGCATTCTTTTTTTGTAATCAACCGGGCTTGCCCGAATCATACGGAGTATCCATGGCTATCAAGAATGGCGACACCCTGCGCGTGCACTACACCGGCACTCTCAGCGACGGCACTGTTTTCGATTCTTCCCGCGAACGCGATCCCCTGGAATTCACCATGGGCAAAGGCATGCTCATCCCCGGCTTCGAAGCCGCCGTCATGGGCCACGAAGCGGGCGAGACCGTGACCGTCACCATTCCCCCGTCCCAGGCCTATGGCGAAAGCGACCCCGAGCTGGTCTTCACCGTGGACCGCGCCCAGGTGCCCGACCACATCCCGCTGACCGTGGGCGTGCCGCTGCAGCTTTCCAATGAACAGGGCCAGATGGACGTGACCATCACCGAAGTCACGGACGAGGAGATCACCCTGGATGCCAACCATCCCCTGGCCGGCAAGGAACTGACCTTCGAAATCGAAATCGTCAGCGTCAACTAGGGTCCCGACGTTGACAAGGGAGCTTTCATGAGCAGCAACTCCGCCCGCAGAAGTGCCGTTCAGGCCATCACCACCTACAAGCCGGAAGCGTCGCCGCTGAATTTCTATGATACCAAGCCCACCGACATTTTCGGCTGTAACGTGTTCACTGACAAGGTGATGCGCGAACGCCTGCCCAAGGATGTCTACAAGGCCCTGCACAAGACCATCGAATTTGGCGAGCGCATGGATCCCGGCATCGCCGATACCGTGGCCGCCGTCATGAAGGACTGGGCCATCGAAAAGGGTGCCACCCACTTCACCCACATTTTTTATCCCCTGACCGGCCAGACGGCGGAAAAGCACGACAGCTTCCTGATGCCTGACGGCCAGGGCCGCATCATCGCCGAATTTTCCGGCGCCATGCTGATCCGCGGCGAACCCGACGCCTCGTCCTTCCCCTCCGGCGGCCTGCGCTCCACCTTTGAGGCGCGCGGCTACACGGCCTGGGATGTGACCAGTCCCGCCTACATCATGGAGAACCCCAACGGGACTTTCCTGTGCATCCCCACCATGTTCCTTTCCTGGACCGGTGTGGCCCTGGACAAGAAGACCCCGCTGCTGCGTTCCGGCCAGGCCCTCAACCGTGAGGCCCGCCGCGTGCTGAAGCTGTTCGGTATCGAGACCAAGCTGCCCGTGGTCTCCTATGCCGGTCTGGAGCAGGAATATTTCTGCATCGACCACAACTTCAACTTCGCCCGTCCCGACCTGCAGGTGGCGGGCCGTTCGCTCTTCGGTGCCCGTCCGGCCAAGGGCCAGGAGTTCAGCGACCAGTACTTCGGGGTCATCCCCCAGCGCGTGCTGTCCTACATGATGGAAGTGGAACGCGAGCTCTACAAGCTGGGCGTGCCCGTGCGCACCCGCCACAATGAAGCCGCGCCCAGCCAGTACGAGATCGCGCCCCTGTACGAGGCCAGCAACCTGGCCGTGGACCACAACCACATCATTATGTCCACCCTGCGCAACGTGGCCAAACGCTACGGGCTCAAGTGCCTGCTGCACGAAAAGCCCTTCTACGGCGTCAACGGCTCGGGCAAGCATGTGAACTATTCCATCGGCAATGCCGAGCTGGGCACGCTGTTCAACCCCGGCGAGACCCCGCACGCCAATGCCAAGTTCCTGGTGTTCTGTGCGGCCATGATCCGCGCCGTGCACAAGTTCGGCGGCCTGCTGCGCGCCACGGTGGCCAGTGCCAGCAATGACCACCGTCTGGGTGCCCATGAAGCTCCGCCGGCCATCATGTCCATCTTCCTGGGCGACCAGCTGACGGAAGTGTTCGAAGCCTTCCGCGCCGGCCGTATCGACGATGCCGCCAACAGCAAGAGCGGCCGTGTCATGAACGTGGGCGTGGATACCCTGCCGCCCCTGCCCACCGATCCCGGGGATCGCAACCGCACCAGCCCCATCGCCTTCACGGGCAACCGTTTCGAGTTCCGTGCCCTGGGCTCCAGCCAGTCCGCTGCCGGTTCCATCACGGCCCTGAACGCCATCATGGCCGATTCGCTGGGCCATGCGGCAGATTTCCTGGAAGGCGAACTGGCCCGCGGCAAGGATCTCAATACGGCCATCCAGCACTATGTGCAGCATGTCATCGAGGAGCACAGCGCCGTGATCTTCAATGGTGACGGCTACTCCAGCATCTGGCATGCCGAAGCCGAACGCCGCGGCCTGCCCAATCTGCGCACCACGCCCGAGGCCATGCCCGAGCTGATCCGCCCCGAGGTCATCGACCTTTACGAGCGTCTGGGCATCCTGAACCGTGCCGAGCTCAAGGCCCGTTACGACATCTATCTGGAACAGTACTGCAAGACCGTGCGTACCGAAGCCATCCTGACCACCCGCATCGCCCGGACCATCATCTTCCCCGCGGCCATGCGCTATCAGGGCGAACTGGCCGAGACAGCGGCCCGCATGAAGGCCATCGGCAAGGACTTCCGCACCATGACCCTGGACGAAGTCACCGAGCAGCTGCGCGGCCTGCAGGATGCTACCCGCAGTCTGGAAGCCACACTGGCCAGCGTGGACGGCAAGGGCGATTTCCTGGCCCGTGCCACCCGCTACTGCACGGAAGTGCTGCCCCTCATGAGTGAGGTGCGGCGCTATGCCGACCTGCTGGAGACCCGTGTGGCCGATGACCTGTGGGATCTGCCCAGCTATCAGGAGATCCTTTTCGGAAAGTAGTTGACAGCCGGAAGGAATTGTGATCTTCTACTCAAAGAAATTTCAACCATCAGGATAGTTTTTATGTCGTGCACCTTCTCCCATATATGCTTCCGCACCTTCTGGTGGCGCGTGAGTCAATGTACGGGGGACGTGCAGGCATAGCCTGTTGCGATTGATACGTCACATGCATTGAGCAAGCGCCGTTCCCCCCACGGGGAACGGCGCTTTTTTTATTTTGAAGGACGGACCTTATGAATACCACTACTTCTTCCGACGCGGCTCCCCAGGCTCCACTTGTCTCCTTGCGGCAGCAGGCCCGCTGGCTGCCCGCCGACATGGATACGCCCATCAGCCTTTATCTGGGCATGGTGGGCCGGCAGGACGGCATCCTGCTGGAAAGCGCGGAGGTGGACGGCCGCTGGGGGCGCTACAGCGTCCTTGCCTGCGATATGGCCCTGTATGTCCGCTGCCGCGAAGGGCGGCTGGACCTGCGCATCGAGGATGCACGCCTTGCCCCTCTTGCCGTTTTGCAGGGCCTGCCTTTTGTGGAAGGCCTGCGCCGCCTGATGCAGGGCCTGTACCTGGAGGCCCCGGCGCAGATCGAAGGCCTTCCGGCCATCACCCGCGCCCTTTACGGCTGGGTGGGCTTCGGCATGGCCTCCCTGTTCCAGCCCCGCCTGGCCACGGTCATGCCGCCGGAAGAGGCGGAAAGCATGCTGGTGCTGCCCGGGACGCAGCTGGTCTTCGACCATCTGTACAATCGGCTGTGCCAGATCAGCCTGGGCGAACACCGCGAGGTACGGGGCAGCCGCGATGCGGAAGGCAGCTTCAGCGTCAGCGGCGACGTCCGCGACGATCCCGGGGAAGCCGGCTACAAGGCCATGGTGGAAAAGATCAAGGCCATGCTGCATCAGGGCGAGGCCATACAGGTGGTGCCGTCCGTGAATTTTTCCGTGGCCTGCGAAGGGGATCCCTTCGTGCTCTACCGGCGTATGCGCCGCTATAATGCCTCGCCCTACATGTTCTTCATGCGGCTGGCAGACTTCTGCTTCTGGGGGGCCTCGCCGGAAGTCATGGTGCGCTGCCAGAAAGGCCGCCTGCAGCTGTCGCCCATCGCCGGGACGCGGCGCCGTGGCCGGGACGATCTGGAAGATGCCCGACTGGCGGAGGAATTGCGCAGTGACCCCAAGGAACAGGCCGAGCATGTGATGCTGGTGGATCTGGGGCGCAATGACCTCGGGCGGGTGGCCCAGCCCGGCAGCGTGAACCTGGAGCGCTGCATGGATGTGGAGCGTTTTTCCCATGTCATGCATCTGACCAGCCGTGTCACGGCCCGCCTTGCCCAGGGGCTCGATGCCCTGGACGTGCTGGCGGCCACCTTCCCGGCGGGGACGGTGAGCGGTGCGCCCAAGGTCAGGGCCATGGAGATCATCCGCAGCCTAGAAGGGCGCGCCCGCGGGCCGTATGCGGGGTGCATCGGCTGGCTGGGACTGGACAAGGACAGTGTGGACCTGGACATGGGCATCGCCATCCGCAGCATGTGGAGCCGTCAGGGCCGTCTGTTCTGGCAGGCCGGGGGCGGCATCGTCCACGATTCCGACGCTGCTCTGGAATGGAAAGAAGTTTGCAACAAATCAGCCATCATGCGCCTTGTGCTTGAAGAGGGTGACGCTCATGTTCCTGCTCATCGATAATTACGACTCCTTTACCTACAACCTGGTCCAGGCGTTCTATGCCCTGGGGCACGAGCCCGTGGTGCTGCGCAACGACGACCCCGCCATCCTGGACATGGCCGTGGACCCCGCCCTGGAGATGGTCTGCATCTCGCCCGGGCCGGGACATCCCTCGCAAACAGGCTTCTGCCCCGAATTCCTGCGCCGCCTGCCGCATCATGTGCCGGTGCTGGGCGTCTGTCTGGGCCATCAGCTGCTGGGCCTGCATGCCGGGGCGCAGGTGGATGTGGGCCCCTGCATCATGCACGGCAAACAGTCCGAGATCGTGCACGACGGCAGCGGCCTGTTCGAGGGCCTGCCCAATCCCATGAAGGTGGCCCGCTATCATTCGCTGGTGGTCCGTACCGGGGAAGAGGAGGGCAATGCCCTGTTCAAGGTGACGGCCCGGGCCCCCGAGGGCGAGGTCATGGCCCTGCAATACCGTGACAGGCCGTGGGTGGGGGTGCAGTTCCATCCCGAATCCATCCTGACGCCGGACGGCCTGCGCCTGCTGGGCAACTTCCCCCAGGCCATCCTGCCCCGGCAGGGACGGGACGGCGGCATGGCCGAGGTGCTGGAGCATCTGGCACGCCGGGAGGATTTGACGGCAGACATGGCGGCACGCAGTTTTGGGGCGCTCATGGACGGCAAGCTCACGCCTGCCCAGGCCGGGAGCTTCCTCATGGGGCTGCGCATGAAGGGCGAAAGCGCTCTGGAGCTGGCCCATGCCACCCGGGCGGCCCTGGCCCGTGCCGTGCGCGTGGAAGGCATCCCTGGCCCGTGCATCGACGTGGTGGGGACCGGCGGTGACGGCCGCCATTCCTTCAACTGCTCCACGGCTACCTCGCTGGTGCTGGCAGGCATGGGCTACAAGGTGGTGAAGCACGGCAACCGGGCCGTCTCGTCCACCTGCGGCAGTGCCGATGCCCTGGAGAGCCTGGGCATCCCGCTGGATACCGATCCCGCGGCAGTGGCGGACATGGTGGCCAGGCGCAACTTCGCCTTCCTCTTCGCCCCGCATTTTCATCCGGCGTTCAAGAATATCGGCCCGTTGCGCAAGGAACTGGGGGTGCGCACCCTGTTCAACCTGCTGGGCCCCATGATCAATCCGGCCCGGCCCAGCCATCTGCTCATGGGCGTGGCCCGGCCCGAGCTGGTGCCCCTGCTGGCCGATACCCTGTCCCAGTCCGCGCTCTACCGGGCGGCGGTGGTCTGCGGGGCCGGCAACTATGACGAGCTGACGCCCATGGGCCCGGCCACGGCCATGCTGCTGCACAACGGCAGCGTCCGGCCCCTTGAGCTGGATCCCGCCAGCTTCGGCTTCCAGAGCTGCACCCCGGAAGAGCTGGCGGTGGAGAGCCGTGAAGAAGCCGTGGCCGTGCTGCGGCGCCTGCTTGACGGTGAAGGCCCGCGCCCCATGCGCGACATGGTGGCCCTCAACGTGGGGCTGGCCATCTTCCTCATGGAAGAGAGCATGCCGCTGGATGTCTGCATGGCCCGTGCCCGCGAAGCCGTACGTGCCGGTCTGGGGAGGAGGGTCCTCCATGCTGCTTGAGCGTTTTCTCTGGGCCAAGGCTGACGAAGTGGCACGGTTGCGGCGGCAGGAAAGGGAAGACGGCCTGCCTGCCCCCTACAGCGGGCAGCGCGGCGATTTTGCTGCGGCCCTGCAGGGGAGGAAGGAGGGCGCGCCGCTGGCCGTCATCGCGGAATTCAAGCAGGCTTCACCGTCCCGCGGGCGCATCTGCGACACCCTGACGGTGGAGGAGGCCGCCCGGCAGTATGTGAACGCCGGCGCGGGAGCCCTGTCCATCCTCACGGAGCGGCGCTTTTTTGCCGGTGAGCTGGACTTCCTGGGGCGGGCGGCCGCCCGCTGCCCCGGAACGCCCCTGCTGCGCAAGGACTTCATCTTCGATCCCCTGCAGGTGCGGGCCACGGCGGCCACCCCGGCAGCGGCCCTGCTGCTCATCGTGGCCCTGACCCCGGATGCCGCGCTGCTGCGGCGTCTGCGCGAGCAGGCGGAAAGTTTCGGCATGCAGGCCGTGGTGGAGGTCTGCGGCAGGAAGGATCTGGCGCTGGCCCGGGAGAGCGGGGCGCGCCTCATCCAGGTCAATGCCCGGGATCTGGACACGCTGCGGGTGGACAGACGTGCCTGCCTGGAACTGGCACGGCAGTTTCCGCCGGAGCAGGGCGAGATCTGGATCGCGGCCAGCGGCATGGATCGTCGCGGGCATCTGGAAGAAGCCGCCCGGGCCGGATTTTCCGCTGCGCTGGTGGGGACGGCCCTCATGGCGGACGGAGAACCCGGTGCCGCCTTGCACCGGCTGCTCCACGGCCGGGAGGAAGGGCATCATGCTGCTTAAATTTTGCGGGTTGCGGCGGCAGGAAGATGTGGCGCTGGCCGCCCGGCTGGGAGCCACGCACTGCGGTTTTGTGTTCCATGCGGGCAGCCCCCGCTGTGTGGATGCCGTGGCGGTCTCCCGTCTGGAGAGCGGCGCCATGCTGCGCGTGGGCGTTTTCACCGGGCAGGACAGCGGCGAGATAGCCCGCATCATGCGGCTGGCGCGACTGGACATGGCCCAGCTCCATGCCGGGCAGTCCGTGGAGTGTGCCCGGCGGCTGGGCCCTGAACGGGTGATCCGTGTCCTCTGGCCGCAGCGGTACGGGGATGCGGCCGCCCTGGAAGCCGCGGCAGGGCAGTATGCCGACAGCTGTGCCCTGTACCTGCTGGATGCCGGCAGGACAGGCGGCGGCAGCGGCCGCACGCTGGTCTGGGAAGACTTGGAAGATCTGCGTCTGCCCCATCCCTGGCTGCTGGCCGGGGGCATGTCGCCTGCCAATCTCCGGCAGGCCCTGGCACGGTGCCGTCCTGACGGCGTGGACTGCAATTCCGGCGTGGAAGATGCGCCGGGGCGGAAAAATGCCCGGGCCATGACGGACATGGCCCGGCTTGCCGGACGCTCCTGACGGGAGCGGGCGTCCGCTTTGGGGGGCGGGCGCGGGGACTGCTCCCGCCCGGGCTGGAGAGCCGGACGGATACACGGTATAAAAAACGATAAACGATACAGTTCAGATACAGTGGAGTACGACCATGAAAAAAGGGTATTTTGGCGAATTTGGGGGATGTTTCGTTCCTGAATTGCTGATGCCGCCGCTGCTGGAAGTGGAAGCGGCCATGCGGGACATCATGCCGACGCAGCAATTCCAGGACGAGCTGCAGGATCTGCTGCACAACTATGCGGGACGGCCCACGCCCCTGACGTTCTGTCCGCGTCTTTCCGAAGAACTGGGGTTTGAACTGTGGCTCAAGCGTGAAGACCTGCTGCATTCCGGCGCCCACAAGATCAACAATACCCTGGGGCAGGCGCTGCTGGCCAAGTATATGGGCAAGACCGCCCTGGTGGCCGAGACCGGTGCCGGACAGCATGGTGTGGCCACGGCCGTGGCGGCCGCACGCCTGGGCATGAGCTGCACCATCTACATGGGGGCGGAAGACGTGGAGCGGCAGGCGCCCAACGTCATGCGCATGCGTCTGCTCGGTGCCACCGTGCATCCGGTGGAAAGCGGCTCGCGCACGCTCAAGGATGCCATCAACGAGGCCCTGCGTGCCTGGATCGTCAGCCAGCAGACCACGCATTACTGCTTCGGCACGGCTGCCGGGCCCCATCCCTTCCCCACGCTGGTGCGCATGTTCCAGCAGGTCATCGGCCAGGAAGTGCGGGAACAGATGCTGGCCCGGGCCCGGCGCCTGCCGGACGCCGTGGTGGCCTGCGTGGGCGGCGGCTCCAATGCCATCGGCCTGTTCCATCCCTTCCTGGATGACGAGGGCGTGCGCATCATCGGCGTGGAAGCCGCCGGTACGGGCGAACCGGGCTGCTTCAATTCTGCGCCGCTCAATCTGGGCAGCCCCGGCGTACTGCACGGCAACCGCACCATGCTGCTCCAGAACCGTGACGGCCAGATCGAGCCTTCGCATTCTGTCTCGGCCGGGCTGGACTATCCCGGCGTGGGGCCGGAGCATGCCTTCCTGCACAAGACGGGCCGGGTGCGCTATGTGATGGTCCGTGATGCCCGGGCCCTGGCCGCTTTTGAAAAACTGTGCCATGCCGAAGGCATCCTGCCCGCCCTGGAATCCTCCCATGCCCTGGCCTGGGTGCTGGATCATCCCGAAGAGTTCGAGCCCGGCAGCAAGGTGGTGGTCAACCTCTCCGGCCGGGGGGACAAGGACCTGGCCATCGTGCGCAAAGCCCTGAACCTGCCGGAAAGCGGGGATATCTGCTAGAGCGGCAGCCCCACCGGCGGGCGCGTGGAAAGGCACGTTCCCCTGCAAGGGAACGCCGCTCCCGCGTCATGTGGCCGGAGCCTGCAAAATGGCCCTATCCCGGTGCCCGCGTCGAAATGGCGCCGGCAGGGGGCCCTATGGAACAACAGCCATAACGGGGGCGGTCGTCAACGACCGCTCCGGGAGTTTCACCATGCATATCCTTGAAGAAAAGATCCGTGCGGCCCGTGCGGACGGGCGCCATGCCCTGATCCCCTTTGTGACTTTTGGTTTCCCCGATGAAAAACGTTTCTGGCCCGCGCTGGTGGAGCTGGACGAGAGCGGGGCGGACATCATCGAGATCGGGGTCCCCTTTTCCGACCCTGTGGCCGACGGGCCTGTGGTGGAGGAAGCCTCGCGCCGGGTCCTGAGCGACGGCGTCTGCCTGGCCCGGATCATGGAAGAGCTGAAATTGCGTGCCGGGGTCTTCCGTGCGGGCATCGTCCTGATGGGCTACCTGAACCCCTTCCTGCAATACGGGGTGGAGAAACTGGCGGTGGAGGCCCGTGAGGCCGGTGTGCACGGCTTCATCATCCCGGATCTGCCCTATGAGGAATCCGGGGAGATCCGCCGTATCCTCGCCGCGCAGGGGCTGGCCCTGATCGCGCTGGTGGGGCCCAATACCTCGGAGGAGAGGATGCGTCTGTATGCGGAGGTCAGCGAGGGCTATGTCTATGTGGTCTCGGCCATGGCGACCACCGGCCAGCGTGCCCGCATGGAGATGCAGGTGGCCGAGACCCTGCAGCGGGCCCGTTCCGTGTTCCGTCTGCCGCTGGCGCTGGGCTTCGGCCTGGAACAGCCGGAGCAGCTGGCCGGCCTGCCGCCGGACACCCTGCCCGATGCCGTGGTTTTCGGCAGCGCGTTGCTGAAACATCTGGATGCCGGCAAATCCGCGGCCCAGTTCCTCGCGCGCTGGAAGTGACCTGGGGGAGGCGTCGTTTTTTAATCCGGTGGGGGCAGTGCCGTGTGCTGGTCCTCACCGGGAACGGGGGCCGTTTCTGCTGGTGCAGGGCGGCCCTTTTTTTGTGGGGGAGGCAGAGGATTTTTTTTCTTGACTTTGAAATTCGTTTTCAATTAAGTTGGATTTGCAGCATGTGGGGGCTGAGCGTGAAAACAAGATAAGGAGCCATATATGTGCGTCACTCTCATCGGCGGAATGGACAGACTCAAGCAGGACTATATCGCCGCTGCCCGTCAGGGAGGGGCAACCCTCAAATGCATCAGCCGCAACGAGCGGAATTTTGTGGACAAGATCGGCAACCCTGATGCCATCATCGTGTTCACCAACAAAGTCTCGCATGAGGCCAAGCGCAAAGCTCTGCTGCATGCCCGTTCCCGCAACATCCCCATCCATCTGGTGCACTCCTGCGGCGTGTCCAGCCTGCGTGATTGTTTGTCGTCTTCATAAATATTGACATTCATTTTCAAGTTGAGTAGGGTTCGGGAAATGAAATTCGTTTTTTCGAACCCTTACCTTTGTTTTGCCCATTGGTCACACAAGGCCTCAAAGAGGAGTTTTTGGAATGAGTGCTGAAGCCCGGTTTGATGGTGGTCAGGGAAAAATGGCCACGGGAGCGTTGCGGATCGCTCTGGCAGGCAATCCCAACTGTGGCAAGACCACGGTGTTCAATGCCTATACAGGCGCGCGACAGCATGTGGGCAACTATCCCGGCGTCACGGTGGACCGCAAGGAAGGCCATGTGCGCCACGGCAACGCCGACATCACCCTGGTGGACCTGCCCGGTACCTATTCCCTGACCGCCTACTCCATGGAAGAGCTGGTGGCCCGTGCCGAGCTGGGCAGCGGCGATGTCCAGGCCGTCATCAACGTGGTGGATGCCTCGGCCCTGGAACGCAACCTGCTGCTGACCGTGCAGATGATGGAGATGGGCCTGCCGGTGGTGCTGGTCTGCAATATGATGGACGAAGCCCGCAAGGCCGGGGTGCATATCGACATGGACCGGCTGTCCAGGATGATGGGCATCCCTGTGGTCTCCGCCGTGGCCCGTACCGGAGAGGGCCTGCAGCAGGCCCTTGGCGAGGCGGTGCGCCTGGCCGGGCAAGGGAAGCGCCGGGTGCTGGAGATCAATTACGGCGCGGACATCGACGAGGGGCTGCGGGCCATGTGCGGGATCATCCGGCGTGAGGGCCTGCTGCCGAAGTATGAGCCCCACTGGATCGCCGTGAAGCTCATGGAAGGTGACGCCGAGATCCGCAAGGAAGTGCAGCAGGCCGGCAGCGCCGCCGCGGCCGAACTGGATGCCGTGCGCCGCAAGGTGGCAGAGCATATCCGTACCGCGCACAACATCTCCATGGAAGCCTACATCACGGATGCCCGCTACGGGTATATCCGCGGTCTGCTGCGTGACGGCGTGGTGCGCCAGGATGCCGGCAAGGACCGTCTGGCCCTTTCCGACAAACTGGACAAGGTGCTGACCAATGCCTTTTTCGGGCCGCTCATCATGCTGGTCGTGCTGTACGGCCTGTTCTATGTGACCATCGAGGTCGGTGCCTATCCGCAGGGCTGGGTGGAAGACGGCTGCGCCGCGCTGGGGGAATTTTTTGCCGGCATCATCCCTGAAGGGGAGCTGCAGTCCCTGGTGGTGGACGGCATCATCGGCGGCGTGGGCGGCGTGCTCAGTTTCGCGCCCCTCATCGTCATCATGTTCGCCCTCATCGCCTTCCTGGAGGACAGCGGCTACATGGCGCGCATCGCCTATATGATGGACCGCATCTTCCGCGCTTTCGGCCTGCACGGCGCCTCTGTCATGCCCTATATCATCGCGGGCGGTATCGCGGGCGGCTGCGCCATCCCCGGCGCCATGGCCACGCGTACCCTGCGCAGCCCCAAGGAAAAACTGGCGACCCTGCTGACCCTGCCGTACATGAGCTGCGGCGCCAAGCTGCCCGTGTTCCTGCTGCTGGCCGCGGCATTCTTTGGCGATCAGGCTCCGACGGTGATGATGCTGGTCATGCTGTCGGGCTGGGTCTTTGCCCTGCTGGTGGCCCGCCTGCTGCGTTCCACCATCATCAAGGGCGAGGCGACCCCCTTCGTCATGGAACTGCCGCCCTACCGTCTGCCCACCCTGTTCAGCGTGCTCATGCACTGTTGGGAACGTACCTGGATGTATGTGAAAAAGGCCGGTACCGTGATCCTGGCCATCTCCATCATCATCTGGGCCGGTCTGACCTATCCCAAGCTGGATGAAGCCGATTCGGCCAGGTTCGACACGCGGATCGAGCAGCTCACGGCCCAGCTGGACGCCCTGCCTGACGAAGACGAAGGCCGCGCTGCCCTGGAAGAGCAGATCACCAGGCTGGAAGAAGAGAAAGGCGCCGCCGAGCTGGCTTACAGCTATGCCGGTCGCCTGGGCAAGGCCATCGAGCCCCTGACCCTGCCCGCCGGTTTTGAATGGCGTACGGACATCGCCCTGCTGGCCGGTGTGGCCGCCAAGGAAGCTGTTGTCTCCACCATGGGCACGGCGTACTCCCTTGGTGATGTGGATCCCGAAGATGCCCAGAACCTGGGCCAGCTTTTGCGGAGCAACCCCAACTGGAACAAGGCCACGGCCCTTTCCCTGATGCTCTTCGTGCTGCTGTATTCGCCCTGCTTCGTCTCCCTGGTGGTCATCCAGCGTGAGGCCGGGGGCTGGCGCTGGCTGATCTTCAGCATGGTCTTCAATACGCTGCTGGCCTTTGCCGTCTCCGTAGCAGCCTACCAGATCGGGCTGGTGGTCTGGGACTAGACCCGTACAGGCTGAACGTCCGGCGGCGGGTAACGGCCGCCGTCATGCGGGAGGGGCTTTCTGGAGCCCCTCCTTTTTTGGGCTTTCTGCGGCGGTCATGGCACAAGGAGCCCGGCGGGGGCTGTATGGAGCGCAGGGCCGCTCGCGCGGCCATCCCGCAGCGGTCTGGGATGACAATCCCGTCCATCCCCGTTCGCCTGCAGGCCGCGGGCATGCCGGACAGCGAGACCGGAAGATGCCGCCCCGGCAGACTGTCTGCAGGGAGAGGGGACTTCCCCTGCCTTGACAAAGGCTGCGGAGCACGGGCATTATCCCCACGATGGGGCATTCCCTGATCCGGCGGACATGCGGTCCGCAGAGCAAGGACGCGTGCGCAGCCACATGGTCGGACTGTGCACGAAAAGGAGATGCCCGGACTCACGACGGGGCCGTTTCGTCCGCATGCGGTGCGCCGTGGCAAAGAGCAGACAAAGGAGTGTTCATATGTCCGCTGACTGGAGCAAGGGCGTTGAAGAACTGGTGCAGGCCTGGCAGAGCGATCCCCTGAATGCCCGCGCGGCCTTCTTGGCATATCGTGACTATCTGGCGGGCCTGGAGAACGTTTCGCTGGAGTTCAAGGCCCGCCCGGGCGTCAGCTATTCGCTGCGTGCGCGCAATGCCGCCCAGAAACGGCGAGAGCTGTTCGTTCTGGTGGATGTGGTGGATGACGAACCGGAAAGCCGCTGGCTGTCGGTCTGCTTTTATGCCGACATGATCCAGGATCCTGACGAGCTGGGCGACTATGTGCCGGCCGGGCTCATGGGCGAGGATGCCTGCTGCTTCAATCTGGATGAAGATGATGACGCCATGCGTGCCTACATCGCCGACCGCATCGCCGAGGCTGCCCGCAGCGCGGCGGAGGGCAAGGAGTAGCCCCGTATGATGACAGGCCGGTATGTGGCCCTTGATTTTGAAACTTCCGGCTATGCGGCCCACAGCGCCTGCGCTGTGGGCCTTTGCCGCATCGAGGGCGGTGTGGTGACGGACCGCTTTTACAGCCTGATCCGTCCGCCGTCCTCCCGTGTTCTGTTCACCCATGTGCACGGCCTGACCTGGCCCCTGCTGAAGGATGCCCCGACCTTCACGGAACTGTGGCCGCAACTCGCTGCTTTTATGGAAGGCGCGCAGGCCCTTCTGGCCCACAATGCCGGCTTCGACCGCAGGGTGCTGCATGCGTCCTGCCAGGCTCTGGGGCTTGTACAGCCGCAGCTGCCTTTTTTGTGCACGCTCAAAGGGGCACGCCGCAGCCTGCCGCTGGCGTCGCGGGCGCTGGACAGCGTCTGTGACTACTTCGGCATCCCGCTGGACCACCATCACGCCGGCTCCGATGCCCGGGCCTGCGCGGAGATCTATCTGCGCCTTCGCGGCCTGGGGGTCACGGACGGCCAGATGAAATTGTGACGGTTGCCGGACGGCACGGAGAGGAGGCCCCCTTGGACGGATGGCCTCCTTTTTTTATGGCGGAAGGATGGCGAACGGGACACGGGCGGATGGGCGAGGCCGCGCGACCGTAAGGAAAGACAGGGATACGGGAGGAGAGATGGATATCGTCCATGTCCGCAGTCATAAAAAAATCTGGTTGCCGCTCTTGCTCGTAGGGGATGAGAGCGAGGCCATGATAGACCGTTATCTGGAGCGCGGGGAGCTGTTCGTCCTCCATGACCCGGATGCCCGGGGGCTTTGCGTCGTGACCCGGGAGAGCGGGGGCGTGGCGGAGATCAAGAACCTGGCCGTGGCAGCCGCCTGGCGCAGACGCGGTTACGGCAAGGCGTTGATAGAGTTTGTCTGTGCGCGCTATGCCTCGTCCTGCCACAGTCTGCAGCTGGGCACAGGAGAAGTCCCCTCGACGCTGGCATTTTACCGGGCCTGTGGTTTTGTGCCGTTTGACCGCATCCCTGCGTTCTTCACCCGCAACTATCCCCGGCCCATCGTGGAAGAGGGCGTTCTTTTGCGTGATATGGTGTACCTGCGGCGCCGGCTGTCTGCCGGGAGATGAGGCGGACAGCGTGGAGCTGTTCCGGGAAGCCGAGTGCGTCATTTTTTTGAATGTTCACGCGCAGTCATTATGAGAAAGATATTCAATATACTGTAATTAATGATTATTTATAAATGGCATCCTCTTTGCTAGTTGAGTGTGGATACAACTATCCAGGGGGAAATCTGACCGTGTCGGACAGCAGCAACATTCAGGAGCGCCACAGGGCGACAGGACGTGCCCGGCAGGCCGCCGTTGCGGTGGCCGCGTTCGTCTTCCTGCTGCTGACCGTGCTTTTGGGGGGCTTGTCCTTGCAGGGAAAGGGCGCGTGTTCCGCCGATGAAAGGGCGGTCGCCCTTCGCCATGAGCGGGAGACGCTGCTGGCCCGGCAGCTGGAACAATTTTCCTGCATCCGCCAGGCGCGGGTGCAACTTTCTCCCCGGAGCTGGCAGCCCGGGGTAGTCATCGTCCTGGAGCCTGTCCGGCCGGAGGCCATGCCGGATGCGGCGGCGCTGGACAGGATGCTGGATGCCCTGGCTCTGGTGCCGGACGGGCCGGACAAACGCCATGTCCTTGTCTTCGACCCGGAGGGGCGGCGCCTGTATCCCGCGGATGAGACAGACGAAACGGCCCTCCGGGAACAGGAACTGGCTCTTGAACGGCAGGCCCTGCGGGTCTTGCGCCCCCTGCTGGACTGCGGCAGGGCAGATGTGCTCGTCAGCCGGAATGGTGCAGAAACGGGAAAGGGCCGGGCCAGCCGTACGGTCTCGGTGCTGCTGGAGGAAGATGCGGTCCCGGAAGCCGTGCGACCGCATCTTGAGGCCCTGCTGCGGCAGGCCTGCGCGCTGGAAGAAGAGCGGGGCGATACGCTGCGGGTCTGTTTCCTGCCTGCCCGGCGGGACGGGGCTGTCCTGCGGGGCCTGGCCCTGGCCTGCCTTGTCCTGTCTCTGGCCTGTGCAGCCGCGTTCTTTTGCTTGCGTCGCCGTGGGCCTTGCCCTTCCGCGCCTTCCGGGGTGTCCGAAACCTTCCTGCCGGGCGGGACAGGGGCGGATGGCAGGGAGGCAGGCGACGACGGCAGCGTACGCCAGCAGACGGAAGCCTGTGTCAGGGAGCATCCCGGGCACGGGGCGGCCTTGCTGCGGCACTGGCTGGCACAGGAAGATGCGGCGTCCAAAGGGCCGTCAGGGCCAGCGGGAGGGCAGGGGCCGCAACTGACAGGCAGCCAGCGCTGTGCCGTCTTCCTGCTGGACGTGGGCGAGGAGGTGGCCGCAGCCATGCTGGGCGGCATGCAGCGGCAGGAGGTGACCCGGATCACGACGGCCATGGCCTGCCTGCCGCATATACCTGAAAGCGGTGTGCGGGCCACCCTGAGGGAAGCCCGTGTATTCCTTGAGATGCAGGCTGGCGGTATCGGTGCGGACAGGGAGCTGGCCGGGCGCCTGCTGGCCTATTGTCTGGGAGAGCGTGAGGCCCGGGAGGCCATGCGCGGCTGGTCCCCGGAGAAGGCTGTGCGTCCGTTCGAAACGTTGGAGCGGATGCGCCCGGGGCAGCTCTATCAGCTGTTGCGGCAGGAGCATCCCCAGACACTGGCGCTGATTCTTGGCCACCTTTCCGCATCCCAGGCGGCGGGTCTGCTCATGCGCCTGCCGACGGACATGCGTTCCCTGCTGCTGGAACATATCGGCGGCCTGGCCCCGGTGGATGCGGACATACTGGATGAGATGGACAGGGTGCTCGCCCGGCAGGCTGCGGAACGATCCGCACAGGACTGGCAGCCCGGCCTGCAGGTGGCGGCGGAGATCGTGGCGGCTGCCGGCAGGGATGCGGGTACGGAGCTGCTGTCGGCTCTGGAGAAGCAGGCTTCCCGCCTGCCTTCGCTGCTGGGCAGGATGGTACACAGTCCCGAGGACTGCCTGACACTGGAGGACGGCCTGCTGGAAGAAGCTTTGGAGGAAACGTCCGGCGAGGCTCTGGCCGGTGTGTTGCATGCGTGCGGACCTGCCGTGCGCACGGCCCTGCTGGAGCATGTTCCCGAAGCACGGCGGTCCGCCGTCGAACGGCGCCTCCGCGATGGAGCGCCGTCTCCCGGGCAGGCGGCCGGATATCGCGACGATTTTTTGCGCCGTGTGCGGCAGTTGCAGGCAGAGCGCATGCAGGCGGATCTGGATGCGGCAAAAGCGGCGGAACAGCGGCCCGGATCATGAAAAACAGCCCGGAAGATGCTCTTCCGGGCTGCTGCAGTCTGAGTCAGGTCCAGGGCGCTTATTTGTCCAGGATCAGGGCATTGGCCTCACAGCTGCCGTCATTGGCCAGCAGGCCGTTCTCCTGCAGGTACCGTCTTCCCTGGGCGGCAAAGTCGGCATGACTGATCTCTTTGGGGATGCCGGGGCAAAACTCCTTGGCCAGATGCAGGCTGACGGGATCTTCTATGTTGCCCCGGAAAAAGGGCCAGGCTTTGCAGATGGACGGTTTGCCTTCATGGACGATGCAGCCTTTGCCTTCCCGGAAGAAGATGCAGTAGCCGTCCTCACCCACGCGGATCTTGAGCTTGCTCCCCGCATATTCCCCGAACCGGCGTATCACCTCTTCCGCCTCCATGTGGAGGGTGGCACAGAGCCGCTTCAGGTCTGACGGGCTGACGACGATGCCGCCTTTTCCCTTGCAGCAGTGGCCGCACATCTTGCAGGAAAAGGCCTGGGTTTCTTGGCTCATTTCGATATCCTCAGAATTGTTTTGGCGAAGGAAGCAGGCGGGTGTGCTCGACCATGATGCAGAGATCTTCCACCACAAGGATATGCTCGGGTTCCAGCAGGGCCCGTGCCTCGGTGGAGCGGATGCCTTCCTGCATCCAGAAGCAGCGGGGCTTCCAGGGCAGGGCCAGCACCTCCTGCGCATGGGCGGGACAGTACCGGGGAGCGCGGAAAAGGTCGATGATGTCCACCGGCCGGGGCAGGGACGCCAGATCGGGATAGGCCGTCAGGCCCCAGACGGTCTTGCGCACGGGATGTACCGGGAAGATGGTGTAGCCCTTGTCCATCAGGTAGCGTCCCACCCTGTCCACGGGCTGGCCGGCCCTGTCCTTGGCGCCAACGATGGCGATGCTGCGGGATCGCTGGAGTACGTCCCGGATGGCGGTGAAAGAAAGCATCCATGCCCTCCATAAGGGATTGTCCCGGCACAGCCGGCGGAAAGTCGAATATACGGGCTGACAGGGACAAGTGCAAGCCTGGGCCCGGACATGGCGGAAACTTGTGTCCCTGCCGCGGCATCAGGCCTGGGGAACTTTCTGTGCGCCCGCAGCGCCGGGATCGGCGGGTGCCGCACAGATGACCGGCTTGACGGCAAAGAGCTTGTCCGTTTTGCCGAACAGGTAGAGCAAGTCGCCGGCCTCCATGACGAAGTCGGCGGGCGGGGAAGCTATCACGTCCTGCTCGCCGCGGGCCACGGCCACCACGGTCACGGCATGTTCCCGGCGCAGATTGCTCTGGGCAAGGCTGAGCCCGCACAGGGGCGAGCCCGCTTCCAGGCGCATGGTCTGCACGCCCATCTCGGGCAGACGGCTGGCAACGCTTTCCAGACTGTCCGCGGCACTGCTCATGCGCCGGATCATGCGGTAGTTCTGCTGGCGCAGGCGGGCGGAGAAGGCGTCGATGTCCTGACGGGGCACCAGATACTGGGTCAGCACCTGGTTGAACACCTCGATGGAGGTCTCGAACTCCTCGGCGATGACCACATTGGCTCCCAGGCGGCGCAGCGGGGCGACCTCGGTGATGAACCGGGTGCGGGCCACGATATAGAGGTCGGGGTTCATGCGCCGGGCTTCCAGGGTGATGGCGCGCACGGCCGCCGGGTCGGAAATGATGATGGCCAGGACCCGGGCCGTATAGACTCCCAGATGCTCAAGGATGACGGGCTGTGAGGCATCCCCGTGCGATATGGGCTCCTTGTTCTTGTAGCGGCTCACGGTCTCGGGGTTCATCTCCAGGATGATGTAGGGGATGCCGGACTCCTTGGCCACCTGGGCCAGATGCTTGCCGCTGATGCCGAAGCCCACGATGATGAGATGATCCTTGAGGCTGCTTGTCTTCTGCTGTTCGTCTTCCGGGCTGGCGGCTTCCTTGCCGCGTCCTCTGGTCAGCAGGGCAGCGGCGCGGGGAGCCAGGTTGATGAGGAAGGGCGTGAGCATCATGGTGATGACGCTCAGGGCCAGGAAGGACTGGTAGCCGATATCGTTGAGCAGGCCGGCGGCCAGACCGGAGGCGGCCAGCACGAAGGAAAATTCCCCGACCTGCGCGAGGCTGAGGGACGTCTGGATGGCCGTGCGCAGCGGGTAGCCCTGCACCAGGACGGCGGGCATGGTCAGCAGGCTCTTGATCAGGATGAACAGCAGGGTATTGAACAGGATGGCCCAGACGTGCTGGAGGAAGAAGGACAGGTCCAGCATCATGCCCACGGAGATGAAGAACAGGCTCATGAACACGTCACGGTAGGGCATGATGCCCGAGATGACGCTCATGCTGTACTGGGAACGGGCCAGCATGAGGCCCGCCAGAAAGGCCCCCAGCGAAAGGGAAAGGCCCAGGCTGTGGGTCAGCAGGGCCATGCCGAAACAGGTTCCCAGCGTGGAAAGGAAGAGCAGCTCGCGCGAACGGGTGCGCATGACCGCTTCCATGAAACGGTTGAGGCCCAGATGCGCGGCCAGCAGCACGGCCCCGAGGATGCCCCCTACCTTCAGCACCGAAAGCAGCATGTCCAGGGGAGCCATGTGGAAATGCCCGGACAGCAGGGGCACACAGAGCATCATGGGCGCGACCATGATGTCCTGAAAAACGAGGATGGCCAGGGACAGGCGCCCCGTCGGCGTGCTGGTGATGCCTTTTTGCTGGAAGATCTGCAGGACGATGGCCGAAGAGGACAGGGCCACGAGACAGCCCCAGAAGATGCCGCTGGGCAGGCTGGTACCGTCCAGCAAGGTGGTGAGCCCGGCTACGGCCAGGACCGTCAGGCCGATCTGCAGGCTGCCCCCAAGGAACACGGGGCGTTTCAGGCGGCTCAGGGCATCGCCGGACAGTTCCATGCCGATGGTGAACAGCAGCATGGCCACGCCCAGTTCCGCCACGTCGCTGATGGACTGGCTGTCCACGATGCCCAGCAGGGAAGGCCCGCACAAAACACCGGTCAGCAGAAATCCCACGGTTGCCGTCAGCTTTATCTTGTTGCATACAAGATTGACGACGATGGAAAGCAGGAAAATGATGACCAGTTCATCAAGCAGTTCAAAATGCATGTGTACCTCCGGTGCAGGTGCGAACCCGCACGGCATGCGTCGCTCCCGGACCGGCTGGGCATGCCGTTTGCAAGGGAGCCATCATAAAAAAAGGCGGCCAAAGCCGCAAGGGAGTACTTATGGACGTGTTTGAAGCCATCAGGACCCGGCGCAGCATCCGTTCCTTCACTGAGGAACCCGTCAGCCAGGAAGACATGGACCGCATGCTGGAGGCTGCCATGTGCGCCCCCAGCGCCAACAACCGCCAGCCCTGGCATTTCGTCGTGATCCGTGACCGCGAGATGCTGCGCAGGGTGGCGGAGGTCCATCCTTATGCCAAGATGGCGGCAGGGGCGGCCGCAGCCGTCATCATCTGCGCCGACCTGAACGAAGAGAAGACCCCCGGCTTCTGGGTCCAGGACTGTTCGGCGGCCACGCAGAATTTCATGCTGGCGGCGCGTGCCCTGAACATCGGCACGGTCTGGTGCGGCCTGCACCCCGTCGAGGACAGGGCCCGGCCGTTCCGCGAGATCTTCCATATGCCGGAAAGTGTCCGGCCCCTGAGCCTGATCGTCCTTGGGCATACGGACCAGGAATTCAAGGCCGTTGAGCGTTTCCGCGCCGAGCGCGTCCATAACGAGGACTGGTAGGCCGGGACGCCCGTACGGCTGCGGCGGCTGCGGAGGAGAGCCATGAAAAAAGCCCGGCCATGCCGGGCTTTTTTCATGAGAGTCGGGAAACAGGTCTAGCAGACGCCCTGAGCGATCATGGCATCGGCCACCTTGCGGAAGCCGGCGATGTTGGCACCCAGCACCAGGTTGTCGGGCTGGCCGAATTCCTTGGCGGTCGCGGCAGCGTTCTTGTAGATATTGCCCATGATGTCCTTCAGCTTGCCGTCGACGGTCTCGAAGGTCCAGCTCTGCATGCCGGCATTCTGCTGCATTTCCAGCTGGCTGGTGGCCACGCCGCCGGCGTTGGCAGCCTTGGCCGGGCCGTAGGCGATGCCGGCTTCCAGGAAGGCGTGCACGGCGTCCAGGGTGGAAGGCATGTTGGCGCCTTCGGCCACGCACTTGCAGCCGTTGGCCAGCAGGGTCTTGGCGTCGGCCAGGTTCAGTTCGTTCTGGGTGGCGCAGGGGAAGGCGGCAAAGCAGGGCACGGACCACACGGCATTGCGGCCTTCGGGGTATTCGGCCACCGGGGTGTGCTTGGCGGTGGGCACCAGTTCGGCGTAGCGGGTCAGGGAAGCGCGTTCCACTTCCTTCACCTGCTTGAGCACATCGACCTTGATGCCTTCGGGATCATAGATCATGCCGCGGGAGTCGGACACGGTGACGGGCCTGGCGCCCAGCTGGAGCAGCTTTTCGCAGCAGTAGGTAGCCACGTTGCCGGCACCGGAAACGGCGCAGACCTTGCCTTCCAGGTTTTCGCCGCGGTCTTCCAGCATGTTCTGGGCAAAATACACAGCGCCGTAACCGGTGGCTTCCGTACGGGCCAGGGAACCGCCGAAGAGCAGGTTCTTGCCGGTCAGCACGCCTTCATAGCTGCGGGTCAGGCGCTTGAACTGGCCGAACATGTAGCCCACTTCACGGCCGCCCACGCCGATGTCACCGGCGGGCACGTCGATGGTGGCACCGATGTGGCGGTGCAGCTCGGTCATGAAGGCCTGGCAGAAACGCATGACTTCGTTCTCGGACTTGCCCTTGGGATCGAAGTCGGAGCCGCCCTTGCCGCCGCCGATGGCCAGACCGGTCAGGGAGTTCTTGAAGATCTGTTCGAAGCCCAGGAACTTGAGGATGCCCAGGTTCACGCTGGGATGGAAGCGCAGGCCGCCCTTGTAGGGGCCGATGGCGGAGTTGTACTGCACGCGGTAGCCGCGGTTGACCTGGATCTCACCCTTGTCGTCCACCCATTCCACACGGAAGCTGATGATGCGTTCGGGCTCGGTGATGCGCTCGAGGATCTTGTTCTTCTCGTACTTGGCGTCTTTGTCCAGCAGGGGCTGGAGGGTCATCAGCACTTCTTCCACGGCCTGGAGGAAGACAGGTTCGCTGGCGTACTTCTGTTTCAGGCCTTCAATGACTCGTTGAGCGTAAGACATGGGTGCACTCCTCTGTGCTCTGTGTGCGCATAGCGCAAAAAACGTTGAATCCTGCCGTGAGAGGCAGGAACTTTTCTTACGCAGTTTCCCCGAGCCTTGCAATACGTTTTTCGGCGCTCAGTGGGAGTTGTCAGGCAGGCAGGCGTCGTGGCGGCGCATCCTTTTCAGGTCGCGGAGGGGCGGTTCGCCGAACAGGCGTTTGTAATCCCGGTTGAATTGTGCCGTACTTTCGTAGCCTACGGCCAGTCCCGCGCTGCCCGCGTCCATCTCGCCGGCCAGCATCAGGCGCTGGGCTTCATACAGGCGCAGCCGTTTGTGGTACTGCAGCGGGCTCATGCCCGTGACCTCCTTGAAATGCCGGTGGAAGGTCGATGTCCCCATATTGACCTGGCGGGCCAGCTGGCTCACCAGCAGGGGGGTGCGGTAGTTCTTGCGGAGCCAGTCCGTGGCCCGGGCGATGCTGTTGGCCTGGGTGCCGTGGGTGTTGAGCTGGCGCAGACCGGCTCCCTGCGGGCCGATGAGCAGCAGGTAGTGGATCTCGCGGATGACCAGCGGCGCAAGGATGGGGATCCTTTCCGGTGTGTCCAGGAGCCGGGCCAGCCGCAGGAAAGCGTCCAGAAGTTCAGGGCTGCTCGTCCCCAGGCTGACACCGCTGTCCGGGCGGGCCGGGGGCGGGGCGGCATCGGCCATGTCCTTGACCATCTGGCCGGTCAGGCTCCTGTCCAGCTCCAGCGACATGGCCAGGAAAGGATGCTCACGGCAGGCCTTGAGGACGCGGAAGGCGTTGGGCATGTCGATACCCGTGACCAGGCACTGTCCTTCTCCGTAATGGATCTCCCTGTCCCCCAGCATGGCGATCTTTTCTCCCTGCACGATGATGGATGCTGAAGGTTTGCCGAGGCATGTGGTGGTGTGGCAGGTTTCGAGCCTGCGCGTGACCAGGCCGGGCACGGGACTGTCATATGTGCCCGTGTCGGGCATGTGCCGGAGCAGGATCTCCTTGATGCGGGCATTGATGCGGAGCAGTTCGGCGTGCGGGTCGAGCATGGGGACATCCTTCGTTGAAAAAGGCCGTAACGTTTCAAATATAAGCAAGTTGCCGTGACCTGAACAGTGAAAGAGAGGATTTGGCAAAAAAAGAGCATGAATGTATCGCCTGCGGGCACAGCTGCCCGGACCGGCAAAGCCGGAAGGGATACATGAATGCCCCCGTGTCCCTGCCGGTCATGAGCCGGCATGCGACCGGCGTATTGTCCGAAAGTTTTTTTTGGGGCACAGTGACCGGAAGTGACGGAAGGCCGGGCATCCCGTCCGGCTGCAAGCCCATCAGGAGGAAAAGCATGAAGTTTTCCCGCATGGCCAGCCTGGTCTGCCTGCTGTGTCTGTTCCCCTTCTCCATCCCCGCCCAGGCTGCGGACAGCCTGAGGATCTCCAGCACCATCGGCCCGGTGGATGCCGGCATCCTGCCGCTGCTGGCCGACACCTTCAGCCAAAAGACCGGCATCACCATCAGCATGGAAAAAGCCGGGACCGGCAAGACCCTGAAAAAGGCCGAGAGCGGGGCCTTCGACCTGGTGATGGTCCACGCCCGCAAGCTTGAGGACGCCTTTGTGGCCGCCGGTTTCGGCGTGGATCGTCGCGATGTCATGTACAATGACTTCGTCATCCTGGGACCTGCCGGTGACCCGGCGGGCATCAAGGGCATGAAGAGCGCTGCCGCAGCCTTTGCCGCCATCGCCAGGGCCGGTGCCCCCTTCGTTTCCCGCGGGGACAGGTCCGGCACCCACGTCAAGGAAATGGACATCTGGCAGGCTGCCGGCATCCAGCCCGCAGGCACCTGGTATGAGGTCTATGCCGACGGTGCCAAGGGCAACAAGGCCACGACGCTGTATACGGACAGAAAGCAGGCCTACACCCTGATGGATCGTGCCACCTGGCTGACCCTCAAGGATACGGTCACGGTGGTGCCGCTGGTGGAGAACGACCCCATCATGCTCAATCTCATCGCCATCATCCGGGTCAATCCCGACAAGTTCCCCCAGGTCCACAAGGATGCCGCCCTGAAGTTCGCGGACTGGCTGGTGGAGGATGAAGCCCAGACCATCATCCGTGATTTCGGCAAGGACACGTACGGTCAGCCCCTGTTCTTCCCCAATTCCGACCAGTGGCATGCCAGGCACGGCAAGTAGGTGATGGCTGCGGGGGCCCCGCATGTGGATGGCTTTCCGCTTCTCATACGGTACCATGCGCCGGGCGAGCGCATGACGCCGGCCTGGCGGTCCGTTTGCGGGCATGGCATCCAGCGGGCTGCCGCATGCCAGCGCGCACCGCATGGGGGCATCCGTTTTGCCGCGGGCCTTGACCGGGCAGATGGGATGGGTCACTATCCTTGCAGTGAAATTTATAAAATTCAGGATATTGAAAAGACAAATCAGCGCAACAGGAGGCTGCATGAAACGTCTGACCGTCATCGGTGGTGGCCCCGGCGGCTATACGGCGGCTTTTGCCGCTGCCCGTGCGGGCATGGAAGTGACGCTGGTGGAGGCCGCCCGTCTGGGCGGGACCTGCCTCAATGCCGGCTGCATCCCCACCAAGACCCTCAAGGCTTCGGCCGAGGCCCTGGAGACCGCCCTGCGTCTGGCCGAGTTCGGCATCACCTGCGAAGGCACGCCCCGCGTGGATCCGGCCGCTGTGCTGGCCCGCAAGGAAAAGGTCGTCGACATTTTGCGCGGCGGTCTGGAAAAGACCTGTGCCCGCCTCAAAGTGCGCCTGTGCACTGGTCACGGCAGGGTGCTGGATGCCCGCCATGTGGAGGTGGGCATGGCCGACGGCAGCGTGGAAGTGGTGGAGAACGACGCCCTCATCCTGGCGACCGGCTCCCGGGTGGCGGAGCTGCCCGGCCTGGCGTTCGACCACACCCACATCCTGAGCAGCGACGATGCCTTGCAGCTGGACCGTGTACCCCGGCGCCTGGTCATCGTGGGCGGCGGCGTCATCGGCTGCGAGATGGCCTTTATCTATCGCGCCTTCGGCGCGCAGGTGACCGTGGTGGAAGGCCAGAACCGCCTGCTGCCCATGCCGTCCATGGATGCCGATGTCAGCACCCTGCTGCAGCGCGAGATGAAGAAGCGCCGCATCGCCTGTGAGCTGGGCCGTACCCTCAGGGATGTGCGGGTAGAGGAGGGCGTGGTGCGCGCCACGCTGACGGCCTCTCCCTTCGTGGACAAGCCCACGCCCGCCCAGCAGAAGGAAGTGCCCGTTGAAGCCGACATGGTGCTGGTGACCGTGGGTCGCTGCCCGGCCACGGAAGGCCTGGGACTGGCCGAGGCCGGTATTGCGACCGACCGCCGCGGCTGGGTCGTGGTGGACGATGCCCTGAAGACGTCCCTGCCCGGAGTGTACGCCATCGGCGATTTGCTGGGCCCCTCCCGGGTGATGCTGGCCCATGTGGCGGCCATGGAAGGCCTGTGCGTGGTGGAGAGCCTGTGCGGCAAGCCGCGTGCCATGCGCTATGATGCCGTGCCGTCCGGCGTGTTCACCTCGCCCGAAGTGGGCAGCGTGGGCCTGAGCGAGCAGCAGGCCCGTGAACAGGGCCTGGACGTGCGCTGCGTCACCTTCCAGATGCGCGAGCTGGGCAAGGCCCAGGCCATGGGCGAGCTGCCGGGCTTCTTCAAACTGGTGGCAGCCACGGACAGCGGCCGTCTGCTGGGGGCGCACATCGCGGGTGCCCATGCCTCGGACCTGGTGGCGGAAGCCGCCCTGGCCGTGGCCAACGGCCTGACCCTGGAGCAGGTGGCCCATACCATCCATGCCCATCCCACGCTGGCCGAAGGCCTGTATGAGGCCGCGCTGCTGGCACAGGAGGGGTAGGGAAGGGCCGTGCACTGGTTGCTGCTCCTGCTGGCCATCGGCTCGGAGATCGTGGCCACATCGCTGTTGAAAGAAACGCAGGGCTTTACCCGCCTGCTGCCGTCGCTGCTCTGTATCGGCGGGTATGCCCTGGCTTTTTATCTGCTTTCGGTGGTGGTCAGATATGTGCCCGTGGGCATCGCCTATGCCTTGTGGTCAGGCATAGGCGTGGTCATCGTTTCCCTGGTGGGCTGGTTTTTCTTCCACCAGAAGCTGGATGCACCGGCCATGATCGGACTGGGCCTCATCATCGCCGGAGTGGCCGTCATGCATCTTTTTTCCAAAAGCATGGAACTGTGACGAAGAGGGCGGCAGGAGACATCCTGCCGCCCTTCCTCTTCAGGAGGACGGCATCCTTTTTTGTCCAGGCATGCCGGTTCTTGCCGGAATGGCCGGTATCCGCCCGCTGTCCTCCGCTTTTCCGGGGCAGAGGCGCGCGGAACAGCAGGGGATGTCCCGCAGGCATCCTTACTGGGCGGACAGCAGTCCCGTCTTCCGCAGCCAGGATTCCACCTGCTGGCGGGCGCCATCCACCCGGCTGCCGCGCACGGCCAGCCCTTCGCGTATCTGCGAGGCAGGGCACAGGCGGCGCAGGTCGGCAGGAGCGCTGCCAAGGCCGGACCCTTCGTGCGTGATGAAGGGGACGAGCGTTTTTCCGTCCAGGGCCGCCGTGGACAGGAAGGTGCGTACCGGACCGGCAAAGGTGCCCCACCAGCTGGGCGATCCCACAAGGATGACGTCATAGCGGCTGACCATGTCCAGCGGATTTTTCAGCGGCGGCAGGAAGCCCTGCTGCTTTTCCTTCTTGGCCTGGCTGACGACCGTGTCATAGTCGCGGGGATAAGGCGTGACAGGTTCCAGATCCAGCAGGTCACAGCCGGTCAGGGCCTGGATATGCCGGGCGATGGCGCGTGTATTGCCCGTATGGGAATAAAAGACGACAAGCATGTGGTGTGCCTCCTGCGTTTGAAGGGCAGCGCGGCCCGTGCCCGGAAGGAGCAGGCCGCCTGCGAGGGATGCGAGGGCCATCAGGATCTGACGGCGTCCGTTGGTGTGCTTTTCCATGTCGATCTCCTTTGTGCTCAACGGCCGGCGTACTGGCTGTCGGTAACGGGTTCCAGCCATTCCACGACCTTGCCGGGCTCTGTTTCTTCGCAGATGGAGATGTGCGTCATGGCGCTGCCGGGGGCGGCTCCGTGCCAGTGCTTGACCTTGGCCGGGCAGATGACCACGTCTCCGGCCCTGATCTCCTGGATGGGCTTGCCCCATTCCTGGGTCAGGCCGATCCCGGCGGTGACGATGAGCACCTGCCCCACAGGGTGGACATGCCAGTGGGACCGGGCGCCGGGCTCAAAGGTGACGCTGCCGCCGCTGGAGCGCATGGCGTTGTTGGCGGCGTACAGGGGATCGATGCGCACGGTCCCGGTGAAAAAGCGGGGAGAACCTTTGACGGGCGTCTGCTGCCCGCAGCGGATGATCGTCTGGCCGCGTTCCTGGGCGGATACGCTGGCAGGCTCGGTGCAGACAGCGGCCAGCAGGCCGCCGCACAGGGCAAGCAGGGAAAGGAAACGTCGCATGACATGACCTCCTGTCAGGACAGGGAAACAAGATCGTAGCGGGCATGGCCCATGCCCAGGGCCTCCATGTATTCCAGCTGGCGCAGACCGCTGCGGCTTTCGATGCGTTCCACGAGATCATGGCGCTGCCTTTCGGGCAGGGCATAGACCATGTCCACGGACGCCTGGTCCACGGCCAGCAGATCGGTGGAGGCCAGGATGCCGATATCCGGGGCGGTGGGTTCGGCGGCGCCGGTCCCCGCGCAGTCGCAGTCCACGGACATGCGGCGCAGGACATTGATGTACGCCATATGTCCTTTGAAGTGGGTGGTAATGGCCTTGCCGCCTTCCACCATGCGCTCCATGAACAGCGGGCCGCCCGCCCACAGATTGGTGCCGTCGCTGTGCAGCTGCGCCTTGCCGGTCTTGCCGGAAGCGCAGCCGATGGCGATATTCTTGAGCGAACCGCCAAAACCGCCCATCGTATGGCCCTTGAAGTGGGTCAGCACCAGCATGGAATCATAGTTGAGCAGGTTCTTGCCCACGGCCACTTCCTTGAGGTGCCGTCCGCCGGGGATGGGCAGGGAGACGTCGCCGTCGGCATCCATGATGTCCACCGGGCAGAAGGTCCAGCCGTTGGTCCGCAGGGTCTCGCGATGGCCTTCCGTGGTCTGGCGGGGACTGGGGTAGAGGACGTTGCACTCCACGATGGTGCTGTCCGGGATGCGGGCCTGCAGGGCCCGCACCATGTCGCGCGGCAGGATGTTGGGGCCGTGGGGCTCACCGGTGTGGAGCTTGATGGCTATGCGCCCCTGCAACGGGGCACAGACCTTTTCATAGATGCGCAGCAGGCTCTCCGTCGTGATCTCGGACGTGAAGTACACGGTGGCCTTCGTTTCCGAGGGTCGGGCCTGCAGCGGCAGACTGTGGACAGCCAGGGAACCCAGGGCAAGGCCGCCCGCCTTGATGAACTGTCGTCTGTTCACGGACATGGTATTTCCTCCGTCGTTGGGTGTGGGAACATCAGCGTAAGGCGAGCACCCTGCGGGCCACAACGCGGGCCGCATCCGCCTCCTGCCTGCCGACACGGGCCGCCAGCAGGTCAAGGAAGCCCTCCAGCTCCTGCTGGTCCAGCCCGCAGTTCATGGCTGCCCCCATATGGAATTGCAGCTGGCCTCCCAGCCCGGGCAGGCTGGCCAGGGCGGCGATGGTGCACAGTTCGCGTTCTTTGCGGTCGAGCACGTCACGGGCGAAGATGTCCGCAAAAAGATGTTCCTTCAGAAAGGTATCGATGACCGGGGCAAAGGCCAGGACGCCGGACGGGGGCTGGATCTCCTTTTGTCCGCCAAGGTCGGCCCGGACACGGGCGCCGTACGCCTCCCGGTCCAGGTCAGGCGGCAGGGGAGAGGCGGCCTTTCCTTCGGTGTCCGTGATGCCCCGGGCACGGCGCTGCTCCAGGACTTCCATGAAGACCTGCAGCCCGTTCAGGCTGCGGGGAAAGCCGATGTAGGCATACAGATGGGTCAGGACTTCCTTGATCTCATTGATGCTCAACCCGGCATCCAGCGCCTGGTCCAGGGCAGGGCGCAGGCGGTCCAGATCGCCGCGGGCGGTGTAGGCGGACACGAGCACCATGCTCTGCTGCCGCCCGTCAAGGCCTTTGGCCGGGCTGTTCTCCGCCTGCAGCAGCGGGAACAGGAACATGAGGATGACCAGGAGGGGAAGAAGGTATCTGCGTCGCATGGCAAGCTCCTTGAGGAAGATCATGGAACGAACCTAGCGCGCCCGCGGCGGGGGGGAAATATCCGATCGACGCTAAAAATTGTCTGATCGTCGCAACGACGGAGGAAAGACGGAAAAAAGGAAGGAAAGGCGGCCATCCGCTCACGGGGCGGGGATGGGCGCCTGTATGGCGGCCGCCGGGCGGCATAAAAAAGGGACGGCTGTTGCCGTCCCTGTGAAGATCGTTGGCCTGATGCGGCTAGACGTTGAACAGGAAGTGCATGACGTCGCCGTCCTGCACCACATATTCCTTGCCTTCCACGCGCAGCACGCCGTCGGAACGGCAGGCGGCCTCGCTTTCGTGGCTCATGTAGTCGGCATAGGAGATGACTTCGGCACGGATGAAACCGCGTTCAAAGTCGGTATGGATGACACCGGCGGCCTGGGGAGCCTTCCAGCCCTTGTGGATGGTCCAGGCGCGCACTTCGTCGGGACCGGCGGTGAAGTAGCTGCACAGGCCCAGCGTGTCGTAGCCGGTGCGGATGATGCGCACCAGACCGCTTTCCGAGATGCCATAGGAGGCAAGCATCTCTGCCTGTTCCCCGGCGGAAAGGCCCTGCAGCTCTTCTTCCAGCTTGGCGCAGATGCAGGCGAAACCGGAATGGCGTTCTTCGGCCAGCTGCTGCACGCGGGCCACAAAGTCGTTGCCGTCGGCCACGGCGGCTTCGTCCACGTTGGCGCAGTAGATGACGGGCTTGGCGGTCAGCAGGCCCAGTTCACGCCAGGACTGGAGGAAGGTCTCGTTGTCGGGCAGCTCGAAAGAGCGGGCGCCGTTACCGGCATTGAGGTGCTCCAGCAGGCCCTGCATGATCTCTGCGGCGGCCTTGGCGTCCTTGCTGCCCTTGGCCATCTTCTGCAGCTTTTCCAGGCGGCGTTCCACGCTCTGCAGGTCGGCCAGCAGCAGTTCGGTCTCGATGGTGTCGATGTCGCGCAGGGGGTCCACGCTGCCGTCCACATGAGTGATGTTCTCATCCTCGAAGCAGCGGACAACTTCCACGATGGCGGCGCATTCGCGGATATTGCCCAGGAACTGGTTGCCCAGGCCTTCGCCCTTGCTGGCGCCGCGCACCAGGCCGGCGATGTCGATGAAGTCCACACTGGCGTGGATGGTCTTTTTGGGCGAGACCTTGGCCGAAAGCGCGTCCACGCGCTCGTCGGGCACGGCCACGGTGGCCTTGTTGGGTTCGATGGTACAGAAAGGATAGTTGGCGGCCTGCGCGTTCTGCGCCTTGGTCAGGGCGTTGAACAGGGTGGATTTCCCCACGTTGGGCAGACCCACAATGCCGATGCTGAGGGACATGGCCTCTCCTTGCGGGCTTGGAAGTTCAGGGCCATGCGCCGGTGGCGCAGGCGGAAAAAGGCGCAGGAGCGCCCGGAACATGTCGTTGGAATGGGGAGTTTATAGGCAAAAGCCGTACGGCTGGCAAGTATGGCGGCAGCGGGAGCCGCACAGTCCGTACCGGAGCGGGGCAGCCGGTACCGGGTGCACGCCGTGGTGCGGCAGCCCGGCGGGCGGGAAAGTGGCGCCGCCGTGTTTCCGCCCCGGACAGGACTTGGCTTGCCTGCTGAAATAGCATAAGACACTGGCGGCACTTTTGCTGCAAACCCAAATTTTCGAGGTCTGCCATGCAGGAAAAACGTATCAGCCGGGGCATCAGGCTGGGCAAGCTGACCATCGGCGGCGGCGCGCCGGTGATGGTGCAGAGCATGACCAATACCGATACCCGTGACGTGGAAGCCACGCTGGCCCAGATCGACCGCCTTGTGCGCCGCGGTTGCGAAGCGGTGCGCGTGGCCGTGCCCGACATGACGGCGGCCAGGGCCTTGCGGGCCCTGCATGACGGTTCGCCCGTGCCCCTCATCGCGGACATCCATTTCGACTACCGTCTGGCGCTGGCTGCCCTGGAGGCCGGGCTGGAGGGGCTGCGCATCAATCCCGGCAACATCGGGCCACGCGAGCATGTGGACCGTGTGGTGGATGCCGCCAAGGCCAACGGCGCCGTCATCCGGGTGGGCGTCAATTCCGGTTCCGTGGAAAAGCATCTGCTGCAGAAATACGGCGGCCCCTGCGTGGAAGCCATGGTGGAGAGCGCGCTCAGCCATGTGCGCATGCTGGAGGACCGGGGCTTCTACGATACTAAGATCTCCCTCAAGTCCTCTTCGGTGCTCGATACCATCGCGGCCTATCGCCTGCTGGCCAGATCCTGCGATTATCCGCTGCACATCGGCGTCACCGAGGCGGGCGGGCTCATGCGCGGCACGGTCAAGTCCGCCGTGGGCCTGGGCATCCTGCTGCATGAGGGCATCGGCGACACCCTGCGCGTCTCGCTCACGGCCGATCCTGCCGAGGAAGTGACCGTGGCCTGGGAGATATTGCGGGCCCTGGGCCTGCGCCGTCGCGGGCCGGAGATCATCTCCTGTCCTACCTGCGGCCGCACGGAGATCGACCTTTTCGGCCTGGCGCGTGCCGTGGAGGATGCGCTGGCCGAGTCCACGGCGGACATCAAGGTCGCGGTCATGGGCTGTGTGGTCAACGGCCCCGGTGAGGCCCGCGAGGCCGACCTGGGCGTGGCCGGCGGCCGCGACAAAGGCATCATTTTCCGCAAGGGGGAAGTCATCCGTTCCGTCAGGGGACAGGACGCCCTGCTCGCGGCTTTTATGGAAGAACTTCAACGACTGCTTAAAG